>CANEYR010000176.1 GCA_947444055.1 Planctomycetota bacterium
CGATCGATGGCAAGATGCCGTCGACGTTCGGGCTCGTCGAAGACCCGATCACCGATGCCGAACGGCTCGACGTCGCCGGCACCTGCGTCGAAGAACTGCACCTGCCGATGCCAACGCTGGTCGATCGCGTCGACGACAAAGTCGGGCTCGCTTACGGCGGCTGGCCGGATCGGCTCTATCTGATCGGCAAGGACGGCAAGGTCGCGTTCGCTGGCGCCAGAGGCCCGTTGGGCTTTGAGCCGGAGCCGTGGCAACGGGCGATCGAGGCGGAGGTGCTTCGCCTCGCCACCGAAGTCGGCGGCGGCAAGCCGAAGGACGGCAAGCCCGAGGCGCCCGCACCAAAGAAGTAGTGGCTCGGCGGGCGCGGGCGGAAGCTAGCGACCGAACAGCGGCGGCAAAACGTCGCGCAATCCCGCGGCCGTGGCTGGAGCCGTCTGCGGCGACACGTTGGCCGGCAACACAATGGCGTTGCTCACGCGCGCCAACTTGTACCGCGACCGCACATAGACCGCCTCCGCTGCCGAAGGACTCTGGGTGCTGGTGAACTGCTCGACCGAGATCGTGTTGTCATCCAGCGCGCCGCCGGCGAGCCCCACGACTTCTCGATTGCCACCCTGCACGCGGCGATCAAAGCTGAGTCCGTAGAGCACCGTCTTGCCGTCGATCTTGTTGACGTAGAGCGAGAGCGGGAAGCCGAGCAGCAGTTCGAGGTCAGCTTGCTTGACGGTCAAGCCGCCGATCGACGCCACACCGTCCGGCCCGATCACGATCGTCGTGCCGTTCGCAGGCGGCTGAGCCCCCGCATCATTGGTGTCGATCACACTCGCCAAGAAGATCTGCCAGGTGCCGATCATCTGGATCGCAACCTGTCCCGACCCGACAGGCACGTTCGCCGCCACAGGCGATGGCTGGGGAGTGCTGCCGCCGCCACCACCGCCGCCGCATGCGGCCAGGAGGGATAGTGCGAGCAGTGCGCCTACGCGAACGCCGAGACCAATGGTGTGAAGCATGCTGTGTTGTGTGTCGACCCCGATTGGGCGGCAGAGGTTAGCGAGCGAGCTGACTCGATCGCAAGGATTGCTCGATTTGAGGGCCCTGGAGGCCAATCCATCGCCCTACGAACCGGGTGCGGCGGCCTTGCTCCGCTCGATGCTGAACACCTTGCCAGCCCCGTTCTGCACGACGAGCCAATCCCAGAACGCGGGGCAGAAGCCGAAGCCTAGTGCGGCCTCTTTGCTGCGATGAAGACGTTCGCGTCGAGCAGGTAGCTCACGACGGGTCTGTCGATGGTGTTGCCCGAACGCTCACGCGCCCAACGCAGTAGGTCAGGTTTCACCTCGACTCGGAGCATCGCGATATCCTACGGCTACGCACTTGCGTTCGGGTTGGCGCCCTCGAAGAGGCCCCTCAGCAGATCGAGCTTGGTCCGAACTTCTGGTGCAATCGACGCGGGATCGACGAAGCGGATGAGGTGATGCAGCTCACCCTTCCGCAGCAACATGGCGTGCTCCAGTTTCTGCGCCAGCCGCCGAAAGAACTCTTCCGCGTAGTCGCTGAGCTTCAAGCGTTCGGTCCTCGCTTCCCACAGTAAGCGCGCGGCATCGGCAGGCGCCTTCTTCCAGGTGGCGAAGTCAGACTCGCTCCCGTCGAACACGCGTTCGCGCGTCAACGCATCGAGGACCTCTGTGCCAATCGCTTGGTACAGCGTCATGCCCCGGTAGTGATCCGCCACGAACGCACGAAGCACCTCAGGAGTAACGAAGTAGTTCTCCGCTTCGTAGCGCTTCCAGTAGACGACCCGGAGCCCACCCTCGTCGGCGTCCTGGCGACTCCGGCCGTCGTTGTCGAGAACGGCGAGGCCCTTGAGTCCGGGCACCATCTCCCGCAGTGCGAAGAAGTGATCCTTTGGCGTGACGCCGAACCCTCCCTCCACGCGTTCGAGTTCAGACTTCAGGCTGCGATCTGGATAGTTGTCCTGCACGTAGAACGCATTGACCCTTTCATCCCAGGAAGTGGTCGAGGGGTGCTGCAGGTGTTCTGCCAGCGCACGCAGCATGTCGAGGTCGGTCCCGCCCTCGACGTAGAGCACATAGCCGCGTTGACGGGCTTTGACGTAGTGCTCGGCCCCGTAGTGCTTGAGGGCGTTGCGGATGTCGGCCTTGGCGGCGAGATCATCGGCGCGCCCTTCCAGCAGCAGGGTCAGGTTGTGGTCGAGAGCCTCGCCGAGGATGACCTCCGAGTGCGTAACCATGACGACCTGCGATTCGTTCTTGGCCGCGATCTCACGCAACAGCACGTAGACCTGCTTCTGCCGCAAGATCTCGAGGTGGGCATCCGGCTCGTCGATCAGGAGGATGCTCCGGCGATGCGAGTAGAGGTACGCGAAGATCAGCAGCATTTGCTGAAGTCCGCGTCCTGCCTGCGCCACATCGAGCGGTTCCTTGACACCTTCCTGTTCGTAGGAGAGTTCGATCGTGCCGCGCGTCGTCTCCTGCGGATCCCCCAGCTTGATCGTGAAGAGTCGTTCGACCAGTTTGACGATCTCTTGCCAGTCGTTGGGCGTGTCCTTGAAGACGATGAGGCATAGGTTGCGCAACACTTGCGCCGTCTGGCCCTGGCCCAGCAGAACGTCGATGCGTCCCGGGCGAAGGATCGCTTCTTCGGTCTCCAACCCGGACATGGGGTAGAGCAGTTCGACCTTGAGCTTCGCGGCCGCCTCGATCAGTTCGGGACGTTGCAACGTCGCGTCGTCCGGCGTGCAGTAGACGAGGTCTTCGCCCTGGTTGCGGAACCGCATCGTCACTGGCTCGACCTTGTTCTCGTGCAGGACGCCCAGCGTGATCACCATGTGGGTGTCGGTGTTCCCCGAGCGCACGGTCGTGTTGTGCCAGAAGTAGCGCGTCCGGCGAACGGGCACCGCCACGATGTTGAGCCGGTTGAGGGGGGTCGCCGTCCGTTCCTTGGCGTTCGAGTTCTTGCGGGCTTCGAACCAGCTCTTGACGGCTTGGGACCAGAGGGCGATGGCCTGAATGGCCGTGGTCTTGCCGCAGTTGTTCGGGCCGATGAGGACGGCGGGGTGATCGAGTTCGATGCGCTGCTTGTCGCCGAAGCGCTTGAAGTTCTGGATTTCCAGGTAGTGCAGTAGGCGCATGTCAGGCTCCCTGTAGGACGGGGGGGCGAACGTCGATCTTGCCGGTCACGGCCGCGGCTGAGAGCGACAGCGTTGGCACGACGGGCACCGCGACAGTTGGTGGGAGATTGGCATTGGGTCGCTGTTCGTTGGAGGCGCGAGCGACTTCCCGCCATCCCCGGTTCGGAAACTGGTACGCCCGGAGGGACTCGAACCCCCGACATCCTGCGTGTAAGGCAGGCGCTCTAACCAACTGAGCTACGGGCGCGCAGCAGGCGCGGCAGGGTAGCCCTGCACACGAGTCTTGCCCAGCGGGAAGGTCGCCGCCGATGCGGCGCCAAATGGGGAGGCACGCGGCCCGCCCACCACCGCCGCTACTTCTTCACCGGCACCACAACCGCCTCAGGCAGCACCGCCGCTGGCAGCGGGATGAACTCGAAGCTCGTCACTGGATCGGCGGCACCGACCCAGGCGCGACGGAACACCCAGTCGACGACATCGGGTGGGGTGCCGAGCAGCGCG
This sequence comes from Planctomycetota bacterium, assembly GCA_947444055.1. Taxonomy (GTDB): domain Bacteria; phylum Planctomycetota; class UBA1135; order UBA1135; family UBA2386; genus UBA2386. The sequence continues at coordinate 3,653 of CANEYR010000176.1, forward strand.
TGACCGACGGCGGCACCGCCCAAGGCAGGAAACAGCATGAACTCGCTGGCTGCATGTTCGCCAAGGCCGTCCTCCGCCAACACACTCAGCGGATACGTGATCGGCAGCGCCACAATCGAGACGACGCCGCCGAGCACACCACCGACCCACGCTCCGACCCCCGCCGACACCCGCACCCACGTCGGCCGCCCAAACTCCGGCGGCGGTGAACGGTCGTCGAGCGCCGCGATGGTGTCAGGAATGGCGCACGCCGCCGTGAGGACGCCTAGGAAGAGCAATGCCGCGCGATGCCGCATGACCGCATCCTAGCGAACGGCGTGCGCCGGAATGGAAACTGCTTCGGCGGAACGGCACGCGCTACTTGCCGGCGCGCCCCTCCTCCAAGCCTGCCGCGTCCTTGCCAACACCGTTCTGCTTGTCGCGCAGCCGCTGCAGCGCCTTCTTGGCCGACATCGACTCGAGCCCCTTCTTCAGCCGCTCTTGCACGATCGGATCCTCTTCCTCAAGGCTCGTCACACTCTGCTCGGCGTGTTCGATCGCACGGCCCGCGGCGTCGAGGTCACCCTTGTCGAGCAAGGCGAGTGCTAGGAAGTTGCACGTCTCGGTCGTCTGCGCGCCCGCGTCGGCACTTTCGAGCGCCGCTTGGAACGCGAGGATCGCGTCGTCAATGCGTTCACTTCCCTGCAGCAAACGCGCTTGCCACAGCCGCGCCTCGTGGGCTCGAGCGCTGCTTGGATCGATCGCCGCCACCTTCTGATAGGTGGCGAGCGCTTCGTCGGTGCGCTTCTGACGACGCTGCATGTCGGCAACACCGAGCAACGCCCGCTGGCCATACCGCGGACCATCGAGTTGCGCCGCCAACAGATAGTCCTTCTCAGCAATCGGCAGACTGCCTTGCTGACGCCACAGGTCGGCCGCCGTGATCGCAGCAATCGCGGCGACGGGTGCTTCCGCCGTGAAGCCCGCAATGACCTTGTCGTAGGCCGTTGCCGCAGCCTCCAGCGCCTGCGCCCGCTCGGGCCCACGCAGGCCGCGCGTGCGCGCCGCGACTTCCTTGGCGGCGGCCAACGCGGCCCGACCAGCCTGACTCAAGACGACCTTCGCTTGCGCCTTCTCAGCGCTCGCCTCGGCCACCGCCTTCTTCTGGGCATTGCCTTCGCCGTTTTGTGCGGCAATGGGCAATGCGAACGCTGCCAACATCACAAACGTAGACAGAACGATCTTCATGGTTTTCTCCTGCAAGTACCTATCCCTGTTAGATGTCGAAACCGCCCGCGGTGCGAGCGCACGCTTCGACCTCCCTCTGCACGCGACGACGCGCACGATGAATGCGCGTCTTCACGCACGCCTTCGAACGGCGGAATCGCTCCGCCAACTCAGCGCAACAAAAGCCCTCGTAGAAACCGAGCAGCAGTTGCCGATCGATCACCTTCAGTCGCCGCAATGCGCCCTGCAGCCAAGGCCGGGCGCTTGGCGTCGGCACCCGCCGCCCTGCAATCAGGTAGTAGCGCTCGGCAGGCTCCTTCGAGTCCGTCGTCGCTGCGGCCACCAACGCCTGCGACACACAGACGTGCTTGGGCTCGCGCATCGCGCGACCGCGAATGCGCATCGCAATCGTTTGCACGGCCGCCCAAAACCGTTCACGGTGTTTGAGATCGTGCGACCAACGCCACGCCGCGATCGATGCTTCTTGGACCAGGTCCTCTTGGTGGCTGCGCGTCCACGCGTCTGGGTATCGCCGCAACCAGTTCTTTGCTTCGGTATGCGCTCGTTGCCATAGATCCTCGTTTCCTTCCATGTCCCTTCGCCTCGATTGGGGTCGTCTCGGCGGGGATTGCGTGCTCCGGTGTAGAAGTGGAATTGGCGGACCAACTCTGAGCACAAATCACGAAAATCCTCTGCGCGCGGAGCTGTGCGTGCCGCGTCAGGCTTCGTGGGTACCGTTCAGCGAATGGGTGCGACGCGGTCGCGTTCGGCGAATGCCAACTCGTCCTCGCGCGACGTCTGACCGGTCAATGCCGCGATGCGCTGCATGATCAGCGCCGTCGCGGCGCGCAAGCGGATGCGGCGATCCCCAACACCCTGCAGCTCGAGCTCGGCCGGCAGGATCGGCTGGCCAAAACGAATGGTGATGGGTCGCGGCCGCGGCCAGGTGGCGCCGGGCGGCATCGCTTCAAACGCGCCAACGATGCCCACCGGCACGATCGGCACCTGCTCTTGCATCACCAAAGACACGGCCCCCGGACTGCCCAACATCGGCAAGCCATCCCGACTCAGTCCGCCTTCCGGGAAGATGCCGAGCACCCTTCCTTGTTGCAGCACAATGCGCGCTGCCCGCAACGCATCGCGGTTGCCGCCGCGCGCACTGACCGGGACCGCGCGATTCCAGCGATAGAACCAATTAAGGCCCCGCGCACGCCAAACCACCTCGGTCATCAGATAGACGATGCGCGCGTTCGTCGCCGCACCGAGCACGAGCGGATCGACGAACGAGCGGTGGTTCGCCGCCAGCACGTAAGGGCCCTTGGGTGGCGTTGGCCCTTCGATGCGCATGCGAAACCACAGCCGCAACAGGGATCCGAACGACAGCCGGAACGCTGTGAACAAGTGGTCGTCCCAGGCTGGCGGCGTCGTCCACAACGCCACCGCCTCAGCACCCGTGCCGGTGATCACGGGGCGGCTCAACGTTGCACCTTCACGGCCCACTCGGTGCTGGCGAACTCATCCACAAGCACGCGCTTGCATCGCCCCATGACGACGCCGAACTCGGGACCGCGCCACTTGTCGGCGGCGAGAATGGCGTGATACAGCGCCTCCGCACGCAAACGTGGCCACGCGCCTTTGGTCTCAAGGTGCACGCGCAGGAAGCACAGCATGGCTTGCCGGCCGGCATCGCGGTCGCCGGCCGCGGCCGTCTCCAGCAGGATCTTGCCAAGGCCCAACATCGCGCCGGCGCGCGCACTCTCGTCGGCGGTCACACGGCCGCGAACGTCTTCGTAGATACGTTGCGCGGCTTGCACGTCCTTGCTTTCCCGCAAGCTGTGCGCGAGCTCGATGTGCGCACGATCAGCCACGACCGCCTGAATGCCTGCGACCTTGCCGATGACGACTCGGAGCTTCGTCTGCAGACTCGGCGCATCCTTCGATTCGGCGATCACCAGCAACAGCTCGGCCTCGTTAGCGAACCCGCTCGGCCACGAACCTGCCGCCGCCGCCCTCACGTACTTCTTGGCCACCTCCGTAGCCTCACTCGCCGCCTTGGCGCCGCGACCGCGATAGTGCTCGAACGGCAAGCGATAGACCTCCGGCAGCAGACCCGCATCCGGCATCGCCTTCTGCATCTCATCGAGCGCGCCATTGGCTCGGCCCTCGGCATCGCTGGCGAAGAACAGCCCCGCCGCTGCGACGAAGCCGGCTTGCGCCAGCAGCGCATCCTTCGCGGCCAACCGCTCGCGCGCGACTTTCAGCATGGCATCGGGGTCGCGCAGCACGCGGCGGTAGACCGCCGGGAAGGCGCCGAGTTCGAGCTTCGCAACCTGGTCCGACGGCATCTGCTCCGTCGCGCCACCGCGCGTGA
>CANEYR010000177.1 GCA_947444055.1 Planctomycetota bacterium
TCACGCTGCCGCACCTGCGCAACCTCGTCACCTTCTTTGAAGTGCGCGCCGAGTTTTGGCTCGATGATGACCGCTTGGTTCCGGAGGAGTTGGATCGACTTGCAGCGCGCGGTGTGGCCACCGCCCTAGCGCGCTCGGGCCTGACCCAGATTCCGGATCCCGAACGGTTGCTGCGCCGACTGCGGACCTTCGTCCAGCAGCATCGCTTCGAGTTCTTGAAGGCGTTCCCGGACCTCTCGCCAGCAGAGCGCCGCTTGCTTGGTCTGGCGGACAACGAACAAGTCACGGTCGGTCAGATCACGAGCTCGAGCTGAGTAGGCGCCAAGCCTGCTCTCGCCCACGCGCACGTGCGAATGACGTTCGCATGACGCAGGCGCGCTCGGGCCCGGCCAGCATGCCGGCATGAAGCTTCACGCCGCCGCCGCCTGCTCCCTGCTTACAGCCCTCTGTAGCGCCCAAGACAAGTCGCCAGCGGGAGTCGTGCCGCAGAAGCCGTTCACGATTGGCGCCGGCAAGCCCGTCGAAGCCATCAAGACCGAACCGCATTTGCGCAACGTGCGCCAACTGACGTTCGAGGGCGAGAACGCGGAGGCCTACTGGTCGCACGACGGCACCAGGGTGATCCTGCAGCGCCGCACGCCCGACATGCCAGCCGACCAGATCTACGTGTTGGACCTAGCCAGCGGCGCCATGCAGCTCGTCAGCACCGGCAAGGGCCGCACGACGTGCAGCTACTTCCTGCAAGGCGACAAGAAGATCGTCTTCGGCTCGACCCACCACCAAGGCGATGCGCCTCCGGTCGTCAAGATGACCGGCCACGGCTACCAATGGGTGGTGCATCAGGAATACGACCTGTTCCTCGCCAACGCCGACGGCACCGGCCTCAGCCAACTGACGACGACGCCCGGCTACGACGCCGAGGCAACCGTCTGCGCGATCACGGGCGCGATCGTGTTCACCTCGGTGCGCGACGGCGACCTCGAGGTCTACACGATGGAAGCGGACGGCAGCAACTGCAAGCGCATCACCAATCGCAAGGGCTACGACGGCGGCGCCTTCTTCTCGCACGACGGCAGCAAGCTGGTGCTGCGTTCCTCGTTCCCCAAGGACGAAGCGCAGGCCGCCCAAGACGCCACGCTGCTCGGCCAGCAGATCGTGCGGCCGTCGCTGATGGAGATCACCGTCTGCAAACGCGACGGCAGCGAGTTCCGCCAGATCACCAAGAACGGCGCCGCCAACTTCGCACCCTTCTGGCTGCCCGGTGACAAGCGCATCCTGTTCGCCAGCAACTGGAAGGGCGTCGAGCAAGCCGCCAAGTCCGGCGACCGCAGCACCGCGCGGCTGTTCAACCTCTACCTGATCAACGAAGACGGCACCGGCATCGAGCAAGTCACCGACAGCGGCGAGTTCGACTCCTTCCCGATGTTCTCGCCGGACGGCCGCCACCTAGTCTGGGCGAGCAATCGCTACAACCAGAAGCCGGGCGAGACCAATCTGTTCGTCGCCGAATGGATCGACTGACAACAGCCGGTTGAAGGTCGTGCCGCGGGCGAAGTGAGGCCGTCGCCGCGGACCTCAGAGCCGCTGCAACTCCACGCGGCGGAACTCACAGGCGGCCCCTTCCGCTTGCAACGCAATCTGACCGCGCTCCGCGGTGCACTCCGCGCCCTGATTGACGAGGTCGCCATTGACCCAAATCGTCACGCTGCGGCCGCGGCACTCGATCACCATCTGGTTCCATTCCCCGTCCGGCTTCTCGCTGCTGTCGGTCAGGTTCTTGATGCGCCGCGCAAGATCCCCATCGACGCCCCAGCGAGCCTTTGGTCCACGCCGCGCTTCCATGTCGGGCACCGCGATGTCTTCGCCAATGCACCAGAAGTCGCCCGCATTGCCGTGATGCAACTGGCACTCGATCGACTGCGGGAACATGCCGTAGAGACGGCGCGGCACCGAGGCATGCACGAGCACGCCGCAGTTGCCCGAGGCCCCTGGCCACCGCCACTCAATGGTCAGCCGATAGTTTTCGAACACGGCGTCGGTGATCAGGTGCCCCTCCGGCTTGCCGACACTGACCAGCAGCCCGTCGCGCGCTACGAACGACGGCTCGACCGCGGCCCCGCCATCCGCCGCCGGCACGTCGGCATGCCAGCCCGTGAGGTCACGGCCGTTCCACAGCGAAGTCGGTCCTGCACAGGCAGTCAAACCGACGAACAAGAGCATGGCGACGCGAGTCATTCCCGAACGCTACGCAACCCGTTCTCGCCGCGGAAGCGTGCTCATGGCGCCAAGCGTTCGATCGCCCACACCCCGCCCGCCTCGATGTAGCGGTAGCGATCGTGCAGCCGCGCCTCGCGGCCTTGCCAAAACTCGATGCTTTGCGGCACCAAAACGTAGCCACCCCAATGCGTCGGCCGCGGCACGTCTTGCTCGCCCACCTTGTCGGTGAACGCCTCGACGAGGGCCTCCAACTGCTCGCGGCTCGCGACCACGCGACTCTGCGGCGACGCCGCACTGCACAACTGGGCTCGGCGCGGTCGACTGGCAAAGTACGCATCCGCCACCGCCTCACTCGTTGCCTCCACCCGTCCGGCCACACGCACCTGACGATTGCGCGGCGCTTGCCACCAGAAGGTCGCCGCGGCCCGCGCATTCGCCGCCAACTGCGCGCCCTTGTCACTGTTCTTGTTGGTGAAGAACGTCAGGCCACGCGCCGCCAGCCCCTTCATCAGCACGATGCGGCAGTGCGGTTGGCCGTCGGCGCCACAGGTCGCGAGCGCCATGCCATTTGGCTCGCCAACGCCCGCCGCCTCGGCCGCCGCCAGCCAGTCACGCAACAACACCAACGGATCGCGCGGCAGCTCCCGCTCGTGCAACGGGGCGTCGCCATACTCGCGCCGCTGATGAGAGAACGTATCGCTCGCCATGGCGCCATCGTGCCGCGCCGCCGCCTTCCATCAATCTCTCATCAACGGAACGGCCGCCAAAGCCAGGCTAGCGAGAACCGGCGCTGCACGGCCCGGTAGGGCGGCGCCACGCGTTCCTGCAATGCAGCCGCGCGCGACCGCTCCAGGTGATCGGCGGCAACCAAGACGTAGTTGTTGTCGTAGTCAGCAGACTCCGGATGCCCGTCGTCGACGTGCACCCAGACCGCAGCAGCCTTGGCATCCATGCCAATAACCATCGATCGCGCCGATGAAGATTGCGTGAACGCCGCGTGTGGCTTTCGCGGCACTTCCCGCAGCACTCATGCGATCAGAGGATCATCGTCGAGAACCCCGAAGGCACGAACCCGAGCGCGTTCGCCGACAGGTCCAGGCACAGCCACGTGGCGTAGAGCCGCACGCCGGTCAGAGGCTGGTTGGGGAACTGCAAAGTGAACGAGGACGCACCCAAGCCATCGGTCAGCACGGCTGGCAAGAACAACTCCCAGCTGTGCCAGAAGCGACAACCGGGTGCCCCGAGCGGCGCCATCTCGAGCGGCAGCGTCAAGCCAAGGTAGGAGCTCGAATCGAGTCCGAGCACGAGGGCGGCAACCTGATTGGGCGGCCCGTTCGTCAGCGTGACTTGGAACGGCGCGCCGGCTTGGGGCCACGTTCCCGGCAACGCCCCGATGGCAGGCTTCTGCGCCGACGAGCCTGCACAACTGCCATCGTGCGAAACGAAGTTGCCATCGTTGAGCAGGAAGCCGAGCTTGATGCCGCTGCCGTCCACACCCGCGGAAGTCGCCGGCTGGGTCGTGGTCCAACCGAGGAGGTACGCACGCGAGATGCCGCCGGTCGCACTGCTGCGGCTGGTGAGGAAGAAGGTGGAGCTCGGCGGCACCGCGCCCGTGTCGATGACTTGCCAACTGATGAAGTCGATGACGAGGTTGTCGGCCAGCGAGGTGGGGATCCAGACATACGAAGCCGGCAGACCGATGGGCACCCACTGATCGCGGACGAAGCGAACGAGCAACGGGCCGCGGTAGACGGTCGTGGGGTTCGGCATGTTCGTCGCCCAGGTGTTCGTCACTGCTGCGCGAGCGGATGGCAGAGGATCTGCGCATTCGCAACTACTCCCCGCGGACGGTGGAGTGCTACGTGTCGATGATGGTGCGGTTCACGCGCGAGTTCGGGAAGCCGCCAGGCCAGCTCGGGCCGGCCGAGATCCGCACCTTCCAGGTGCGCCTGATCGAGAAGAAGGTGTCGTGGACGCTGTTCAACCAGACGGTCTGCGCGCTGCGGTTCTTCTACCGGGTGACGCTACCGCCGCGCGACTTCGTGGTAGAGCACATCCCGTTCGTGAAGGTGAAGAGGCAGCTGCCGATGGTGCTGAGCGTCGACGAGGTGCGACGCTTGCTGAGCGCGCCGACGAACATCAAGCATCGTGCGGTGCTGAGCCTGATCTACGCGACGGGCGTGCGACTGAACGAGGCCACGCACTTGTGAGTCGACTCCTAGGGGGTCACTCCGCCGCAGCGGCGGCGTGGCAGAGCCTCGGGCTGCGCCCTACCGAGGACAGACCTCGGTAGGGAACCCGCAGCCCTTGGCCGGAATCGGTGCTGCGCACCGGACTCTTGAGGCTTCGCCTCGCACGCTTCGCGTGCGCAAAAGTAATTGTCGTCGATGCGCAAAAGTAGTTGTCGCCAGGCAGCCGTGGCTCGACGCGGCACGCTACGCCGACACCAGTGGCATCCACATGGATGCCGGCCGGCAGATCTGGCCGTGGGAGCCTTGTGGCGCCTCGGCCTTATGGCCACGGCCAGGAAAACCTGCTTGGTCGTTCTGCGCGAGTGCGCTGGCACGGCCTTCCTGGCGCCCGCTGAGGGCCAACGGCTGCAAATGCCGGGCGGGCGATCTGGATTTCCTTCAGGACCGCGCAACTCCTTCGTCTCACCTGCCGATGCATGGATGTGAGCAGAATCCGTGTAGTGATTGCTGCCAATGGCCTCAGCGCCGAGGTGGTCATTGTCGCAGGCCCGAAGGTAGCGGCCGACAGCCTTGCGGCAGCGTTGACGGCTGCTGGGGTTGTGCACGGCGTCGACAAGGCCGCCGTCAGCGCTCTCGGTCAGCGACTCGAAGACCCGTTGTTCGCGGTCAAGGCCCCGATAGCGAGTGGCGATGCGGCGCAGCCAGGCGTAGAGGGGTTCATTGATCTCGCCTTTGCCAGCAGTCTGCGCTCTGGCACGACGAAGGCCGATGGTCGCATGGACTTCCGCGAACGGGATCTGCTGCCGGCGGCCGTGGCAGGTGCCGGGGTGGGCAGAATCGTCCCACCGACCAGCGGCGTGCCAGGCCGCGACGTTCGCGGCCGGGAACTTCGCTCGCCTCCCTGCAAGCCCTTTGCGCCGCGCTTGGGACCGGGTGTGCGCGGGGATGTCGGCGGCGAGGTCGTGGCGGTTCGCGCTGGCGTCGTCATGGTGAGTGGCAACAAGCTGATCGACGTGGTCGATCTTTGGCGCCATGACGGCAACGTCGATCTGCGCTCCGGCAATCTACACACCGGTGGCTCACTGCTTGTCACCGGTGACGTTCGCGAGGGCGGCGCCGCGACTGCGAACGGTGATGTCATCGTCAGCGGGGCCGTTCTGGATGGCGCTGTACGCGCGGTTGGCAACGTCAGGGTCGAACAGGGAGTGATGGGCGAGAAGAGTTCAGTCACCTCCGGTGCTGATGTGCATGTCCATCATGCCACCTCGGCCATCATCTGCGCCGAGGGTGATCTGCTGGTCGACGCCCAGGTGGCCCACTGCTGGATACGCGCCGAGAGCATCAAACTGTTGAAGGGCCGCGGCCAAGCATTTGGCGGTGAACTTCGGGCTCGCCACAGCGTGGACATCTTGGTGGCGGGCACGGAGAACGGCGCTCAGACACTGTTGGCCATTGGCAATCTCGATCCAGCGGAGCAGATGATTGCTCGCCGGGAAGCCGCGAGGACGGACAAGCCGCAGGTGCCGTCGGCGAAGAAGGCCGCGGCGGTGGTTGAGCTCACGAAGATCCAGCGCAACCACATGGCGACTTGCTCGATATCGATCCGTACTACCTGCTGGCCAGGTGTGCGCATCCAGTTCGGCAATACTTTGTTTGATGTACGCGAGCCGATGCGTCGGGTGCGATTTCGCTGGGACGCGGAGAGCAGCACGATCATTCACGAAGACATACCCTGACCGCGGCACCGACGTTCCGTCACTTTCTGGCTGAGCCCTTTGGCGGAGTCGGTTGTGGCAGCGGACCCCAGATATCGGCCATCAAGGCGAAGATCTCGGGCTCGGCCTGCTTCAGTTCACCGGTGACGAAGGGGTAGAAGTGATTGGAACCGAAGTAGCTTTCGGTCATCTCGGCAAAGAACTCTTTCGGGTCGGTCAGTCCGTAGTGTTCCCGGGTGTTGCCGGGGCTGTTGAGCACGGACTTGTACTTGCCGCTGTCGCAGAATCGCTGCCACGCCGCGCGGATGCGAGGCTCATCGAAGCCGAGCACCTGGTCGTGGTAGGCGTGTGCCAATTCGTGCAGCACGACCCACGGCATCCGGTGATTCTCGAAGGGGGACAAGAAGTCCTCGAGGGAGGGAATAGATGGGATGAGAAGGTACGGTGGCGGTCAGGATCGGGGGGGCGATGGTTTCGGCCCGCGGTCGCCATCCTGAGACTTCCATGACTCGGCGTCCTGCTCGTACGCCTTCTGCAGCGCGACTGTTCGCTCAATGCGAAACGAGCGACCGCCTCCCACTTGCCCAGCAGTTCGGACGTGCCGAACTTGCCGACGTAGTAGGTGCGCCCGGAGAGAACCACGCGGGCCTAGCCGGAACTGTGCTGGTGCAGCGCGGGCACCGCGTTCCTGCGCCGACGGCGACCTCGTCCTTGCTTCTTCCCGGTCGGGGGGATCGCCGCAATGGCGGCGCCAACGTTCGTGCTCTGCATCTTCGTTGCTCCGTGCGTTCTGGTTGCGTTCCACGACAGCGGACTGTCGTGAGAGCGAGGTTCAGAGATCGCACGGTCCGAAGACCGGTTCGGCGCTACTGCGCCGCTCGACGGGACTTAGAAATTGGTCGGAGCGACAAGATTTGAACTTGCGACCCCCTGCACCCCATGCAGGTGCGCTACCAGGCTGCGCTACGCTCCGACCCGGATCGAACGTGGAAGCCAGGGGCTTCCGGGGGAGGGGGCATGGTAGCGAGCGATCGCCGCGCGGCAA
>CANEYR010000178.1 GCA_947444055.1 Planctomycetota bacterium
CGCGCGAGATCGCGGGCACCGCGGCGCCATTCACGAAGACGTCGATGGTGCCAGGCACGTAGCGCACGCGCAGCGAGTGCACTTGGCCGTTGCTGAGGATGGTCGCCGGCGTGTTGCGCGCGATCGAGTACTGCTCGTGCTCGTGGTTGCCCTGCGCACCGCGCGTGTGAATCGTCAGTTCGTTGGCGCTGGTATCGCTCAGGAACGGATCGAGGTAGGTGTCGAGTTCGATCGCGATCGAGTTGCGAATGCCAACCGCACTATTGGAGCCAGTGCCGTAGCCCATGCCCCACACGGTGCCGCCCATCGTCGCCACACCCATCGGATCGTCGTGGATTACGAGCGCCATGCCTTCGGCCTTGGTGCCCACGATCGGCGGCGTGATGCGGAACGTGAACGTGGTGTCGAAGCCGTTGATGACCGGCGTCGCCCCTTGCCGCCACACCCAACCGGTCTGGTTGCTGGTGTTCGCGGTGAGGCGGATCGCCGTGCCACTCTGCGCGGTCGTGCCGAGCAGGCTTAGCTGCGCGATCGAGCTGAAGTCGGGATACGAGAAAGTCTGGGCGGACAGGGACGCGGCGAAGCTGAGCGCGGCGAGCGCCCCAGTGCAGGAACGGATCATTCGGTGCGAGAGGTAGGGAGTCAGGGGCAGAGGGGGCGATCACTCTAACCATCGCCGCCGGAGGTTGCCTGACGCCATGCGCGCCGCGCGTAGACGCTGGCATTGCGCACTTCGGTAAAGCCGCCCTACCGCACGTGCTGCTCGCCGCTCACTTCGCAGCGGCAACGAGAGTGCGGTGGGCGGCGTCGATTTCCGTCAACAGGCCGTCGAGATTCGGCACCAGCATCGTCGCCAGCAGCAGCGCCAAGTCGGCGGCGGCATCGACGTCGGCGGCGCCGTCCGCCGCCTTGTCACCGAGGGCCTTCAACGCCTTGGAGCGCGCGGCGCGGCGCGCGACCAACTCGCCTGTGCGAACGGCCAGTTGCGCCGCCACTTCGGGAGTCAGCGACTCGCCGATCGCATCGCACGTTGCAAACAACGGGTCGAGCAAGGTCACGAAGTGTCGGCGCACATCGACCCCAAGCTCGCGCGCGAACACGGCCTTGCGATCCTTCCCCCCGGCCAACATTCGCAGCGAGACTTCGAACGACCGGAACACTTCGTTGCGCGCCACCACCCCCACCGCCGCGAGGCCTGGGCGAGTCCCCAGATGCCGTGCGATCGCGGCCCGCGACGACTCGACGGCCGCGGCGGCCGTGCCGACAGGGGCCCGCTGCCGCAGCCAGGAATGCAGCGACGCGCATTGTTGCTCGATCTCAGCCGCGATCGCCCACGGCAGGGTGCTCGTTCCCTGTTGCAGATGACTGGCGTAGGCCAGCAGCGCTGCGATCGAATCCGCCGCAACCTGCATGTCGCCGTCGGCGACCGCCTGCAGACAGCGCGCCTTGACCACCTGCTGCAGGCCCAACAGACCGCGCAACAAGTCAGCAAGGAACTCCGAGTTGAAGTCGTTCTTGGCTGGCTCGCGAAACCAACAACGGTCGATGCTCACCGCGACCAACCACTCGGCCAGGGCCGGCTCCGCCACCTTGACGGCCGCGCGCCACGGGGCGGCGACCATGTCCTCAACCTGGGCCTCGATCTTCTCGTTCGCGACATCCGACGTCGGCAGGCGATCGTACTCATCCCCGAACGCCGCCTTCATCAACGCCACCGCCCGCCGATAGTGCACAGCAGCATTCGCCCGCTGCAAGCTCGCTCGCAGCAACTCCCGAACGTGGAACTCGCGGCCGTCGCCGGCTTGAAACACCGCTCGCAGCATCGAGTCGTCGTCGTTCGCTGCGCGCGTCGCGCCAAGGAACAAACAGCTGTGCGCTTCGCCGGCATCGAACACGAGCCCGGGCACGTCGACCTTGTTGGACTCCAGCACGTTCTGCGCCAACGGCGACGTCACGAACTCGGGAATGTCGTAGCCAGCGAGCGCCGTGGTCGGATGCAGGATCACCCGACTGCGATGCACGTCGCCCGACACCAGCACGACGCCACCGATGCGCTGCTCGCCAAGCCAACGAAATAGCGCGTCGCGTTCGGGCAGCCAATTGCCCCAGCAGTCCTTCTTGTTCGGCCGCACGCCATCGTTCCACACCATGCCACAGGCGAGCACTCGGAAGGTCGCCGTCGAGTTGCGCAGTCCTTGCTGCAGCCACTGCGTCTGCGCCTTGCCGAGCAGCGTGCGTTCGCCAGGGGCCAACACCGACGGCTCCGTGTCCGCAAACGTTCGCGCGTCGAGCACGAATACTTCGATGGGCCCTTGGCGAAAGCGCGTGTAGATGCCGCGCTCGCCATCGCCGTAGCCAGCGTGCGCGTGGTAGTCGACAAACACCGGGCGCGCCGTCTCGCTGCCCTTCACGGCGCCGAACTCGTCGTTGGCGGTGTAGTCGTGGTCGTCCCACGTCGTCCACGTCGGCACGCTCTGCAACGTCGCCCGCACCGGTGCAAACGCGAAGAACTCGCGGTGCCGACGTCGCCGCGCTTCGACCGTGCCGAGATCGATGTATGGCGTGTCGCCGAGCAGCACCAGCGCCTGCGGCGAACGCGCGAGAATGCGGCCCCAGATCGGTTGTTCGACGAAGCCCTTGTCACTCGAGCACGAGCCAAACGCGATCGTCGCCGTGCTGGCGTCATCGGGCAGTGCCGTCAGCCATGGCCCGCCGGTGAACACTTCCTGCTCGCCCTGCAAGATGCGCAGCGAGAACGCCTGCGCCGCCGTCAAACCGTTGGCCGTGAAGTGCAACACGAAGTCGTGCTCAGCGGCCGCGACCGCAGTGGCGATGGTCAGCGCGCCGTCGGCGAGGCTCGTGAGCTGCAGCGTGAACGCGCCAGGCCCCTCCGCTCGCGCCCACACGTGCATCGCCTCGGTATCGACGTGACCGCGGAATGGGCCATGAGTCAGCCGCGGTTCTTGCGCCACGGCGGCGACGGCGAGCGACCAACAAAGCAGCGCGGACTTCATGCGAGGCATGTTGCAAGGTGGCGGCGCCAAGTCGCAAGTTTTTGCGCAAAGGTGCACGCCGCATGCGCCGGGCTCGTCGACGGCATCTGCACCGCTGGCACTGATCGCCCGAGGGCCGCGAGGCTCGGCACGACGCGCCGAGAAAATAGCGAGAACGCCGCGCCGCCATTGCACAGCACGCGGGTGATGCCCGGATGTGCGTTCAGGAACGTCGCGAAGTCGTTCACGGTCGCCGTGGTCGCCACGATGTCGCCATCGAGACTGCCTTCACGTTCGCATTGTTGCAGCACATCCCACAGCGCGATGCCGCGCGCCATCACCGCCGCCAGCCGCTGCTCGTACGACGCGTTCACCGCGAACCCACACACCTCGGCGAGCATGGGCCAGAACGCATTGCGCGGGTGCGCGTAGTAGCGGCCCGCCGCCAGCGACGCCGCACCCGGCATGCTGCCGAGAATCAGGACGCGGGCATCGGCGCGCGCGACCGGCGAGAAGCTGCGAACGAACACCACGCGGGCCAGCGTAGCGACGCGACCCGGTCTGCGTCCTGTATGGTGCCCCGGATGAACGCTGCCCCGTCGGCCCACACCTTCCGCCGACGCTTCCTCGATGAGTTGCCCGGCGATGCCGATGCGAGCCGGCTCGCGCGCCCAGTGGTCGGCGCCCTGTGGTCGCGGGTCATGCCGACCGCCGTCGCCAACCCATCGCTGGTGGCTTGGTCGCGACCGCTCGCGGCCGAACTCGGCCTCGATGCGGCGACGATGACTGCTGCCGACACGGTGCGCATGCTCGGCGGCAACGCGGTCTTTCCTGGCATGGACCCTTACGCCGCCAACTACGGCGGCCACCAATTCGGCAACTGGGCTGGTCAGCTCGGCGACGGCCGCGCCATCGTGCTCGGCGAACTCGTGCGCCCCGATGGAGCGCTCGCCGAACTGCAGCTGAAGGGCGCTGGCCCCACCGCCTACTCGCGTCGTGGTGATGGCCGCGCGGTGCTGCGCTCGTCGATCCGCGAGTTCTTGTGCAGCGAAGCGATGCACTGGCTCGGCGTGCCGACGACGCGCGCACTCAGTTTGGTGGCGACTGGCGACGCCGTCGTGCGCGACATGTTCTACGACGGCAACGCGCAGCAGGAGCCCGGCGCGATCGTCTGCCGGGTGGCGCCGTCGTTCCTGCGCTTTGGCAACTTCGAACTGCCCAGCGCACGCGGCGACCTTGCCCTGCTCACCACGCTCACCGACTTCACGCTGCGCCATTTCTTTCCGCAACTCGGTGGCACCGGCCTCGACCGCTACGCCGCGTTGCTGCGCGAAGTCGCCGATCGCACCGCTCGCCTGATCGCTCACTGGCAGGCGGTCGGTTTCGTTCACGGTGTGATGAACACCGACAACATGTCGATGCTCGGGCTGACGATCGACTACGGGCCCTACGGTTGGATCGACAACTTCGATCTCGGCTGGACGCCCAACACCACGGACAACCACCAGAAGCGCTACGCCTTTGGCAACCAACCGGGCGTCGGTCTGTGGAACGTCGCGCAACTCGGCGAAGCGCTGCGCCCGCTGTGGCAAGGCAGTGAAGAGGTCGTCGAAGAAGCTCTGACGCTCTACCAGTCGACCTACGGGGAAGAAGCAACGCGCCGCTTTTCGGCGAAACTCGGACTGCGATTCGACGCGAGCCGCGGCGATAGCGACTTGCTGCAGCAGATGTTCACTTGGCTGCAAGGCGAAGAGACGGACATGACGATCTTCTTCCGCAGCTTGTCGCACGTCGTCGTTCGCGACGAACCGACCGAACTGCCCGCCGAGCTACAGCACGCGTTCTACGGCACGGTGCCGCCCGAACACCTCGCGTCCGGCCTGCAGTGGTTGCAGCGCTGGTGGCGCCGCGTGCGCAGCGACAGCACCGCGCCCACCGCGATCGCGGCCGCCATGGACCGCGCCAACGCGAAGTTCGTACTGCGCAACTGGCTGGCTCAAGATGCGATCGACGCCGCACATGTCGGCGACTTCACGAAGGTGCAGCGCCTGCTCACCGTGATGGAACGGCCGTTCGACGACCAACCGGAGCACGCGGAGTTGGCGCAGAAGCGACCGGACTGGGCCCGCAACAAACCTGGCTGTTCGGCTCTGTCCTGCAGTTCGTGATGGCCGTCACTTGCCCGCCGACCCACCGAACAACCTTGCAACTGCACGAGTGCTCCTGGCTGTCCTTGAGTCCGTAAGAAATAAGGTATACTTTTTCTTACATGGACCGCGTGGGCAATCGTCCTGAGAGTACGGAGTGCAAGATCCTGAGAGCGGTCCGAGACCTCGGCCATGGCGCGGTCGTCACGCCAGGACACCTGGTAGATGTCGGCGCCCGCCAAGCGGTCGACACCGCTCTGTCGAGGCTCGTGGCGGCCGGCAAGATGCGTCGTGTTGCGCGTGGGCTGTACGACATTCCGCGGCAGAGCCGTCACATCGGTCCGCTGTGGCCGTCCGTCGAGTCGGTCGTGAAGGCGGTGGCCGAGCGCGATGGAGTCCGAGTGCAACCGACAGGCGCCTACGCCGCCAACCGGCTCGGCCTCTCCACGCAGGTCCCGATGCGCATCGTCTTCCTCACCGATGGCCCGGAGCGCGAGGTCCGGCTCGACAAGCTGACGATCACGTTCCGGCACACGACGCCACGCAACATGGCGACTGCCGGACGCCTGAGCGGGCTCGTGATCCAAGCACTGCGCTGGCTCGGCAGGAAGAACGTCGGTGCTGACGTGGTGCGGACCCTGAGGGCATCGCTGGATGCAAAGGCCCGCGCCCAGCTCGCTGCGGACGTGCGCCATGCACCCGCTTGGATCGCCGACGTGATGCGGGCTGTGGCGGCGGCGGAGGCCCCCTGATGCAGGCCTTCCTGACTTCGACGGACGGCCGCCGCGAAGCGTGCGAAGCAGCCGCTCCGCGACTCGGGCTGCCGGCGGTCAGCATCGAAAAGGACTTCTGGGTGACGTGGATCCTGCGCGAGATGTTCTCGCTTGCGGAGTGGGGACCGCACTTGACCTTCAAGGGCGGCACGTCCCTGTCGAAGTGCTGGCAACTGATCGAGCGGTTTTCCGAGGACATCGACCTCGTCATCGACCGCTCGTTCCTCGGGTTTCACGGCGACACTCTCGGCAACAAGAAGCTCCAAAGACTTCGGGACGCGTGCCGGGAACGGATCCGCGAGTCGCTGTTGCCTGCGCTCCGGGATCGCATCGCTGCCGGCCTGCCAGGGCAGGTTTGGTCGCTCGTTCTCGCCACGCCGGAAGAGGACCCAGAGGGCCAGACGCTGATGTTCCGGTATCCGACGGTGTTCCCGGATCGGTCGAGGTACATCGCGCCACTCGTCAAGATCGAACTCGGCGCCCGATCCGACACGGAACCGCACGAATCGCCGCGCATCCGACCGATGCTTGCGGATGTGTTCCCCGATCTGCTCATTGGCAGCGAAGTCGTGGTGAGGGCGGTCGCACCGCGGCGAACCTTCTGGGAGAAGGCGCTGCTGCTGCACGAGGAGACCTACCGCCCGGCGGACAGGCGACGCAAGCCGCGCATGTCGCGTCACTACTACGATCTCCACCGTCTCATCGAGAAGGGCGTCGCCACGGCAGCCTTGTCCGACGCCGGTCTGCTCGAGCGGATCGTTGCGCACCGCAGGGTGTTCTTCCGCCACTCATGGATGGACTACGACACGATGCAGCGAGGAAGGCTGCGGCTTGTCCCGCTGCCCGAGCAGGAAGCCGACTGGCGAAAGGACTACGCGGCGATGCGGGGCGAGATGTTCTTCGGGGAGCCGCCGGCATTCGACGACGTGATCGTCACCGTGCGGCGCTTCCAGACGGAGATCAACGGCACCTGAGATCGTTGGCACAGGGCCGGGCCAGTCGAGCTAAGCAGGCGAGCCGAATCAGTGGCGCGGTGCCCGCGCGCGCCATCCTTCCCCGGGTCACTTCCGATCGGTCGACGAGCCGCGTGCGCCTGCTCACCGTGATGGAACGGCCGTTCGACGACCAACCGGAGCACGCGGAGTTGGCGCAGAAGCGACCGGACTGGGCCCGCAACAAACCTGGCTGTTCGGCTCTGTCGTGCAGTTCGTGAGAGCCTTCACTTGCCCG
>CANEYR010000179.1 GCA_947444055.1 Planctomycetota bacterium
GGCGAGTCTTTGTAGCTGAGCCCTGCATGGCGAGCCACGGCGGAGGCAATCTTCAGCTAGGCGACCGGCGTCACTTCTGGCGGCCGTCGAAGACGACACGACCCGCGACCACGGTCAGCAACACCTTCGCCTGCAGCAATTCGGCCTCGTCGCACGTCAGCAGGCTGCGATCGAAGACCGTGAAGTCCGCGAGCTTGCCAAGCTCGATGGTGCCGAGTTTGCCTTCGGCGAACATGGCATGCGCGGCATGCAGAGTGAAGCCGCGCAGCGCCTGCTCCCGCGACAGCTTCTGGTCCGGGCGATACCCGGCAGGGGGCCCGCCGTGCTCGCCACGCGTCGTCACCGCCGCGAACAGGCCCTTGCGCGGATCCACCGATTCGACCGGGAAATCGCTGCCGAACGGCACCACGACGCCAAGGCGATGGAACGTTCGCCACGCATAGGCACGCAACACGCGCTCGGGACCAAGGCGTTCGGGCGCCCACGGCATGTCAGAGGTCAGGTGCGTTGGCTGCATCGCCGGCAGCACGCCGAGTTGGTGGAAGCGTTCGAAGTCGGCCG
Source organism: Planctomycetota bacterium (assembly GCA_947444055.1). GTDB lineage: Bacteria > Planctomycetota > UBA1135 > UBA1135 > UBA2386 > UBA2386. Next base: position 562 of record CANEYR010000179.1, read on the forward strand.
CGGCGATGACCTGCGCGTGTTCGATCCGGAAGCGGCGTGCGGCAAAGCTGTCGTCGACCTTCACAGCGGCGTAGGCATCGAGCACCGCGTGGTTGGCGGCGTCGCCGATCGCATGCACGCACAGTTGCATGCCGTGGTCGGCACAGTGCTGCGCGATCTGCAAGACGGCTCCCTTGGGCATGCAGACGAGGCCCCGGTGGCCAGCGCGGTCGGCATACGGCTCGAGCAAACTGGCGCCGCGGGAGCCCAATGCCCCATCGGAGTAGGCCTTCACGGCGCGCACGACGATCAGACCATCGGCCGTCTGCCAAGGGCCGCGCTCGATCAGTTCGCGCTCCGTCGGCGCCAGCATCACATAGGTGCGAAGGTGCCAAAGCCCGGCTTTGTGCAGCGCCACCATCTGCTCGAGCACGTCCTTGCCGACACCCGCATCGTGCACACACGTGAGCCCGTGGCGCAAACACTCGGCGTGGGCGGCGAGCAGCCGTTCGCGCAACTGGTCGGCGGCCAGGGCTGGCCGCGGCACCGCATTCATCGCCTCATCAACCAACACACCCGTCGGCTGGCCATCGCCGTCGAACAGGATCTCGCCACCACTTGCCGACTGCGCGCCCTTCTCGATGCCAGCACCGCGCAACACAAGTTCGTTGGCGAGCCCAGCGTGGCCATCGATGCGCACGAGCCACACCGGGTGATCCGGAATCGCCTCCGACAACTGCCGATGGTGCGGCATCGCCTTCTCAGCCCAGTCCTCCTGGTCCCAACCGCGGCCGAGCACCCACGTGCCCTTCGGCAGCTTTGCCGCCGCTTGCTTCGTCTTGTCGACCACTTCGGCGAACGAACGCGTGCCGACCAAGTTGACTTCGCAAAGTGAACTGCCGAGCCCGAGCAAGTGGCCGTGCGCGTCCTGGAGCCCCGGCATCACAAAGGCGCCGGCGAGATCGATCGTCACCGCCCCGTCGTGGGATGTTGAAGTGCGGTCGATGCGGCCGTAGCGAGCACTCAAGGTGCCGCGCCACAGCTCGTTGGTGCCGGTATGCACATCCCCGTTCTGCAGATGCAACTCAGCGCCCAGCAGGGCCGGCTGCGGATCCTGCTGCGCCAGAAGAACCGAACCCAACGCACCCAGCAGCAAAGCGGCGAACATGGCCGCGCATGCTACGTCACGCGTCGTCGGGTGCGCAGCGGATCTCGGCGTCGGCGGTGAAGATGGAACGACGCCGCACTCGCCCGGCTGGCACGCGCGCGCCGGGGAACAACAAGCACTCCACCAGCTCGCAACCTTCCGCGACTTCCGCCCCCGCCATGGCGACGCTGCGCAGCACCTTGCTGCCGCGCGCCACCTTGACGTCGGGCGCCAACCATTCGGGCTTGCCGCTCTGCTCCAGCAAGAGCAAGTTGAGGTCGAGCAGGTCCGCCGGGTAGCTGACGTTCATGTCCGCCTTGACGACTTCCGCCGCTTCGACCTTGTAGCCATCGTCGAGGAAGATCTGGATCGAGTCGGTGATCTCGTACTCGTTGCGCATCGCGGTGCGAGGCGTGCGCCGCACCGCGTCGAAGAACGACAAGTCGAACAGGTAGATGCCGCAGCCCTTCAAATCGGTGCGCGGATACCGCGGCTTCTCAATGACGCGATGCACGACGCCAGCGGCGTCCGTCAGTACCACGAAGTTGCGCTTGATCGCTTCGAGGTTGGGCTCGCGCTTGCACGCGAGCACGCCACCGAGCTTGCCACGTTGGAAGCGATCGAGCATCGCGGGCAGGTTCTCGGTGACGAAGAAGATGTCGCCGAGGAACAAGAAGAATGGGCAGTCGACGTGCGCTTCCAACCGCGAGACGGCGTGCGCGATGCCGAGCATTTCCTCCTGCTCGACATAGCGGATCGAGACGCCGTAGCGACTGCCATCGCCGAGCGCGCGCACGACTTCGTGGCCGAGGTGCCCGATGACGATCACCACGCGACGAATGCCCATCGTGGCCATCATCTCGAGCTGATAAGCCATCAGCGGTTTGTCGAGCACCGGCAAAATGGGCTTGGGCCAATGCTCGGAGAACGGGCGCATGCGCGTACCTTTGCCGGCCGCCAGGATCACCCCCATCAACTCGTCGGTCACGTCGCGCGTCCTTAGTGGCTCGTTGCTCGGAGATTCGCTGGGAGAATCGCTAGGAGAATCGCTAGGAGAATCACTCGGAGAATCACTGAGTGATGTTGTGCACCAGCGACACGCGGTTCGTGATCAGGCTCGTGATCAACAACTCGGGGCGCCCATCGGCATCCATGTCTTGCAGCACGGCATCGGAGGCACCGAGAGTGCCAGGGAAGCTAGGCAACAGCGGGAAGCTGCCGGTGCCATCACCGACCATCACGCGGAAGTCGCCACTCTGCAGCGACGCCACCAGAATGTCCGGGATGCCATCGTTGGAGAGGTCGCGCGCCAGCAATGCGGTCGGAGCAGCACCGGCCGGATAGGACTGGCCCGTGAAGCCACTCGCATTGCCGAACAACACCGACACCGTGCCCGAGGACGCATTGCTGACGACTAGGTCGGCGCGACCATCGCGGTTGAAGTCCGCGGTCACCAAGTAATTGGGTGACTGGCCAACGGCAATGCTGAGGAAGCTGACGAACGAGCCGTTGTCGTTGCGCAAGACCAGGATGTCCGCTTGGTTGGCGCGCGACACCGCCAGATCTTGCCGACCATCCCCGGTGAAGTCCGCGGCCACGACATCGACCGGCCCGCCACCCACGGCGATCACGGTCTCGACATCGAAGACGAACGGGGTCGAGGTGCCAGGAACAATGTGCACGCCACCACCGACGTAGTCGCACAACGCAATGTCGATGTCCGCATCACGGTCAAAGTCGCCGAGGGCGATGCCGAACGGATAGTTGCCGGAGGCGATCGTGGTCGGCGAGCCCGGCAGCACCTCGAAGTCGTAGGCGCCAGGCGTCGAACGGTTGCGCAGCAGCTTGAGGCCGCCAGCCACACCGACAACCAGGTCCAGCTTGCCGTCGCCGTCGATGTCGCCAGCTTCGAGTTGGTAGACCGCCGCGCCAATCGCCAACGTCAATTCGTTGACGAGACCGCCGCTAGCGTTCTTGCCAAGGAAGGCGACACTGGCGGCATCATTGCTGCCGGTGACGACTTCGAAGTCGCCGTCGCCGTCGAAGTCACCGCCCTCGAGCCAAGATGCGGCCGGGAGACCGCTCTGGTAGCTGCGCGCGCCAGCCAGCCCACCACTGTCCTTGGCCAGCCACAGATTCACGCGGTCGCCGCCGCCTGACAGCGCGAACAAGTCAGCCTTGCCGTTCTGATCAAAGTCCCCGACGAAGGGGCGCAGCGGCAGACCACTCGAGTCGAGCAAGAACTGCGGCCCGACCCCGCCACCCTGCACCTGCGGGGCGACACACATCGACGCGTTGAACGCGAGGCAAGCGACCAAGTCCGGCAGTCCATCACCAGTGACGTCCGCGACCGTCGACACCGACGGACGCGCCGGCACGGGGATGTCGAACGAGTCGTAGCTGTAGCTGTTGCTGTAGCCGTCCTCGCCGAGGATCTGGGTGATGACGACGTACTTGTTGGCGTCGAACGCCGAGACCACCATGTCCGGCAAGCCATCGCCGCTGAGGTCGCCGATCGAAACCGCGCCAGGGACGCCGGGAACGTCGAGCTCCAAGTAGTTGGTGCCGAGGTCTTGACCCACGGTGCCTGGGAAAATCAGCACGCGGGACAGGGTCGGGTCGGCGACGATCAGATCGGGGGCACCATCGCGCGTCGGATCGCCCGTCGCCAGATTGAACGCTTGGCCGCCACCGGGCAGGCCGATGAGCTGCGTGTTCGTGAAGGCACCGCCACCATCACCAAAGCCGACCACGATCTCGGGCGCCGACGGGCGCGAAACGGCGACGTCGGCGTTGCCATCACCGTCCCAGTCGCCGACCGTCACCGCCAGCGCATCCGTCCCAACCGCCAGGGAGGCGCCCTGCGTGAACGTGCCCGTGCCATCGTTGAGCCACAGATCGGTCGAGTTGGCAACCGAGCGAACGATCACCAGATCCTGGTCGCCGTCATTGTCGAAGTCGGCCCCCGACATCCACACCGGCAGGCCGTTCACTTGCTGCTCCTGGCCGATCACCAGCGACGAGCCGTTGCCTTGCAGCACGCGCAGTTCGCCGGTCAAGCTGATCACCGCCATGTCGAGCTTCTGGTCGCCGTCGAAGTCAGCGATGCGATAGTCGACGTGGGTGTTGGTGCCGGTTGGAATCTCGATGCGCGTTTCAAACCGCGGCGTCGTTCCGATGGCCAGCCCAGCGATGTCACCGCTATGGCGGGCGCAGGCGGCGGTGACGGCAAGGGCAAGCAGGGCAAGACGGCGGGAGATCGGCTTCTTCATAGCGATTGGGAACGGACGGGTTCCGCGGACGGGCAAGCGTAGCACACCGATTGCACCGCTGCGCTTCGCCGAAACGGGAACGACAGATTGCCACGAAACGTCGTGCGGTTCGCCCCGTGGCAGCGCGAACTGCTGACCTCAGCCACCGGCGTCGGCCGCCAGATAACTGCGGGCTCGCTGCACGTAGTGGCGCGCCCGCCAGCGCATGCCCTCCATCTCTTCGTCCGTGACCTGCCGAACGATGCGACCGGGCATGCCGAGCACCACGGAGCGCGGGGGAATCACAGCGTTCTCTTTGATCAGGGCCCCCGCCCCGATCAGCGAGTACTCGCCGATGCGCGCACCACCGAGCACGATCGAGCCCATGCCGATCAGTGCGTAGTCACCGATCTCGACCCCGTGCACGATGACGCCGTGGCCAATGGTGACGCCGCGGCCGATGCGCAGCGGGGCGTTGATGTCGACATGCACGCACGTGTTGTCCTGCACGTTGCTGCCTTCCCCGATCTCGATCCAGCTGTCGTCGCCGCGCATGGTCACGCCAAACCAAATGCCGACGTCGCGACCGAGGCGAACATCGCCAACCACGGTCGCGTTGTCAGCCACCATGGCCTCGCCACGCCGTCGCAAGCGACCGACCATGTCCGGGTGCACCAGGAAATCACGCAGCTCGGGGTTCATCGTGGATACAGCAGGTCGAGGGACTGGGGCCAAAGAACGGTGACGACAACGGTAGTCGTGTTGTGCAGCGCATGGGCGATCACCGCTGGCCACAGGCTGCCATGGCGAACGGCGAGCCAACCGAAGAAGGCGCCCAACAGGCCGACCGGCACCGCGTACGGAAGCTGGTGCACGGCGCCAAAGACGACCGCCGAAATCGCAATGGCGACGCGCGGCGACACACCACCGAGCAGCGCATTCTGCAAGTAGCCGCGGAAGACCAGTTCCTCGGCCACCGGTGCTGCCACCGTCACGCCGAGCACCACGAGCCAGCAACTGGCAGTGGGCAGGGTGCCGGCCGCGAGCTGACGAAGTTCGCGTTGCGCTGGCACTTCGAGGCCCCACTCGCGAGCCACGAACAGATACGCGAGCAAGACGGCAATCCACGCGAACACGAACGGCAGATAGGCGATGACCACCGATCGAGCGCGCACCGGCCGCCACGGCAGTCCCGGCGGTTGCCACCACGCGAAGGCGACGACCAGCGCACACGTCAACAGCCAGGCCAGCATGCTGGCTTCGATTGAGCTGGCGGCGTTCGCGGTCGACGACAACCAGCCAAGCTGCACCTGCAGGTCCAAGAAGACGTACGGTGCTATGGCCAGAATCGCGAACGCGCAGAGGAACCGCATGCCCAGCAAGGCGGCTGGCGACACGTCATTCTCCAGCGATGACGCCGCTCGTCGGTGACGAGGCGCTGGCGTACAGCTTCTTGCCGATGCGCCCGGCAAGGAACGCATCGCGCCCCGCTTCGGCAGCGGCCTTCATCGCGCGTGCCATGCGCACCGGATCCTTCGCCGACGCCACGCCGGTGTTGAGCAGCACACCGTGCGCGCCCAGTTCGAAGGCGATCGCGACATCGCTGGCGGTGCCAACCCCCGCGTCGACCACGATGGGCACCTTGGCGCGCTCCAGGATGATGCGGAGGTTGTTGGGATTGAGAATGCCCTGGCCGCTGCCGATCGGCGCACCCGCCGGCATGACGGCAGTGACGCCAACCTCTTCGAGGCGCTTGGCCATGACCGGGTCATCGCTGGTGTAACACAGCACGACGAAGCCTTCCTTCACGAGCACCTTCGCGGCTTCCAGCGTGCCCACCGGATCTGGCAGCAGCGTCTGTGGATCGCCCAGCACTTCGAGCTTCACCAAGTCGCCGATGCCGAGTTCGCGCCCGAGCCTCGCTGTGCGAATCGCGTGCTCGGCATCGAAGCAGCCGGCGGTGTTGGGCAGCAGCACGTACTTGTCGCGCGGCAGGTAGTCGAGCAACGTCTTGCCCTGCGGCACGCCGAGTTGCAGCCGCCGCACCGCGACGGTGACGCATTGCGTTCCTGACATCGCGAGGGCTTCCACCATCGATTCCA
>CANEYR010000180.1 GCA_947444055.1 Planctomycetota bacterium
GCGAACGGGCGCGCAATGGGCGCGATCGGGCGCGAGTGACCGGCTGGACGAGGGTGCGCAGGTGCGGCAGACTGGCGGAATGGGTTCCGGGTGGTCCGGGACCGCTGCTTGAAACGCCTATCCGCTCACCGCCTGCGCGGACAGCAAGGCAGGGAGGAGAAGGGACGCTGTGGCAACAAGGACCTTCATGGATGGCGCCATTGGCAAGACGCATGCCGCATACCGAGTCGAGTGCGCGGGAACGACACCCAAGACTCCGCCCCGCCAAGATGAACAGCACGATCTCGTCGCGCGACGGTTGGCCAGCATTACCGCGCCGCGATGGCCCGCTGCTCGCGGCCCACGGCGGCGGGTTTCGCTACTACTTCACGGTCGCCAAGGTGCTGAAGTCGGCGAGCGAGCACCCGATCAACCGCGTGTTCGCGATCTACTTCAGCAGCAAGACGCAGATGGAAGCCTTCTTCGCCAATCCGGACTACTTGGCGATCAAGGCGAAGTTCTTCGCGAAGTCGGTGGCGGGCACCACAATCTTCGGCGGCTACGAGCGCTGACTCGCCGCGCAGGCTGCACCGGCTACACTCGCGCCCTTCGAGCCTTCCTTCCAAGCACCACCTCCAAGCGGCTCTCAACCCGCATGAGGTGCTGCCTTGTCCACGAACGCTTCCCCGCCTGCCACGGTCCCGACGACAAGTAGCGCAAGGGTGACCTGCGCCTCGACCGCGCCGATTTTGCGTTCGGCGAACCCGTCCCCCGCCGGCGGTGCCCGGCCACCCGCTTGCTCCGGAACCGCCAAAGGCAGGCCCAGCGACCCGAGCACCCGCGCGAGCTTCGCGTCAGATTACTTCGCTTGTTGTGTTCGGTCCGCAGTGCCGCTGGTTCTCATGCACCTAGCTGCCCCTCCAGGCGGCCGACAAAGGAACCTGCATGCACACTCGATCCGCCCGCCGCTCGATCGCGGCTCCCGTTCTCGTTGCCCTCTCGATGGCACTCTCGGCCGCCGCCCAATCGTCGTCGGAGCAGGTGGGCCGCAACATCTCGCCGCTGCCGCCCGCCGCTGCCGCCGCCCGCCCGTTCGTGGACGTTGCCGCTGACGGCACCGTCTGGGCGCGCGGCCAGGACTTCAAGGCGTCATTCGGGGTCGACGGCACCGCCTTCATCCCGTTCCTCGGCTCCGACGCGCCGCGCAACTTTCCCCTGCACCTGCGACTCGACCAGATCGTCGCCGGCGCCACCGAGGTCGCGCTGTCTCCCGCTGCGACGCCGCGCGCTCACGACAGCCGCGTCGATTTCGACCGCGGCACCGTCGTCGAGACTTGGCTGCTTGCCAAGGATCACGCCGAGCAGCGCTTCGTGTTCCCGGCGGCGGTCGGGGTCGGTGCGCTGCAAGTGCGCATGCAGGTCGCGACCGAACTGGCGGTCGCCAGCGACAGTGAGGGTGGCTTCACGTTTGCCAACGAACGCGGCGGCGTGCGCTATGGCCGCGCGATCGCGTTCGACGCCCACCAACGCCGTGTCGATGTCGCCAGCGCGTGCGACGGCCAGTCGCTCCTCTTGACGGTGCCGGCTGAGTTCGTCGCCACCGCCACGTTCCCGCTGACGATCGACCCCGTCCTGATGACGTTCGTATTCACCGTGTCGACCGGGTCCAACCCCGACGAGACCAACACCGACTGCGCTTACGTCGGCACCTACAACGGGCTCTACGCCTCCGTGCACGAAGAGCTCTACAGCCAAACCGACCACGACGTGGCGGTGGTCACCGTGGATCGCGATGGCAACAACGTGACGAGGAGCTACGTCGACTTCACCACCGACTACTGGGCAACGCCAGCGATCGCCAGCCACCGCGGCGCCAGCCAGTTCCTGGTGGTCGCGGCGAAGGGCCTGCCGACCGCGAACATCCGCCTGATCTGGGGGCGCACAATGACTTGGAACGGCGCCACCACACTGAATGCGAGTGCGCAGTTCCCTATTCATCAGCTCGGGACCGGCAAGAATCCGGATGTCGGCGGCAACCCCAACCCGAGCCCGTCCGCGCCGTCGGGCTACTGTGTCACTTGGGATGGCACATCCGATGGCGAACTCTACTACAACCTCGTACGCACGGACAGCTCACTGTTGTGGCCCAACGCCATTCGGCTGGATCCGGGCAGCGAGTTCGTCAGCAACCCGGCGATCAGCAAGTCCTGCGGCCTCGGGGCGCTCGCGAGCCAGGAATGGCTGATCGTCTGGCAGAAGCGTTACAGCCCCACCGATGAGGACATCCATGGCACGCGCATCGGCGTCGACGGCGCCGTGCGCACACTGGACTTCCTGATCGACTTCTCATCGCTGAACGACACCAACCCGGAGGTGAGTTCGCTGACCGACACCACTGGCGCGGGCGCCGAACGCTTCGCTGTCGTCTACCAACGCGACTTCCCATCGACACCGCTTTCTCCCGGGCACACCGACATCATCGGTCAGCTGTTCGCGACCACAGCGTCCGTCACAGGCCCCGTAAACCTGACCGCGTTGCTCGGTGGCAGCATCTTCGACAACCACTACGACGCGTGCATCGACACCGATGGTCAGCGCTTTGCGATCGGTTTCACGCAATGGGGTTCGATCTTCTCGCCGAACACGGAGCCGTATCTGGCGACGCTGCACATCGCCAACGACGCATTCGCGGTGACGTCGCTGCCGGAACTCGTCAACGGCTACCTCGGTCACGACGAACACATGCACATCACGTCGGAACGCAGCGGCGGCACCTTCACGCCGCGTTACATGGCGTCGTTGCACACCGAGCACACGCCGACGCCACCTTCGGGAGCTGGCGGCGTTGGCGCATTCTACTTCGGCCACATATCACTGAGTTCGGCATCCTACTTCAACCACTCATTGCCCGGCTGCGGTTCCATCACACTCACGCCATCAGGCCTGCCGGCGCTCGCCAGCGTGTTCCAGCTCGACATCTCCGGCCATCAGGGCATCCCGTTCCTGCTGTTCGGCGATTGGCTGGCCGCTCCGGTCAACGTTTGCCCGAGCTGCGTGCTCGGCGTCGATCCGGGCACCGCCACGGTGTTGAACACCACCAGCGTCAGTGTCTTCGTGCCGCCACAAACAAACCTGATTGGACTGCAGGTCGGCGCCCAAGCGCTCGATTTGCTGGCGCCGGGCGGCTGCACCTCGCCACTCGATTTCACTCTGAGCGACATGCTGCTGATCACGCTGCTGTAGCCACGGTAGCGGGTCGGGCATCGACCAGGCGATCGGCGGCGACGGGCGGCGCCGCAACGCCGGACTGGTCGGATCGGGCGGTTGTTCAGCCCGGCTCCGCGGCGGTGGGTCTGGACCCGACGCGAACGGCGAGGTGCACGACGAAGACCAGCGTGAACAACACCGAGGTGACGCCGTGCACCCAGGCCCACGCGGTGCGGCATTCCACAGCGACGCTGACCTGCACCGCATAACCGCTCGCGATCATCGGCACTGCCAAGGCCATGACGCAGATCCCGCTGCGGCGGCGCGCTCGCGCCCCGCTGCGAAGCTTCGGCAGGATGTGCGTGGGCCACAGCAGGCCGAGCGCGAACACGAACAGCGGCACCGTGACGACGTGCAGTAGGTGCAGCGCCGGTTGCCAGGGATGATTGACGAGCGCGAACTCGTCGGCCGGTTCGGCGCAGTACAGCATCCAGCCGTAGGCGAAGCCGGTGCCGGCCGCCAGCGCGACCGCGACATGGGTCAGCGCCGCATCGGTGCGCCTCATGCCTTCGACGTGCCGCTCGCCGGCTCGGTGGTCGGTTTCGGCGCCGGCTGGCCCGCTGGCGCGGGCGTTGGCACGGGGGCCGGCTTTGGCTGCTGGTCCGGATAGAGCACGGCGTGCATCGCCAGCACCTGCCGCACTGCCGCGACGGTCGCGTCGACGGTCAACGTCGCGCCGGCGACGCCGCGGATCGCGCGCTTGGTCGACAACTCGGCGTCGAGCGGCCGACCGACGAGCTGCCCGTAGAACGTCGCGCGCGGCAGGTAGTCGACCGGTTCGCCGAACGCGAGCACTTCGACGCGTGCGCAGCGACCGTCCGGACCGACCACGATCATCAGCAGTTCCTTCAGCGAGCGCACGCGGTGCCGGTCGAACCAGGCGGTGCCGACCAGCACGCCATCGCGCCGCGCCTCGTAGGCGAACACGATCGACCGCGGCGTCACCTGCCCCGCCTGCTCGGCGATGCGCGCGCGCTGGCCTTCGTCGAGCAGGTGCTCCTTGCGCACGATCTGGCAGCCGGGGAACGCGAGCGCGAGCGCTTCGTCGGTGGTGAGGAACACCTTGCCCTGCGCCGCCACGGGCATCGCGCTGGCGGCGAGGCCAAGGAACGCTGCCAAATGTCGGTGGATGGCCATCAGAACACATACCCGAGCAGCACGTTGAAGCGGTCGAAGTCGTCGTTCCAGTGCTCGTAATCGAGCTTGACGACGACCTGGCGCACCGGCTTGAAGTTGAGGCCGAGCGTCCAGATCTCGTCTTCCTGGTCGGCGTCGCGGGACGTGCCGAACGGCACCCGATCCTGCGTGTCGATCTGCTCGTAGCGGACGAACGGCGTCAGTTGGGCGCTGGCGCCCGGGCAGAGCCAGCGCAGCACGTCGCAGCCGATCTCACCGTAGTAGCCGACCATGCGGTCGGCGAGGGCGCCACCGGTCGCCGCGTTGAACTCGCCGGCGTCTTGCACCTTGGCCTGGGCCCACAGCGCGCGCAGCTGCCACGGCCCCGTGCGGTAGTCGACGTGGCCTTCGACGATCGCAGTGCGCAGGTCCGGGATGCGCAAAGGCGGGGTGCCGCGCAGGTTGTCCTGGCCGCTGTCGCCGTAGCTGAACGAGCCGCCGACGATCAAGCCGGCCAGGCCCTGGTAGTCGACCTTGGTGACCAACGACCAGTCGTCCGCCTCGGCGCGGCTGCCCTTCTGCCGGCCGCCGCGCAGGCCGCTCGCCCCGAAGCCGTCGCCATCGAGCGAGGTCAGCAGGTAGCTGCGATAGGCGAAGTCGCCGAGGTCGCCGTAGGCGCCGAAGCCGAGCTCGCGCCAGGTCGTCGGGATGATGCGAGTCTCGGTCTGCGGTCGGCTCGCGGACAGGAACGCGGTCGGCTCGTGCAGTTCGTTGATGAGACCCATCGGCGACAGCAGCATGCCGCCGCGCAGGTTGAAGGCGTCACTGGCGAGGTAGTCGAGGTAGCCGAACTCGAGCGACACCTCGCCGCTGTTGTCGGCGGTGGTGCCGTGTTCGACCTCGATCTCCGAGTTGAACACCCACTGGTCGTCGAACTTGTAGCCGACGTAGAGGATCGATCGCAGCGCGTCGGCGAGGTCGGTGCGCCCGCTGCGCTGCTGGAACAGGAACTCGCCGTAGCCGCCGATCGACAGCCCCTGCTGCACGTCATAGACCTTCGCGGCGCCCTGGCCGACGCCGCGCTTGGCCTCGCCGAGCGGTGGCACGATGCCGCCGAGGTCGATGCGTTCGAAGTCGGTCGACAGCGCCGACACCCGCTCCTGCAAGGCCCGGTTCTGGGCTTCGAGGCGCTGCAGGCGCTGTTCGACCGTTTCCTGGGCGAGCAGGGCTTCGGCGGTGAGCACCGCGGTGGCGAGCAAGGGGAGACGGTTGTTCATGGTAGTTCGAGGTCGGGCACGAGCGCCGCGAGGCGTCGGCGCAGTCCCGGGGTCGCGCGGGCGCGGAGCTGTTCGCCGACGAGGTGCAGCACGAGCACCTCGACCTCGGCGTGGGCCGCGGCCCAGCGCAGCGCCTGGTCCGGCCCCATCACGAACAGAGCGGTCGAACAGGCATCGGCGGCACCGGCCTCGGCGCACCACACCGTGACCGAGCCGAAGTCCTCGGCCGGCCGGCCGGAGCGAGGGTCGAGAATGTGGCCCAGGCGGCGCCCCTCGACGGTGCGCCCACGTTCGCTGTTGCCCGTCGTCGCGACACTGCCGCCGGGGATCTCGAGGCGCAACACCGCGCGGTGCCGATCCCTCGGGTCGGCGATGGCGAACGAAGCGCACACCTCCGTGTCGCCACCGCGGACGAGCAGCTGGCCGCCGAAGTCGAAGGTGACGGCGCTGGCGCCGGCAGCCAGCGCGGCGGTCGCCGCGGCGTCGAGGGCGAGGCCCTTGCCGAACGCGCCCGCGTCGAACTGCACGGCGCGGCGCCGCACCAGCGTGTCGGCCGCGAACGCGACGTGCGTGAAGCCCGAGTCGTGCCGCGCGGCCTGCAGCATGGCCAGGTCGGGCCAGCGGCCGGCACCACGCACGTCGTAGGCGAAAAGCAATGTGCCGATGGTCGGGTCGAACGCACCGTCGGTCGCGCGCCACCACGCCGCCGCCGCCTCGAGATCGCGGCGCAGTTCGGCCGACAGCGCGAACGGGACGTCGATCGGCGCGTGGTTGAGCCGCGACAGTTCGCTGTCGTCTCGCCAGGTCGACAGCCGCTGTTCGACGCGCTCGACGGCGCGCACCGCTGCCTCGGTCGCGGCGAGTCCGGTGGCGCGGCCGCTCGCCGTCAGTTCGATGCGGAGCGTGGTGCCCATCGCGACCACGACCCGCTCGACCGACGCCGCTGCCCCCGTCGCTCCGCCCGTCTGGGCCAGCAGACCGCCGGTGGCCCAGGCCAGGGCCAGCAGGCAGGCGGAGCCTGGCAGGCGGCAGGTCGGGAAGTTCATGTCGAGGAAGTTATCGCTATCGAGACTCAATCGCAATACGGATCCAACCCGATCCGGCTGAGGTTCGTGGGTGGGGTTCGCCGGCCTCGGTGTCGCGACTGCCAGTTCGCTGCGATGGCGGCCGCCGGTGCCGACGGCATCAGCGCAGCGACGGCCAGGTTCCCACCCATACACACCATCCAGCCACAGCACATGGAAGTGCACATTCAGCAACCCTCGCTCGCGATACCCGTAGTTCGCGATTCACCGTTCACTACCGTTTCCACCCGTTGCACGGTCAGGAGGTGACCGCGGTCTCGCTGCCGCGACAC
>CANEYR010000181.1 GCA_947444055.1 Planctomycetota bacterium
AAACCCTTCGTCGGCTACACGACGGCGGGGTGCAGAACGTCTTGGCCCTGCGCGGGGATCCACCCAAGGGCGAGACGGAGTTTAAGCCCATCCCGGACGGCTTCCGGTATGCATCGGAACTCGTTGCCTTCATTCGCGAGCAGCCCTGGGATTTCTGTGTTGGTGCAGCGTGCTACCCAGAAGGACATGTTGAGACACGAAACCTGGAGCAAGACCTCGCTCACTTAGTCACGAAAGTTGGGCACGGCGTAGACTTTCTCGTCTCGCAGCTGTTCTTCGACAATGAAGACTATCGGGCCTTCGTGAGGCGTGCCCGCTCCGTCGGCATCAGCATTCCGATCGTGCCAGGACTGATGCCCGTCACGAACGTCAATCAAACGGAGCGCTTCACACAGATGTGCGGTGCGAGGATTCCTCAAGAGCTCTACCGGCGGTTGAAGATCGTATCGAATGATGCCTCGGCGGTCGTTGCGACAGGCGTGCAATGGGCCGTCGATCAATGCCGCGCGCTTCTTCGAGAGGGCGCGCCAGGTTTGCACTTCTACACCCTCAACCGTTCGTCGGCGGCCTTAGCTGTGCATGCGGCTTTGGGCCTTTAGGGTCCGCCCAAGAATAACTTGGCATGTTGCTCATGCGGAAGCCGTTGCTGGAGTGAGCGTGTAGTTCCAGTCGGGCAGTGTGTGGTGCGGTTTGAGGTGCAGCACTTCCATGTCGGCGGCGGTGATCTTGCGACCGATTGGGTAGTCACCACGATCGAGGGTGGCCTTCACGCGGAGGCCGGTTGTGGTCTTGGTTGAGCAGATGTGATTCAGGATGGTCTCGTAGGAATCGAGTGGGTGCCCTGCCCAGTTCTTGCTGATCTCGCTGAACAATCGGTGCTCGATGGGATTCCACTTCGAGGTGCCCGGCGGGAAGTGGCACACGGTGACCGCGATGCTGAAGCGGTCGCATACCCGCGTCTGCAACTCGATCTTCCAGGCGCGGGCACGCGAGCCGTTGCTGCCGCCGTTGTCGGCGAGGATGAGCAGGTGGTCGGCGTGTGGATAGCGCCTGCTGCCCGCGCGAGCCCACCAAGTAGCCAACGCATGGACGGCGAATTCGGGGGTGTCGTGGGAGACCCCGACGGACACGTGGCCGCGATTGGCGCCAAGGTCGAGCACGCCGTAGGGCACGGCCATGCCCTTGCCGTCGCTGCGGAAGTCGTGGTCGCTGACCTTGGTCGGCTCCTTGCTCCAGGCGGCGCCGGGGTTCTTGAACAGTCCGACGAGTTCCTTCTTCTTGGTGTCCACGCTGACGATTGGCAGGCCGCTCTGCGCGAACGATGTCCGGAGTCGTTTCATGTACTGAAACTGACGGTCGCGATGCTCGGGGTTGCCGCGTGCGATCTGCTTGTGGTTCACGCGCAGCGAATAGCCCAGCTGCTTGAGCAGACGGGCGATCGTGCTGCGCGAAACACGGATGCCGATGGAGCAAAGTTGTCGGCGGATCTTCTCGGTCGTCTTGTGCGTCCACCGCAGACCAGTCATCGGATCTCCGGCGGTGTCGTGCACCATCAACTGCTCGATGGCCGTGATGACCCGTGGCGTTTTTTTTCCACAGCACGACGACCCGCACCTGGCTGACGGATGCGACCGAGCTAGATGTCACCCGACAACAGCTCGTGCCGGCCCTTCGCCACCGTGTGCAGGGCCAAACCGGTCCATTCCGCGATGCGCTGGTCGCCGCCTCTCCCCATGCGCATCGATTCGAGGCCGGCGAACAGTCTGCGCTGCTTCTCGTTCAGGCTGCTCAGAAACAGAATGATCGCGGCTCTCGCTTCGTCGGAGGGCTTGGAGGTCGGCCTGGGCACGTCACTGAACGGCTCCTCTGGCAACGCCGCGTGCCTGCGCGCCACTTGCTGCCGGCGTCGCGCTGGATCAGGAGAGCAGTAGAGGTACCGACCCGGCAGGCGTTCACGGGTCACGCGTTCATCGCGCAGCAACTTCACAAGCGCGTCCTTCACTTCGACGCCCAGCGCCTCCGCAAGCTCCGCGGCGAAGACGCCGACGACGGCCTGCTCCACAAAGACCGCGGCGGTGTCCAACAGGGTGCCGTGCAGCGAGAAGCGCGCATCGCGACAAGACCAGAGCCCCTTCCCGTCGAACTTCGCAGACTCCCGCAGTGCGTAGTACTGGCCGCCATGCGAGTAGCTCGTCATGTAGTCGATCGTCCTGAGCTTGCGGAACACGGTCATGTCGACGCTCGTACCCAGGGTGGACTTTAGCTCCGCCATGGTCGCGATGGTGCGGCGTCGGAACATCGGAACGAGGGCGCTGGCTCGGAAGGTCTCTGTTCGCATTCTGTTGGCTCCACGCTTCGCATCTGGCACGCGAAGCGTAGTTGCAACACTACGACACGGAGATCCTGGAGGTAACGATTGCGATCCGATTCCTTGCCCAGGCTACTCCTCAAGCCAATCCGTCCACTGCCAGCCGCGTGCCGTGCAGGCTCCCTTCTGTCAGCTCTCCGCACTTTCAGGCCAAGTTATTCTTGGGCGGACCCTTAGGGCCGCGACTCTGGATGGCGAGGTGCCGGATTCGTTCGTATTCCATCGCCTCGCAACTGGTCGCGAAGTCGTTCGCAAAGGCCCGAGTTGCGGTGGCCGTTGTCGGCATTGTGGACGGCTATCTCCAAGGCTTTGCGTGATCCGACCAAAACCACCAACCGCTTGCCACGAGTGATGCCCGTATAGAGCAAGCTTCGCCGGAGCATCATGAAGTGGTCCGTCGTGACTGGCATGACGACCGCTGGATACTCGCTGCCTTGTGAGCGATGAACGGATATCGCGTAGCCAGGCACCAAGTCGCCAAGGTCCTCAAAGCGGTACTCGTGCTCGCGCTCCGGGAAGCAAACGAAGGCCTTGGCCGCGCCAGTGTCAAGGCGAGAGATTCGGCCAACGTCACCGTTCCACACCTCGCGGTCGTAGTCATTCCGGATCTGCATCACTCGGTCGCCAACGCGGTAGCGCTGGCCCGCTCGCTCAACCTCAACTTCACCCGGATTCAGCACGTCCTGCAGATCGCGATTCAATGAGTTGGCTCCGACTTCGCCGCGGTACATCGGACACAGCACCTGAATGTCCGTGAGCGGGTTGAGGCCAAAGCGCTTTGGAATGCGTTGCGTAACGACTTCGCGAATGATCAGACGCGCGTGAGCTGCGTTCTGAGTCTCGACAAAGAAGAAATCACCGCCCTCGCCCCCAGATGTCGGGATCTGTCCACTCAGAATGCCGTGCGCGACTCGCACGATGTCCGACCCTCGTTGCTGCCGAAAGATCTGGGTCAGCGCTGTTGTGACGACTCGTCCGCTCGCCAGCACATCGGCAAGGACGTTGCCGGGCCCGACTGACGGCAGCTGATTGCGATCGCCGACAAGAACCAGAGTCATCGTGGGGGGCACCGCTTGCAGCAGTGCGTAGGCCAACTGCACGTCGAGCATCGACACTTCGTCGACGACCAACATGTCGCCCTCAAGCGGGTTTGTGTGGTTCCGCGTGAACCCACTGGGCCCCGGGGTGAACTCCAACAGGCGATGCAGCGTGCACGCGGCGTGTCCAGTTGACTCCTCAAGGCGTTT
Source organism: Planctomycetota bacterium (assembly GCA_947444055.1). Taxonomy (GTDB): domain Bacteria; phylum Planctomycetota; class UBA1135; order UBA1135; family UBA2386; genus UBA2386. The sequence continues at coordinate 3,616 of CANEYR010000181.1, forward strand.
GGCGGCGCGACCGGTTGGTGCTGCCAGCAGCAACTTGCGTTGCTTCTGGGCGAGAATCTGCACAAGCGCGCGAACGATAGTCGTCTTGCCGACGCCGGGGCCGCCGGTGATGACCGAAACCGGTTGTGTCAGCGCGCGCACCAAGGCATCTCGTTGCCCCGCGGGCAGCTGCATGCCCGTGGTTTGCTCGAACCACAGCACGGCAGCTGGCGCCCTGATCTGCAAGGTGCCAGAGTCGCGGCGCAACAACTGATCGAGCGCCCGCGCCGTGCCATCTTCTGCAAGGGCCAGTGTGAGTGGATAGACGATTGGTAGGGGATTCTCGTGCAGCAGCGCAGGCCCTGGTGGCAACTGACGCACGACACGCCCCGCTGCTGCAAGTTCTGGCACGCGCAGACGCAGCGGCTCTTCGGCGCAGCTAAGCAATTCAGACGTGCGATGCACCAAGTCCGCTTCGGTGAGAAAGCAGCTGCCATCCTTCGCCGCCTGGCCCAAGCAGAATTCGAGCGCCGCATCGAGTCGCTCTGGCGCGTTCGGTGCGATCCCCATTTGCCCGGCGAGGCGATCCGCGATTCGGAAGCCAACGCCGATCACCTCGTCAGCGAGGCGGAAGGGGTTGGCTTGCACCAACGCGGAAGCACTCGCGCCGTAGCGCCTCACGATGCGCGCGGCCAGCCCTGGGCCAAGCCCATGTGTGCGAAGGAAGACCATTACACCCTGCAGGTCCTTCTGCTCCCGCACGGCTTGGCAAAGCTCTTCCACACGCCGCTCGCCGAGACCGCGCACGCCCCGCAGTCGGTGGGGTTCGTCCTCGATGACGCGGAGTGTATCGACGCCGAACGCCCGCACGATCTTCTGCGCCGTCGCCGGCCCGATGCCTCGCACTAGGCCGGAGGCGAGGTAGGCCTCGATGCCCTCTTCACTCGAAGGTGCAATCGCTTCGAAGGTCTCGGCCTGCACCTGAGTCCCAAAGCGAGGGTGCGTGGTTTGCTTTCCAGACACCTTAAGTCGTTGTCCTTCCTTGAGTTGAGACATTGATCCGACCACGATCACCGGCGTTCCCGAGGCTTCGTCGAGCAAGCGAAGGACGGCCCATCCCGTATCCGGGTTGCGGAATGTGAAGCGTTCGATCGTGCCTTGCACAACCACGTCGCGTTCCTCGTTGCGGTTCGTCATCGGCGTTCTACGGCGGCATTGCCCTTGGGGCGTGATTCGGTATGGTGTCGCGCCCTTTGTCCCGTCCAGGGGCCTCGTCACCTTAGGCGACGTGGCTTGCCGGTGCCAACCGGCGCCAGGACGGGTTTGTGTCTGTTGCTCCCCGCGATCCTCCCTTTCGCATGATCCGAGTCCAGGTCCGTCCGAACGAGCCGTTGGAGGCTGCACTTCGTCGCTTCAAGCGTCAGTGCAACTACGCCGGTATCTTCCGTCTCGCCAAGAAGTACGCCTACCACGAGAAGACCAGCGATCGTTGTCGTCGCGAAGAGCGGGAACGCATTCGCAACATCGTGATGGCCGAACGCAAGCGCGGTGGTGGTGCACCGGTTGGACGCAACAACAAGAAGCGTCGCTCGAAGTCGAGCAAGACCAACGATCGTCGCAACTCGGATCAGCCAGACTTCGATCCGTTGACGGCCGATACGACGATTCAGAAGTCGGACTCGTAGTCTCGTCTAGTTCGGGGGTCGCCTAGTTCGGGGTCTCGTCGAGTTCGAGAGAGCCTCGGTCGTCCGTCCCATTCGTCCGTCCCATTCGTCAGCGTCTCGTTCGTGAGCGACGTGCCTCTTCCGAGCAGCAAGGCTCGCCGATGTTGCCGAAGTTCCCGGGAGACGCGCCACGCGATTTCAGCAAGCCGATTGAGTCGGTGAAGTTGTTGGTCGACGCGGGCCTTGATGGCCAGCGTCTGGACGTGGCGCTCGCGACGGTGCTGACTTGGCGGTCGCGCGCCAACATTCATCGCATGATCGACGCGGGTCTCGTTCGCGTCGACGGGCGTGAAGTGCCTGCTTCCCGCCGTGTGCGCATCGGCAACACCATCGTGGTGGAGCTGCCGCCGACTCCGACTCCGGCGCCTGACGCGACTGTCGCGGTCGATTTCGGCGTGCTCTACGAAGACGCGTGGATGCTCGCCGTCGACAAACCGCCTGGAATGGCTGTTCACCCATCGGGGCGGCACTTGTCGGGCACCCTGATCCACGAACTGCATCGCCGCTACCGCCGCCCGGACGAACCTGCCCGCGACGTGGTCCCTCGCCTTCTGCACCGCATCGACCTTGAGACCTCAGGGCTCGTCGCCGTCGGGCTCGATGAGCAGTTTCATCAATTGGTCGGGCGCCAGTTCGAGGATCGGCTCGTCAGCAAGAGCTATCTCGCGGTTGTTCGCGGTTGCCCTGCTTTGGCCGAAGGCACCATCGACTTATCGATCGTGCCTGACAAGACCTCGGCGGTGCGCCTCAAGTTGACCACGAGCACATCCGGCGAAGGACTGCCAGCGGTCACGCGCTATCGCGTTCAGCGTCGCAACAATCGCTGCGCCTTGCTTGCCGTCTATCCCGAAACGGGGCGCACACACCAGATTCGCGTGCACATGGCGGCGATCGGCTGCCCGCTGGTTGGCGACAAGCTCTATGGCGGGGACGAGCAGATGTTTCTGCGGCAGATCGAAGGCACCCTCGCCGCCGAAGACAAAGCGAGCTTGGGCCTCGCTCGACACGCACTGCATTCCCACTCGCTGCGGTTCTTTCACCCGATGCTCGGGAAGGACATGACGATCGAGTGCCCACTGCCCGCGGATATGCAGGCGTTGGTCGACTGAGCAGCGGCGGCGCCAGCGAACCAGGCGCGCAATCGAGTTCAGACCAGCGGTTGCTGCTCGACCACGGCGAGCACCGCATCCAGGAACGCCATTTCTGGAGCCGAGCATCGGGTCCAATCGAGACCGACTTCGAAGAAGTTGCTCTGGCCGCGCCGCCGCACTCGCGTGGCCCGCGTCTTCAGTTCGTGAAACGTATCGTCCAGAGCGAGCCGCAGCAGCACAGCCTGCCCCGGGATGGGTGGTTGCCCCGTCTCGATCCCGATGCCTGTCCGCGAGATGTCCTTCACCCCGCACAGAGCTTGGTTGTTGGCGTTCAGCGTGCCGTGAGTCTGAAGCGACG
>CANEYR010000182.1 GCA_947444055.1 Planctomycetota bacterium
GGGCCGCTTCGTGCGTGAGCACCATGGCGAGTTGCTCCGGGGCGCGCGCCAGCAGCGTCGGGTTGAGCTCGATGCGACCATTGCGTTGGAAAGCGCGGCCCGCGGTCGTCGTCAGCTTGTCGTTCCACACGACCTTGATCGCGGTGTCGACGACGCGCCAAGTCGCCATCAGGTCCGCGGCGCGTTGTTGCAGTTCGGCGACGGCGGGAAGGGTCACGGACGCCATCGAAGCGGGTCGGAGCCCGCATGTCACGCTGAGCCGTTCGTCGTGCGGCGGTTCAGGTCTCGGCGGCGCGGCGGTCGCGGCGTGTCAATTCGCGCAGCGCCAGCGGCAACGTCAGCATGGCAAAGCCAAGCACACCCACGGGCAACACGCTGCTGCGGTCGACGCCATCGATGACGCCAAGGGCACCGAACGCGAAGAACGAACCGCCGACGATGAACAACAACCAGCCGATGCTGAACCACAGCGTGCGCCACGTGGCTGGATTGCGCAGACGCTGCCACAGGAACCCCAGCGAACCGTGGTGGTCGCGAACCAACGCTCGCAACAACTCATCGCGGGTCACCGGATTGGTCGCCGGGTCGCGCAGCGCCGCCATCAGGGCGTCGAACCGATGCGTGCGCAGCGACGTCGCTTGCTTGTGCGCATTCGCCAAGAACACGAGGAGCGCCATCAGGCACCCGCCGAAGCCGAACAACATTGCGTATTCGCGACCACTCATGACCTACCTCACTGCGGCTGACGCCGCGCCTCGAGTTCACGCAGCGCGAACGGATAGGTGACGAGACCAAAGCCAATCACGCCCGTCAGCGTGCCAGCCATGATCATCCCGCTGCAGTTCGTCATCTCGCCCGAGACCCAGATGCCAATGCCCGTGAACAACGCGATCCAGCCAAGCCCCAGCACCAACGCCAGCAGCTTGCCCGGCCCCTTCTGCGGTCGATTGCCGGTGAGCTGATAGGTCAGCGTCTCGATCATGGCGCGGTCGAGATGGGGGCTCTTGAGAGCCTCCTCCAGCAACCGGATGTTGTCAGCGCGGGCCGTGGCGCGATGGTCAATCACCATCTTCAGCAGCACGAACACGAAGATCGGGGTCAGAATGAGGATCAGTTCCATGGCGGATTGAGCAGCGGCGCGCGGCTACGCGGCGGTCGGCAGTCTATTGCGAATCGGCGGACCAACGTGGACCGGTAGCGTGATTTGACGGGCCGCGGGGCGGCCAGATCGCCCTACCACCGACCCTTCGACAGCGAACGCACCCCAGGTGCCGGGCAGCACTTCCCCGGTCACTTCGCGTACTTGCGGACCCAGGAGGCGAACTCGTTCCTCGTCAACTCGCCGGTCGCGAGCGCCTCCATCATGACGACCGCTTCCTCTTCAGGCGGATCGAAGGCGACATCGTTCAAGCCCAAGAACACCCGGACGACCACGAACGCAGTCCGCTTGTTGCCATCGACGAAGGGGTGGTTGCGCGCGATGGCATGCGCGTAGGTCGCCGCGAGCTCCACGAGATCGTCCGTCTCGTAGGCTCGCACGTGCTTGGGGCGTCCGAGGGCCGACTCCAGCAAGCCTTCGTCGCGCGTTCCATCGGCACCGCCAAAGGCGGCGATCAGCTGCCCGTGGAAGAGCAGCACATCTTCCTTCGTCAGCCACTCCGGGTCGGCGGTCACTTCGCCAGCGCTCGCAGCGTGTTCTTGTAGCGCTTCATGGTGTCGCGCAGCAGAGCGAGCTTCTTCTCGAACTTCGCGTCGACGTGCCGCAGTTCCAGGCCGCCGTCGGGCAGTTTGGCGAGCGTCAGCTTCTCGCCTTCCTTGCTCGCGATACCCAGGGCTTCCAGGGCCTCCTTGGGCAAGATGACACCGAACGAGTTGCCGACGCGTCGAAGCCGAAGTTCCATCATGCGCGGATCCATTGTTGCCACTAAGTTATAACCTCATCGGCAGGCGCGCAAGTCGGCTGGAGGCAGCGATGGCGGGATACGGTTGCGGCCCTGGCTGCAGGAACGATCCATTCATGGCAGCGGCCGCACCGCAACCGCACCCAGGCGGCACCCCTTGGCCTGCGTGCGCGAGCGGTCCTCACTTGACGCTGAAGAACATCACGTTCGGGGCGTCGCTGCGCGCGGTGGCAAGGTCGGGATACCCATCGCCGTTGAGGTCCCCGACGGCCACGCCGTAGACGGCGCCTTTGCCATCGCCGAACGACACCGGCGTGAAGACGTGGCCCTTCCCGTCGTTGAACCACACCGTGCCCGGCGCTCCGGCATGCCCAATGACGACGTCGGCGCGTCCGTCACCATTCATGTCCGCGATCACGATCGCGCCTGGCGCCAGCGTTGCCGCACCCAGGGCCTCGCCGACGACCAACGCGCCCTTGCCGTCGTTGAGATAGACGCGCGAACCCGTTCGCTCATCGCCGACCACCAGGTCTAGCCAACCATCGCCGTTGAGATCGCCGGCCGCGGCTGCACGGGCTTGGGTCACAGCCGGACCAAACGCCGCGGTGCGTTCGAACCCGGCTTTGCCATCGTTGAAGAAGAGGCGGCTTTGGCGACCGTCGCGATGCGGCACGGCCAGATCGATCGTGCCGTCGTTGTTGAAGTCGCCGGTGATGATGCTGGTCGCAGATTCGGCGGCGATCATCACGCACGGTGCGGCATCAAACACGCCAGCGCCGTTGTTGAGGCAGACGGCGCTCATGCCACCGCGGTTGGCGGCGATGATGTCCAGCTTGCCGTCGCCATTGAGGTCCGCCACCGCCGCATTGCGGGTCGTCCACTCCGGCGCGCCCCAGGTGCCAGCCTTGCGAAACCGCGCCTTGCCGTCGTTGAGATAGATCAACTTGGCGTCCGGTCGATCGTTGCTGACCACCAGGTCCAGCGTCTTGTTGCCATCTACATCCGCGAGCACCGCCGAGTAAGTCCGGTCGGAGATCGGGCCGAGATCGGAGGTGACGAACTCGCCACGCCCACTGTTGAGCAGCACGCGATCGACCAGCGGCCAGTGGCGGCCCTTCGCCAACACCAGATCCAGATCGCCATCGCCGTCGAGGTCGCCCATGCTCACGTTCGCCGACGTTTCGGCAGTGTCTTCTAGATGGATCGCGGTCGGAAAGCGGCGGCTTGCGGCCTGCGTTTGCGCCACCGACACGGTCAGGGTGGTCAGGGTGGCGACGGCAAGGCAAGGGATCATCTTCATGGGGGCTCTACTTCTCCCATCCGGCGGGCAGGCGCAGTTCAAGTTCGACGGTCTCGCCGAGGCGCGTGGTCACGGTGCCCAGGTTCATCCGCACGGTGGCCGTCGGATCCGACGTGCCGGGGTGCGCCTGGAAGAAATCGCTCAGGGCCTTCTGGTCCTGCAACCGCTTCGGCAGCACCCATGCGATGAACGACGCGACTTCACACTCGCACTCCACCAGGCCCGCATCGTCGGTCCGCGGCAACGTCAGACGAGGCATCCCTGCCGCATCGCGCAGTTCGATCGCGACCTTGCCGACAGCGGCGCCAGCGGCATCAAGCAGGCGAATCTTCACCGTGCCCGACTGCAGCGTGAACGTCTGCCGAGTCAACTGACCATCCATGACGACGGCAAGTTCACTGGCTCGCAACGCCAGCCAGGACTGGTCGTCGCGCGAACGGCCCCAAGACAGGCGAATCTCGCCGCGGCGGATCGTGGTGCGGAAGCGGCCGTCGCCGTCGGTCGTCACCTGCTCAGAGAATGACTGCTGCTCGCCTTCGTTGACCTTGCCCAGGGGGCACTCCAGGCTCAGTTGCGTCGCCGCCAGCGGCGCGCCGTTGTGCACGACCAATCCTTCCAGTTCACCGGGCAGCATCGACGCGAGATCGAGCGCAATCGTGGTCGTCTGCCCATCGACGAGATCGACAACGGCGCGCACTTCTTCGAGAAAGGTGCCGCCGCGCCCGCCCTTGTCCTGGCGGAAACACTGCACGACGACATTCCAGCGGCCGGATGGTGCGCCGGCGAGTTCGAACGTGCCGTCAGGTTGCATGCTGTTGCGAACGCGCAGCTCAGGAAAACGAACTCTCGCCATTGGTTCGCCGCGCGTCAGATAGAGCAACGGCCATTGCGCTCGCCGGGCCTCCGCACCCTCACGGATGCCAGCCAGACGCCGAATCTCGCCGATCGCCGTGGCCGGACCGATCACACCCTTCAGACAGGCCCCCTTGCTGACCGTCACGACGAAGGGGCCTTCGGTCGGAAACACGACCTCCGGGACGAGCAGCGGGGCATGCACTGGTCCGGGCAAGCACAAGCCAACCAACCGGTCCGCGGGAACACGCAACGCCGCCTCACCGCGTGCATCAGTCGTCGCCACCGCCAGCTCCAGAGCCTTCTGCGCCGATGTGTAGCCCCACTGCCCGAGCGCGCAGACGGTCAGCTTGTCGGTCAATGGCTGACCGAACGGGTCGACGAGTTGCACCATCGCCCCCGCCACCGGCGTGCCATCGGCCAGTTGCACGCGCACAAGCCGCGACGCATTCGCTGTGAGGCGCACGACCACCGGGGGCACGCCGGCCGTCCCCACCTCGACCAGGGCGGTGCCGATCGCGAGTTCGTCGCCGATCGGTTCAACGATCACCTGATGTCGTCCGACACGAACTCCCGGCACCGACTCGCGACCACCCGCATGCGGTGCTTTGCCGCGCGGTCGCGTGTCGTTGGAACTCATCGACCCGATCTGCATCACGCGCAACGCGTAGTCCTCCACGGGGGCACCGTCGCTGGCGCGCACGACCTGAACCTCAAGCCCCTGACCCTTGCGCAAGACCAGCCGCACGTCCGTTCGACCCCACGCATAGGCCTCGGTCTCCGCTCGAGGTTCGTAGCCGTCGCTTTGCACGTGCAGCGTGATCTGCCCTGGGGCCTGCTCCTCGGGCCGTTGCACTCGGAAGCGACCCTCCCGATCGGACGTGATCAGTCGCCCATTCCCATCGAGCGACGGGAAGATCATCGCGCCCGACACCGGCGCACCGTCCTGGTCGACGATCACGCCACTGATCGCCTCGGCGGCGTCGAGCTTCTTCACCACCACATCGATCACCTGGTCGGCTCCGTCACCGAGCAGCGTCACGCGCGCATTGCGTTCGATCACGCGGCCGTCGATGTCGAGGTCGTACTCGCCCGCGGCCAGCGCCCAGCGGCACACGAACGCACCATCGACCTTGGTCCTGCCATCGCACCATTGCTCGACACTGCTGTCGGCACGTTGGCCCACCACGGCGGTGACGCGCACTTGCACTTGGCCCAGCGGGGCGCCATCAGCATCGATCACGCGTCCGCGCAACAGCGTGCCGCGTTCGAATCTCAGATCGCCGAGGTCCTTCGTCTCGCCCGCAGGTAGTTCATTCCACCGCTCGCTCCGCGTCGCCACACCGCCACCCTGCAACCTCAGACCGAAGAGGAACGGCGGCGGCGGCCAGAACCGGAACTCGAAGACACCATCGGCGGCCGTCGTCACTTTCTCCTGCACGCGCTCTGGCTCACCGTGCTGCTTGCGCCACGCGGCAACCCGTTCTTCGTTGCCGCCCCAGCCCAAGAGATGCGCGTTCACGCCCGCAATCGGTTGCCCGGCGACGTCGACGCAACGCCCGCGCAGAATGCACAAGGGGCGCGCCAAACCCACGTCCGGCACCGCGACACGAGCCGGTACAGCGACCACCGGTTGCTCACGCACCATCGCGGCATCGGCGGTAACCGGCGAGGCAGCCGTCGGCGGCGGCCCGGTTGCAGCCTGGACGTCACTACGCAGCGGCGACGAACTCTCGTCGCGCAGCAACCAGAAGGCGGAAAGGGCCGCGAGAAGAACCACGAATCCAACCACCAGCGACTTCTGCATCGCGACTCCTTGGGCTGCGGAAGGCGGGGAGTCTACTGAGGCGCGGTCGCCGTTCGAGCTGCAAGAGGTTGCTGTATTGGCGGGAACACGATGAACCGCCCTACCACCGACCTTCGACCACGAACGCACCCCACGTACCCGGCAGCACTTCCCCGGCTTGCCGTTGGCTGGTGATGCGCGCAAGTTGCGCCCCGCGCAAGGCCGCGGCTGGCGGCAGTTGGTCGCGCCACAAGGCTCGATAGAAGTCCGCCATCAGCGAAGCGGTGGCAGCGTCGTCGACGCGCCACAACGACGTCAGCGTGGTGCGTGCCCCGGCAATGTGCAGCGAACGGCGCAGACCAAGCAGGTGTTCACCGGAGACGGGCGTGCCCAATCCGGATTGGCAGGCGGACAGCGTCACCAGGCGGCACGACCGCAGATCGAGCAACGCCGCTTCTTCGCTGGTGAGGATGCCATCGTCGGCGCCCCGCGCGACACGACCGCGGTTCGCGGCCGCGAGCGCCACACCCGCACCCACAGCCCCACGAGCGGTGCGACAGAAGCCGTGCGTCGCCAGATGCACATGCGTCGCTCCCGCCACCTTCGCCGCGAGTTGCTGCTCGGTCGCGTCCCCAGCCGACAGCACAGTGGCCTCGCCGTCGCCAAACATCGCGCGCACGTCCGCGAGTTCTTGCCGCGTGCCAAGCAACGGCGCGAACGGGCCCACTCCCTCGCGCAGGTCGGACGCCGCCGCCACGGCGCCGTAGTCAATGTCGCCGATCGCGAGCAGACGCTGTGGAACCGGGGTGGCTGACGGTCGTGCCAATTCCAAC
>CANEYR010000183.1 GCA_947444055.1 Planctomycetota bacterium
GCCCGGTGGGCGGGAAGTGGGCTGCGAACGGGCGCGCAATGGGCGCGATCGGGCGCGAGTGACCGGCTGGACGAGGGTGCGCAGGTGCGGCAGACTGGCGGAATGGGTTCCGGGTGGTCCGGGACCGCTGCTTGAAACGCCTATCCGCGGCCCGAGCCTGAAATGGTCCATCCCCATCCCCACTGGCTGCTCGCAGATGCTGCGGCGATCTGGATCGTGCGGACCATCTCCTTGGCCTCGGCGTTCTCCGGATCGAAGGCCAGGATGCGGTTGGCCCAGTCCATCGCGCCCTTGTAGTCGCTCTGCACGGTCAGCATGTTCGCGGCGTGCAGTGCGGCCCGGATACCGCTGTCGTGGAATTTCTGGCTCAGCGAGCCCAATTCCTTGGCGAGCATCATGTCGTCGCCAGCCGTCTCGATGAGTTCCTGAAGCTTCTTCCAGCCGACCTTGTAGGCGTCGATGGCTTTCTCGCAGAGGTTGGCCGACTGCACGGTCGAACGCGACTTGGTGAGCGCTTCCCGGGCCACCTTGTCGCCCTTCGCGAGGTGCTCACGAACCTGGCTCAGGATCTTGTTCATCTGTTCGCGTGTTTTGGCATCCAGCTTTGCTTGCCTGGCTGCCTCGCGCTCGCCAGCGACGCGCTCGTCGAGCCCAGCAACTTCCCCCGCGAGGGCATCCAACTGCTCCTCGGTGCGCAGTTCGGGGAGTCGCGTCGACAGCAGCTTGAGGCAGTGGCGGGCGTCGGCGAGTCGCTTGTCGGCGACTGCCTCGCGGACCATCACCTCGAGTGTGTCGGCAGCCCACTTGCGGACATCCTTGCGCTTGGCTTCCTGTTCGGTCGGGTCCTTGACGGACTCGACGGCGACCCGTGCTTCGCTGCCGGCTTGGGTCAGCAGGCGCAGTTCGCCAGCCCTTTTCGCCATCGCAAAGTGACCATCGAAGTCGCTGGGCGCCTTTGCCGCCTGCTCAATCCGGTACATCGAGATCGGCGTGAAGTCGGACAGCTTGCGAGTGACTGTCATGTTGCCGCCGAGGATCGACACCTTGAGCTTGGCGCTGTCGCCATTGAGGGCCACCACTTGCGCCGTCATGGACTCACCGTCGACGCCGGTCAGCGTGAGCGTCTTTGGATCTTGCGGCAGGAAGGCGAGCAACGACACGAACAACAGGGCTGTCTTCACGGGCGATTCCTTATCACTTTGGGCGGGCGCAGCATGCTAGCGGACAAACGGTTCTGGGCCAGAGGCTGATCGTCCACCAGCTGCGCGGCGCCTGGCGAGCTTCTGTGGCGGGCCGGACGGCAGCAGCGAATCGGTGGTGACTAGCCGGCCGTGCCGCGCCCCGAACTTGAAAAGAACTTCCTGCTGGCATCCGACTGTCGCGCGGCTGCAATCCTCAGTATCGCTACGCGCGACGAGGTACGCCCATGTCCGAGAAAAAAAAGTCAGGCACCATCGGTCGGAAGTTCAAACTGTTTGCGGGGATCTTCTTGGTGCTGTTGGTGCCAATGGTGATGGACCAAGCCGACGTGGATCGTGAGGCCGTGCAATGGGCTGGCCGCGTGTCGTCTGGCATCACAGTGCTGCTGACTGTCTACGGGCTCATGGCAAAACTGTTCAAGACGTTCGTCTTCGTGGTCATAGGGCTGATCGGACTGGTGTTCCTGGTGAGCGAGGGACACGTGAAGGCACCGCGACTGAAGGACGCGTTCGCCGCGCGCCACGACGACAAGTAGCTGCCGCGGACCCGCTCGGGTGCGACATCGACGGCGTTGCCGGCAGGTTGGTTCACGGCACGACCATTTGCGGCATACTGGCCCTACCGCCCATGATCGAGTCCAGCCTCCCCCTTGTCACCCAGGCGATGGGTCAGAACCCCGCCGCCATCGAGGCGCTGCTCGTGCGCCACCTGCCTGGCTTGCAGGGTTGGTTGCGGCTGCGCATGGGGGCGCAGCTGCGCGCGCGCGAAACGCCCGAAGATCTCGTGCAGTCGGTTGCCCGCGAGGTGCTCGCCGACCTGTCGGCGTTCGAGTGGCGCGGCGAAGCGGCATTTCGCCACTGGCTCTACCTGAAGGCGCAGCGCAAGCTCGTCGACAAGGCGCGCTTCGTCGGCGCCGATCAGCGGTCGCCAGCGCGCGAACGCGAAGTGTCATCGCTGTTCGCATCGGCGGTCGACGGTCTTGCCGACCTGGTCACGCCGAGTCGCGTGGTGCAGAGCCAGGAAGAACTGCGCCGCATCGAGACGGCGTTCGCGGAGCTGCCGGAGGACTATCAGGAAGCGATCAGTCTGCAGCGGTTGTGCGGCATGAACTACGGCGAGATTGCGGCGCGCATGCAGCGCAGCGAAGGGGCGACGCGCAATCTCGTGCATCGTGGGCTGTCGCGGCTGGCGCTGCGTCTCGGTGAGCTGCGGCGCGCCGAGTCCGAACCTGATTGACCCGCCGGGACATACCGACGGTCGCCGCTGTCCGCGATTGGCGCGGTTCGAGGACCGCACAGCAGCGGTTGGTGCTGCTGTTGTGCTAGGCTGCGACTTATGAACCGCGTCCCTGGATTGTGGTGCCAGCTCGGCTGGCTGGTGTTGCCGCTCTTCGCCGCCTGCGCGTCGGTGCCTGCGGAAGGCGGGCCGCTCTTTGCGCCTGACAGCCCGTACACGATCGTGGCCGCCAGTGTCCCGACACGGCAGCCCGCGGCACCGGTGCAGTCCACCGGGAGGGGGCCAAAGAACCAATTCGACGTGATGATCGGTGGCAGCTACTGGGACGGCATCGGCGATCTCGACACGTCCACTTCAGGCCCGCCGTTCGGCAGCATCGGCGACTTCGACTCGTTGGGCTGGGCCTTCGACCTGGGCTACGACCGCGTGGTCTGGACCAACCGCGCGGTCGACTGGAGCCTCGGCCTCGAGACGGGCTGGAGCACCTTCGAGAGCAACAGCTCGGGCTACTACACGCCGAACAGCGACATCACCGGCAACATGTGGTACCTCGCGCCCGCATCGCGCTGGCACTTCGAGTTGACACCCCAGACCGCGCTGGTTGCCGGCATCGGTGCCGGCTACTACGGCTTCTCGATCGAAGAGCTGTCGACCTACTACTACGGCTACTGGTGGGGGTACGATTCGCGCACGCTGAGCCAGGACGATGAGTTTGGTGCCTTTGCCAGCTTGGCGTTCGACTTCGCGATGTCGCCGGGCAGCGCGTTCCGCATCGAGAACAAGCTCCACTTCGTCGACTTCGATGGACTCGACTCACTGCTGACGAACGAGTCGTCGGTGAACGGCCCGATCTGGACATTCGAGGTCGGCTACGTGTTCAAGTTCTGATGCCAGTGCCGGCCCCGCGCGGTCGAGCCCGAGGCGATGCTCGTGATGACACGCCTCCCCGCCTTCGATCCGACGCCAGCCGGCGCCTCACCTGGCCCGTGGCTAGCTTGGTATTCGCAGGTGCGCTCGCGGCCTGTGTGTCAGATCGACATGCCAGCGCCGCCGCGCCGGTAGAACCAGTGGTCCGCGAATCGCGCACCGGCGCACTGCAAGGGCTGCCCGGCGACCCGGGCCCGATGAGCGTGTTGATGGCGGCCCACAATCGCTCCCTGCTCCGCATCGACGACTGAGGGCGCGCGCGAGCCCGCAGGTCGTTGTGAACCAAAAACCCCGTCGTCGTTCTGCCTGGAAACACAGCGGCCGCATCAGCCTGGAGGCTGCTGCGGCCGCAGGGTTCGCCATCAGGCGCGAACAGCGTTGGGGCGATGAGCCCCGGCGATCAGACGTCGCCGACGGTGCACTTCAGGCCGTTGCTCGTGAGCGCGCCGAGACCGAGCGCGGGGTTGAGCGGCGTGCCCAGGATCACTCCCTGTGCATTGAACTCAAAGCCGCTGAAGTTCGGCGGCAGAGCCGGCAGGGCGAGAGCCGTCCAAGTGAGCGTCGATGCGAACGGTCCCACGGCGGGGCCAACCAGGACGTCGATGCTCGAGTTGAGGAAGCAGTTGGGTGCGCCGATCACGAACAACGGCAGACCTGGGCGGGTCAAACCGATGATGCCGACGTGAAGCAACGCCGAGGCCGGAATGTTGCCGGTCGTGACGTCGAAGTTCACCGCCGCCGCGCCCTGCACCGGACGGCCAACGCCGACTAGCGAAATGGGGGCTTGGTCGAAGGCGGCCGTGACGAGCGGCGAGGTCGTCGTCGTCGACAGATCGGTGGGACCAAGATCGAGGTTCGGCCCGCCTGGCGAGTAGCCGACGAGCGTGTTCGTGCCGTTGGGATCCAGCGACATCGGGCCCCAAGCGATGATCATGTCGCCATTGGCGGCGTTGTAGGAGAATTGGATGGTGTTGGCGGTGACGGCAGTGCCGCCGAAATCCCAGACGCCGTCAAACGTGACCCGCGCGCTGACGCCCGCCTCCTCGTACTTGACCTGGCCGCTGCCAGGAATGGTGGGGTTCATGTCCTTCCACGAATAGAACGCCGTGGCCGGGTTGCTCAGCAGCGTGGCGACATCTGGCACGAAGGCGTTGGTGTTGCCCCCACCGAGCGCAACCCAGCCGTTGGAACCGACCGTCAGGCCCAACGTGCCGGCGGCGACCTGGGAGTCGTCGGTCAGCGCAAGGTTGACCGGCGCCGAAATGAGGCCGACGGCAACCGGCGGCAACCCGGGAACGAACTGCACGACGTAGCCTGAACCGAAGTTGTTCATCAACAGGGTGCCGCCCGTGAGGTCGAAGGCGGCTGGCGTCATCTCTTCGTAGAACGACGCGCGCACCGTGTCACAGCCGAGGCCTTGCGAGACGACTGTGGCCAGGGTGGTGGTGCAGGGTGGGCCAACGGGGCCGTTGATGTTCAGCGTGAACGTTCCCGTCCCGCCGCCGAACCCGCCGACGCGGATGTAGTAAGGGATACAAGCGGCGACGGTGACGGTCACCGTGGACGACAAGTTGCCGCAGGTATCGTCGTCGCAAGCGAGGCTCAACAGAGCGCCGCAGCCGCCCACGCCGTCGAAGACCTCGATCACGCTGTCGTAACTTGCGCCGCAGGTGTCGGCCGTCAGCGGACCGGCGGCGCTGGGCACGTAGAGGTACCACACGTCACTGCCACCCGCGCCACATGGCCAAGCGGGTTGCGAGGTGGTGGAGCCGACGTTCGTGAACGGGCCATTGGGACCGTTGACGACAAGCGTCGCGTTCGAGCAATCGTCTTGGGCGATGGCGTGGCAGGTCAGTGCCGACGCCACGGAAAGGGCAATCAGTCGGAATCGTGAGCAAAGCGTGGAATAGATCTCTTCTGGAAGGCGAGTCACAAGCACTCGCAGGGAAACTGGCGAGACCTCTTCACTGTGGAGTTGCGTCGCACAACCGTCAATGCGCCCAGGTTGGTGCGAATGCGAACTGCCGTGCGTTTGCATCGTGCCCGGCGAGTGGGCGCGTGCCGAGCGCGCACGCTGCGGCGAAAGCGTCTGCGCGCGGGCACCGTGCCGTAGGGTGGCGGAGGGTAGAGGTGCGCCGCGTGCCTCAATGGCACTGGGCGTATGCAGCGACACCCGTAATTGTTGATACTCCCTCCGATCAGCCGCCGGCCGGGTCCCAGCTCTGGTCGGGATCGAAGGCCTCGATCTTGGTCACGGCCGCGTCCGTCGCGGTGCCCAGGTCCTTCTGGTAGAGCATGCCCCGCGCGTTGACGACGAACGTCATCACGCCCGAGCTGCCGTACTTGGCAGGCCACGCCAGCAGCGCAAAGCCGCGGGTCAGGCGACCGGCCTCGTCGAGGTAGTTCTGGGCGCCGCCTGGTGCATTCGCGCCCTGGGCGGTGAGAGTGCGATAGAAGTAGCCGTGGAAAGCCATGGGCTGGTCTGCAGCGGGCGCATAGCCGTCTCGAGCCGCCGCCGCGATTTGCGGGCCAAACGGGCTCTCCGGCTCGTTCTCGGCGGCAGGCCAGAACAGCCCGTCGTGTTTGCCCTCGCTGCTGATCAACTTGCGCGCGTACGCCGGCGGCAGACCGTCGCGCCCCTGCGCGTGGTACTCGCGCTGCGCTTCGACATACTCGTGCATCGTCGTGATCGTCGACAGCTCGTTGCGTCCGATGCGGCGGTTCTCGACTTCTTCGCGACCGGCCGCGACGTCGAAGGACCAGGACCCTTCTTCCAGTACGAGAGGGATGGGGAACGGCCAGCCCTCGGTGCCGACCAGTGCGATCTTGGTCGTCGGATCCTGATCCTCGAAGGCGATCTTCTCGCGGATCTTCTGCTGGACGTGCAGCGCATCCTCACGATCGGCGACTTCGTCGCCAGACTCGAGCAGCTCGACGCCGCCGATGCCGAACAACTGTTCGGACCGGACGGCGTCGTGGGTGCCGATGACGTCCGCCAGCGCAACCATGGCCAGTTCTGGACTGGTGAACGTCGCGCTCGGCCGCGACGGCGCGGCGGCGCAGCCAGCGAGGCCCGCGAGGCCCGCGAAGACAGCGAAACCGAGTGCCGCGACGAGGGGCCGCGCGAGCGCGACCACTAAGAGTTTGTTGGTCATGGTCTCAGGTCCTTGGTTGGTCCTCACCGCCGTCCGCCGCCGCCGCCGCCCGACCGCCCGCCGCCGC
>CANEYR010000184.1 GCA_947444055.1 Planctomycetota bacterium
AGCAGCGACCCCCGACATCGACCGTGACGCATTCTCCCGCGCGCAGCCGAGCCTCGCTCAGTGCATCGACACCGAGCGCACCTAGATCGCGAGCAGGCGCCTGGGTGCCCGCCAACGCCAACATCTCGGTCATCGCCACATTGCTAGCCAAGAGACCGCCGCGTTCGTCGAGCACGGCGATGCCTTCTTGCAGGACAGCGATCAGGGCGGCGGGCGACGAGTCCATGGCCGCGTTGTAGCGAGCCGCTCGATCGCGAACAGCTACTGAAACTGCAAGGACCGGACTCTCGCCGCGCCAGGTGCCCTAACGGCTTTGCGGCAAGGCTACGAGCCGCGCCCGGCCGCGATCGAGAATGACGCGACAGCGGCTCAAGATGTCGACGCCCAGCACCCCATGCACTGGGAACAACGTGTCGCCGCCGCGCGCGACGACCGGCAGGGTGACGCCACGGAACCGTGCTTCCGAGCAACTCACGACCAGTTCGCGCACTTCCCGCACCGAGACCAGCGAACCGCCGACCGTGCGCACGCGGCGAAACGACGGCACCGCACGTCCAGCGCCGCCCGGTAGCCGATCGAGCCCGGCCACACTGAGGCTCGAGTGACTGGCCCCGGTGTCGAGCACAAACCACATCCGCACATCTTCGATCAACACCGGCACCAAGCACCGACCCTGCACACGCACACACTGCACGGACTGTTCTTCGGGCAGGCCGCGCGGCAGCTCGATGACGACACTGCTGCGTTCCGGGTCGAGCGTCAGACGGCAGGCGCCGAGCAAGTCGAGACCGAGCACGCCGCGACTCACCCGCTCCGGCCCCCCAAACAAGTCCCGCATTTGCATCGCCGCGTCGTCGACGATGGCCACCGGCACCGCACCGATGTCGATGTCACCGACCGCGAACTGTTCGACCACCGCGATGTCGATCGGTAGCGCCCGCCCAGCGCCGTCGAGCGCCTCACCCGCGGGCCGCCGTTCGCGCACCGCGAGTTCGTCGGCGAGCGATCGCGCCAGAGTCGTCATCGACGTGCCGGTATCGATCGCGAACGGCAACAGGCGTTCGCCGGCTCCACACAAGAACTCGGGCATGTCACCAGGCAACAAACGCTGCTCGCTCAACAGTGGCCCGCCAGGCTTGCGCGCGAAGGGCAACACCAAGGCGCAGGCGCTGAAGGCGCGGCGACGATCGCCATCCTCGACCGCGGCGCCAGCCAGCAACGGCGCCACGCTCTCGCCCCAACGACCACTCGCGAACAACAAATCGCCGAGTCGCCCTTCCAATACCGCCACCCGCTCCTCGCCGTACCGCAAGGAGCGCGCGTTGCGGATCGCCACCTGATGTGAGCGCACCGCATCCTCGTCGCGCCACGTGATCTCGGCGAGAACGGCGGCCCACTGCGCTGCCTCGACGTGCCGCGGTGCCCGACGTCGAGCCTCCGCAATGCGCTCGCTCGCCACTTCGATCCGCCCTTCGCGCAAGGCGCGTTCGGCCAGCGACAGCTCGACATCGATCGACGTCACGGCTCGCTCGGCTGCACACGCGGTCAGCCAAAGCCAGCAGAGACTGCCTGCAACCGCGCGCATCAGTTCGCCGTGATCACGATCGAACGACGCGTCACCTGCGTCACACCGCGCTCGATGGCGCCGATCGACTGCGCGAACGTGGCAAGGTCGCGGTACGGGTCCTGCGCGCCCGCCACCGCACCGTCGCCGAAGAAGGCGGACACCGTCAGCGTGTAGGTTCGTCCAGCCAGCAGCGGCGTGGCGACGCCCGTCGGCAACGTGACGAACGAGAACTCCGTCGCATCGCGCGGTACCAGCACCTGCCACACCAGCGTCTCGCCAGCAACTTCACTGCGCAGTGTGATCGCACCGTGCAGCGCGGCGGGCGGCAGCGCGTACTGCACCACGAACCCGGCGACAGCGACGGTCGCGGCTTGCGCCGGCGACGAGATATCCGGGAACGCGCCGAAGCTCACCGCCCCGCGGGGGAAGGACAGCAGCGATGAGGCGCGCGGCAACGACACCAACGCACTGCACCGCACGATCGAGTTGTTGCTCGTGTAGCTGCCATCGAGCAGCGCCAGCCAGCCGTGCCCGGCCAGCGAACCGTCGAGTGCTGGCAAGGTGAAGACGACGTCATTGCCGACGACGGCGTGGTTGCCACGCAGCTCCCGCACGACATCGACCACCCGACCAGTCGGCTCTTGCAGCGCGAGGGAAAGTCGCAGTTCGGCGACATCGAGTTCGGGCTCGGCCGTCGCCAGCACACCGGTCAGCGAGAACGTCGTCACGTTGGTCGCATCGAGCGCCACGTCGCGTTGCACGCGCCCCGCTTCGATCGGCACCAGGTTGGTGACGACCCCGACCTTCTGCAGCGTCTTCAGGCCGACTGGATTGGTCAGCTCGGTCGCCGCCAAATTGCCGCCCGCGACCGGCACCCCGACCACGAACGCCGCGTGCGTGGTGGCGACATTGACATCCACCGGCAGCGCCGACGGCGCCGCGGCGCCTTCCGCGATCTCGTCCCACCATTCCTGCAACGACAGCCGGCGCGTGACGCGCAGTTCATGCTGACGCGAGCTATCGACACCCGTGAGCTGCCCCGCCACCAGGCCGTGGCGATCGAAGGCCGCCGCACTCGTTCGCCGCACCCGCTCAAGCGGCAACTCGAGGTGCTCGCCATTGGGGTTCAGGATCGAGAACGCGCTGACCATCACGTCGCCGTCGCGTTCCGAATACAGCGACGCCGTGGCTCGGCCTGCGAAGTCGCGCGTCACGAACAACGTGCCGCCTTCGCGCGTGAAGCCCACGAATCCCTGACCGGGGATCGCACCCTGCACCACCGCCGCGTCGAACAACGGACCGCCGCCGACCGCATCGCTGACGTAGGTGCGCGCGCGACGACCGCCTTGGTACCAGTCGCGCTGCTGGAAGAACTGGTAGGAATCGAGCCAGCGGCGGCCACGCTCGAGAAAGCCGATCGCCTGGCCGTAGTTCACTTCGCGCGAGTCGATGGCGCGTCCATCCTGGTAACCGAAGTACTCCGCGGGCACATCCTCGAACAGCACTTGGCCCAACGCATCGCTGGTGGTCGCCAGTGCAACATCGCCGCGCAAGGTCGACAGCCGCGCCGGCCGGCCGGCTTCGGCGCGACCGCGCAGCACCTGCTGCACGCGAATGTTGCCGGCCACCACGGTGTCGAACCCAAGATCGCCAATGTCGCGCGGTGCGGCCGAAACACCGATCGTTGCCGCCAGACGCACCGGCAACCAACTGCCACCGGCGAACAACTCGAACGCGGCGAGCCGCGCGAAGCCATCCGCGGTGGTCGCCGGCACGCCTGTGGCGAAGAACTGGCCATCGATGCCGGTGACCGTCTTGCTTTGGTCGAGCAGCACCTGCACGTCGGGAACGGGGAGGTTGGCACTATCCAGAATGCGCCCACTGACGGTCGTCGCCGCGACCTGCACCGCGAACGCGTAGATGCCTCCCGACGCGATCGCAGCGCTGGCCGTGATGCGCCCGCCGCTTGCCACAGCCGCCGTCAGCACTTCGCCCCACTCACCGCTCGTTGGGTCGAGTCGAAACAACCTCGCCGCGCCCGCGCCAAGTCCAAGGTCGTCGACCATGTCGATCGCGGCCGGCGGCGTGAACGTCACGCCGGCGGGATCGACCAGCAGTCCGCGGCCAAACAACAACGCTCCGCTGGCAGCCGTCGGCAAGTCGCCAGGAAGGTGCTGCTGCCGAACGTCGCCAAGGCGCACTGACACGGTGTTGGCACCATCGCTGCTGCCAACACTGCTGCCGCTGCCGATCGTCACGATCGCACCAGCCGTCGAGAGGATCGGCGTGGCCGCTGGTTGCGTGCCGACCGTCACCGCCGCAGCCGCACTATCCGGCAAGTTGGGCAGGTGCAGTACCGCGGGCAGATCCGGACCGAGCACCGTCATCGCGACGCGGTAGGTCGCCAGCCGGTCGCCAGCAGTCGCCGCTCCGTTGCTGCCGTCGACGTTGACCACGACGCGACCGCGCGGTTCGGCGAGAAAGTCGCCGCGCCCGTTGCGACCGGTGATCGCGCGCCCATCGGCGCCGATCGTCACCAGGGCACCGACGACGCCGCGCCCGTCGTCATCGAGCACCACGACCTTGCAGCTCGCATTCGGCAACACCGAGAGTTCTGGCCCGATGTCGCTGCCGTTCCCGGCATCGCACGCAGCCAACGCCGCGCCGAGCCACAGCCAAGGAGAACATGTCCCGCGCCGCCTTTCGTTCTGCATGCCATTCATCGTCCGCCACCTTGGCCCGTTCGCGGCCGCTGATCAAACCGGTCCGGCTCCGGCGGCGTCGCCACTCGGCTGCGACTGCCGTCGGCGCCGATGGAACGTACACCAACCACAGCATCGTCAAGGCAGACGCCGGGCAGCGTCGCCAACAAGCGATCACTGCGCGTTGGCTTTGGCTGCGCCGTCGCCATGTCGATCACGTGCGTCCAGTCCGCCTCGGTCGTCTCGCGCCACACGAACTCGCAACGCGCGACGCCCGCAGGCAACTCGTAGACCAACTCCGTGTCGTAGCGATCGCGCCGCAGTTGCGCGCTGACGACGCGCGGCACGGGCGGCGCCGACGCCAACTCCGCCAGAGTCGCGATGACCACGCGCGTCACGTTCGCAGTGAACGCGAAGTCCGCGAAGTCCGGCACGTCGCCGTACGGCTTGCCATCGCGCTCGACGAGATTCTGATGCTGGCGCGAGAAGTCTTCGCGCGGCTCACTCAACCGCACCGCGGGAAAGCCCTGCTCGAAGAACGACCGGTGGTCGCCGCCGCGCCCGAAGCGGTCGCCGCGAAAGATCAGCTTGGTCGTGAAGTCCCGCACATGCGTCGTCGTGGCATAGGTAACGGCGCGCGCCATGCTGCGGCCGAACGAGTCGCTACCGCTCGGCGCGTAGCTGAAGCACCGCACGTGCTTGTCGTAGCGTTTGCCGTCCATGCCGAGCGTGTTGCCGACGATGTCGCAGCCGATCATGCCGTCGACCTGCACGCCTGCTGCCGCCAGCGCTTTCGCGTGCGCTGCCGAACCGATACAGCCTTGCTCCTCGCCGTCGTACGCAACGAAGACGATGGTCGCCGGGAACGACAACCCCACCAGCACACGGCACGCCTCAAGCGCCACGGCCGTGCCGGACGCATCATCCACCGCACCGGGTGCTGCCGCCTTGCCGTCTTCGCCAGCGCTGTTGCGGGAGTCGTAGTGGCCACCGACGAGATAGACGCGATCCGGTTCGGTGGTGCCGCGCAGCGTCGCGATGACGTTCACGATCGCCACTTCCTTCGGCATGTTGGGCCGCGTGCACGGCACCATCTCACTCTGCAGCGCCACCGTCAGGCGACCCGCGGATGCGGCCGCGATGCCTTCGTACTGGGCGAGCAGCCACTTGCGCGCAGCGCCCGTGCCTTCGGTGTCGCTGTCGGTGCGCGACAACACATGGCGCGTGCCAAAACCAGCGAGGGTGCGAATCGTCTGCTCGATGCGTTCGGCACGCACAGAACGCAGCGCCGCCGCCACCACGTCACCGATCGGCGTCACCGCGTTTTGTGCCCGCGCCATCGGTGCGCACATGCCGCCAGCAACAAGAAAGGCCACGAACGCGCGCTTGATCATGCGAACAAGTCCACTCCTTCCATGCTCTGTGCTTTCGGCAAGCCAAGGATCGGCAACAGGGTCGTCGCGATGTCGCACAAGCGACCCGTGGCACGAAGACGCCGGCCGCGTGCGCCGTCGCCAGCGATCACCAGCGGCACCGGATTGACGGTGTGGGCGGTGTGGGGTTCGCCCGTCACCGGATCGATCATCATCTCGACGTTGCCGTGATCCGCGGTGATCGCGACCGTGCCGCCGAGCTGCAAGTAGGCAGGCACGATGCGGGCTAGGCACTGATCGATCGTCTGCACCGCCTTCACCGCGGCCGGGATGATGCCGCTGTGCCCGACCATGTCGGCGTTGGCGAAGTTGAGAACGGTGACATCCGGCCGCTGCCCGCCCGCGAGTTCCTGCAACAGCGCATCGGTGACGAGGCCCGCCGACATCTCCGGCTGCAAGTCGTAGGTCGCCACCTTGGGGCTCGGCACCAGCACCCGCCGCTCGCCGGGATACTCCTTCTCGTCACCACCAGAAAAGAAGAACGTCACGTGCGCGTACTTCTCGGTCTCGGCGATGCGCAGCTGGCTCATGCCCGCTCGGCTGATGACTTGCGGGAACGTGCCTTCGAGGTTTTGCGGCGGATAGGCGACCGGACAGGGCAGGTCCTCGCGGTAGCGCGTCCTCGCCGCGAAGTGCACGATCGGCACCGACGCGCGGGCAAACCCTGTGAACTCCTTGCCGACGAATGCGTCC
>CANEYR010000185.1 GCA_947444055.1 Planctomycetota bacterium
AACCGCCGATGCGAAGGCGGTAATGGAAAGCCTATCGGTTGGTTGACGCAGCCGATTGAGTTGGGCGAAGGCAGACGCCTACCCGCTACGCGCCGCCCTCGGAGCGAACCCAGTGCGAGCTGACCAGGGCCGGCTTAGCCGGCCCGCGGTCAGCGGGGAAGAACGCCGTCGCCGACAGACCAAGGCACCTCCGCCGCAGGCGTCCAGCCAGTTGCGTGATTCGCCCGTGTTGTCCGACGGCGCCTTCGGCGGGAAACACAGTGCGAGCTGACAGGCCGGCTCGTGCCGGCCCGGGGTCAGCTCGCCGGCCTGCAGCCGGCCCGCGGTCAGCTCGTACTCCCTTCGACGGCCTTCTTAGCGTCCGGGATCGACGTCACCATCGTGTTGGTGGTGAGCATCAAGCCGGCGATGCTGGCGGCGTTCTGCAGCGCGCAGCGCACGACCTTGGTTGGATCGACGATGCCGGCCTTGAACATGTCGACCCATTCACCGGTCAACGCGTTGAAGCCTTCGTTGGCCTTCTTGCTCAGCGCTTCGTCGACGACGACCGAGCCGTCTTCACCGGCGTTCTCGGCGATCTGACGCATCGGCGCTTCGCAGGCGCGCTTCACGATCTCGACGCCGAACTGTTGGTCGCCCTTCACCTTCAGGGTCTCCAGCACCTTGCTGGCGCGCAGCAAGGCGACACCGCCGCCAGGCACGATGCCTTCTTCGACAGCGGCGCGGGTGGCGTTGAGCGCGTCTTCAATGCGCTGCTTGGTCTGCTTCATGTCGGCTTCGGTCATCGCCCCGGCGCGCAGGATCGCGACACCGCCAGTCAACTTGGCGAGGCGCTCTTGCAGCTTCTCGCGGTCGTAGTCCGACGTCGTTTTCTCGATCTGGCTGCGCAGGCTGTCCGCGCGCGCCGTGATGTCTGCCTTCTTGCCGCCGCCGCCGACGATCGTGGTCGCATCCTTGCTGATGCGGATCTTCTGGGCCGAGCCGAGCTGTTCGAGCGTGACGTTCTCCAGCTTGATGCCCAGGTCTTCGCTGATGCACTGACCGCCGGTCAGGGTCGCGATGTCCTGCAGCATGGCCTTGCGACGATCGCCAAAGCCTGGCGCCTTGACCGCGCAGATGTTCAGCACGCCCTTCAGGCGGTTGACGACCAGGGCAGCCAGCGCTTCCGACTCGACGTCTTCGGCGATGACGATCAGGGCCTTGCCGCTGCGCGAAGTCTGTTCGAGCAGCGGGATCATCTCGCGCACGTTCGAGATCTTCTTCTCGTGCACGAGGATCAGCGCGTTCTCGAACGTCGCTTCCATCGTCTTCGGGTCGGTGATGAAGTAGGGCGAGATGTAGCCCTTGTCGAACTGCATGCCGTCGACGTGCTCGAGTTCCGTGGTGGCACTCTTGCCCTCTTCGACGGTGACCACCCCTTCGGAACCGACCTTCATCATGGCGTCGGCGAGCAGGGTGCCGATCGCGGTGTCGTTGTTGGCGGAGATGGCGCCGACTTGCGCGATCTCATCGCGGTTCTTGTTGTTGATCTTCTTCGCCATGCTGGCGAGTTGCGTGGTCACCGCGGCGACAGCGGCATCGATGCCGGCGCGCAGGTGGTTGGGGTCGACGCCTGAGGTCAGGTAGCGCTGGCCGATCGTCAGGATCGCTTCCGCGAGCACCGTCGCCGTCGTCGTGCCGTCGCCGGCGACGTCGTTGGTCTTGCTGGCGACTTCGCGCACAAGCTTGGCGCCCATGTTCTCGAACGGATCTTCGAGCTCGATTTCCTTCGCTACCGTGACGCCGTCCTTGGTGACCTGGGGGCCGCCGAACGACTTCTCGATGATGACGTTCTTGCCGGCCGGACCGAGCGTGACCT
Source organism: Planctomycetota bacterium (assembly GCA_947444055.1). GTDB lineage: Bacteria > Planctomycetota > UBA1135 > UBA1135 > UBA2386 > UBA2386. The sequence goes on from CANEYR010000185.1 coordinate 1,859, forward strand.
TGACGGCCCGCGCGAGCTTCTGGACGCCGGTGACAGCTTTGCGCCGTGCGACGTCGTCATACATGATCTGCTTGGCCATCGGATCAGCCCTCCACCTTGGCGAGGATCTCGCTCTCACGCAGGATCTTCAGGTCTTCGCCGCCGACCTTGACGTCGCTACCGGCGTACTTGCCAAAAAGCACGATGTCGCCCTTCTTGACGTCGAGCGCTTGGCGCTTGCCGTCCTTGCCGAACTTGCCGTCACCGACTGCGGTGACCTTGCCGCGCTGCGGCTTTTCCTTGGCGGTGTCCGGCAGCAGGATGCCACCAGAGGTTTTTTCTTCGGCGTCGAGAACCTTCAGCACGACGCGATCTTCGAGAGGACGTAGGGAAGTCATGTGGATCTACTCCGATTGGAATGTGGGGTGAGGGCTAACGAGCAGCCGACGAGCAGCAATAGGAACTGGAGAGGAGAGGCGAGAGGAAGAGCACCTACGCGGCCGACTTTGGTTGCTCAAGCTCCCGCCGTGTTGTCTTTGGTCGGCCGCAAGAAAACACAGATGTGACCTTGGCTGCGGAAGCTCCGCTTCCGCAGCCAAGGTCACATCTCGCCGTGCTCGCCGGCCTTGTCGTCGTCTTTGTCCTTCTGGACATCGGTGATGACGCAGTCGGTCGTCAGCAACAAGGTCGCGATCGAAACCGCGTTCTGCAGCGCGCTGCGGGTGACCTTGGTCGGATCGACGATGCCGAACTCGATCATGTCGCCGTATTCGCGCGTCAGGGCGTTGAAGCCAAAGGTGCCGCTCTTGTTGGCGAGCACTTTGCGGGCGACGACGGCGCCGTCGACGCTGGCGTTCTCAGCGATCTGGCGGACCGGCTTCTGCACGACAGCCTTCATCAGGTCGATGCCAAACTGCGCGTCGCCCTTCAGTTCGATCTTGTCGAGCACGCGGCCGGCCTTGAGCAGCGCGGTGCCGCCGCCGGGCAGGATGCCTTCCGCGATCGCGGCGCGGGTGGCGTGCATGGCGTCCTCATAGAGGGCCTTGCGCTCCTTCATCTCGGTTTCGGTGTGCGCGCCGACGCGGATTTCGGCGATGCCGCCGGTCAGCTTGGCGAGGCGCTCTTGCAGCTTCTCGCGGTCGTAGTCACTGGTCGTGGCGTCGATCTCGCGACGGATCTGTTCGGCGCGCGCATCGACGTCGGCGGCCTTGCCCTTGCCCTGCACGATGGTGCAGTTGTCGCCGTCGATCAGCACGCTCTTGGCCTGGCCGAGTTGGCGCAGCTGCACCTTCTCGAGGTCGAGGCCGAGGTCTTTGAAGATCGCCTCGCCGCCACACAGGATGGCGATGTCTTGCAGCATGGCCTTGCGACGATCGCCATAGCCAGGCGCCTTGACCGCGCAGACTTTCAGCACGCCGCGCAGCTTGTTGACGACCAGGGTCGCCAGGGCTTCGCCTTCGATGTCTTCGGCGATGATCAACAGTGGCTTGTTGCTCTCCTTCAGCTTCTCGAGCAGCGGCAGCAGCGGCCGCACATTCGACAGCTTGTCTTCGTGCACCAGCACGAGGCAGTCGCGCAGGTCGACCGTCATCGCTTCGGCATTGGTGACGAAGTGCGGCGACAGGTAGCCACGATCGAACTGCATGCCGGTCGTCAGCTTCACTTCGGTGTCGAGGCCCTTGCCCTCTTCCACCGTGATGACGCCATTCTGGCCGACTGCCTTCATGGCTTCCGACAGCTTCTCACCGACCTCGGGGTCGTTGTTGCCGGAGATCGTGGCGACTTGCTTGATCGCCTTGTAGTCGGTGGCGCCGACCGTCTTGGCCATCTTCTTCAGCTCGTCGACCAGGGCGGCCGTCGCGGTGCGGATGCCCTTGATCAGCTCGGCGTGGTTGACGCCGGCCGTCAGATACTTCATGCCTTCTTCGGCGATGGCGTGCGCCAGCAGGGTCGCCGTCGTCGTGCCGTCACCGGCTGCGTCCGACGTCTTGCTGGCGGCTTCGCGCACCAGCTTGGCTCCCATGTTTTCATAACGATCTTCGAGTTCGATTTCTTCGGCGACCGTGACACCGTCCTTGGTGACAGTCGGGCCGCCCCAACCTTTGTCGAGAACGGCGTTGCGGCCGCGAGGGCCGAGGGTGGAGACGACGGCTTTCGCCAACTTGGCGACACCGCGAAGGATTGCTTCGCGTGCGTCGTTTTCAAATACGAGTTGTTTGACCATCACAACCTCGGGCAGGAATCTGGATACTTCGGTTTGGGGGTGGCAGCCGCTGCCACCTCGCGGTGGCGCTGCCGATCAGGCGACTGGCCCGTATTGGGCCGGTGCTTAGATGGGCGCGCCGCAAAGCAAACGTGGTGCCGACCGTGATGTAGGGCTGGCAGGATCTTGGTGGAACCAATGCAAGACTCGGATCGAAAGCATGTTGTGACCTGTGAACTGCACGAAACGAGCGGCTCTCTGCGGGGTTGGATGCGCCAATCTGGCAGCTGTCTCACGCAGGGCATTCTGTCGGCGCGTCATTCTGGCATGCACTGCCTTGGCTTCCTGGTTGGCTGCTCGTTGCTGCTGGCGGCGGCGGCGGCACAGCGGGAAGGGCTCGAGGTGTTGCTGCGCGATGGCACCGTGGTGAAGACGAGTGCTCTGGTTGGCGATCTGGCCTCGGGCCTGGAACTGCACGCCGACGGCGGCAAGCGGCGGGTTGCGATCGAGGACCTCGTCGCCGTGCTCGGTGGCGGCGCCGCGCGGCCGACCCTCTCGGCTGCGCACTTGGCTGGTGGGGAAGTGGTCTGCGGGGAAGTGGTCGGCGGCGACCAGGCTGGCCATCGCCTCGAACTGCAGTCACCGGTGTTTGGACGCCTTGGCTTCGACGTCGATCGGCTGCTGGCCTTGGCGGCCCCGGGTGTGCAAGCGCCACAGCGCTTGCAGTTGCCGACTGCCGTCGAGGAAGCCTTGTTCGTGCGCGCCAAAGTCGGCTTCGACGTCTTGGCCGGCACCCTGCACCAATTCGGCGAGCAGGGCGTGCGCTTCCAACCGGATGGCGCGGCCGCCCCGCGCTGGTATCGCGTCGACGACTTCGTGGCGCTGCGCTTGTCCGGGGCGACCGCGCGCCCAACGCCGGCGGCGATCACGTTGCTGACGCGCGTTGGCGATCGGGTGCGGGTCGACCTCGTGCGCTGGGGTGCGGATCGGGTCATGCTGCAACTGGAAGGCAAGGTGCAAGTGACCGTCGCCGTGGCCGATGTCGCGGCGATGTCGTTCCACCAGGGCGTGGTGTTCGTCTCCGACTTGCCGACCGCCGCGGTCGCCGAAGCTGGGTTTGATGGCGAGGTCGTGTATCCGTTCCAGCGCGACCACAATGTGCTGGGCGAGCCATTGGTCAGCGGCGGGCGAGCGCACGGCAAAGGCCTCGGCGTGCACAGCCGCAGCAGCCTGGCGTTTGTGGTGCCACCGGGTTGCGAACGGTTTTGGACGCGCGTCGCCTTCGATGACAGTGCGGCCGCACTCGGCCTCGAGCCGCGCGCGAACGTGCAGGTGCTGGTTGGCGACCAGGTGGTGTTCGCGCACCAGGATCTCGCCGCGGGCCAGGCCCCGCTCGACACCGGCCTCGTCGTCGTGAAGCCCGGCCAAACCGTGACCCTGCAAGTCGAACCCGGGCGCGGTCGCGATCTCGGCGATCGCGTCAACTGGCTGTCGCCGGTCTTTCTGCCAGCCCCGCGCCGTTCATGAACGGGCTGCTCGGTAGTGCCGTGGTCGTCCTGGCGATCGGGCTCGTGCTGGTGCGCAGTGCGACGCCCCTGGCGCGCTGGTTGGCTTGGTGCCTTGGGCTGTGGTTTGCGGTGACGGCGTTGCGCGGGCCCGCGATCGAGTGGCGCGAGGCTTCGGCACCGGCGAGCGAAGTGGGGTTGGTGGCGGACCCGCAGTCGTTGCGTACGGCGTTGCTGGCCGCGGCGGCACAGGCGGGGCCGCGGGCCATCAATGTGCAACTGCAGTGGCGAGAGCCGATGGCGATGGGGCCCGAGGGTGCGTTTGGCGGTGTCAGCGAGCTGCCGACGGCGCTGCCGTTGCAGCCCGAGACGCTGCAAGTGCGCGCGGCGTCGGCGGCGGCGATCGGGCGGCCGTTGGCGTTGCAGATCGAAGGGGCGGCGATGGCCAAGCCGCTCGCGGCGGCCGTGCGCATTCTGCGCGACGACGTTCTGCTGCAAAGTTGGCCGGTGGTGTTGGGTGCGGGGCCGGCGGCGGTCGAGTTCACGCCGACGTTGGGTGGCACGCACCGGCTCGAGTTGTTGGCGACGATCGGCCCGCATCAAGTGGTTGCACGCGGCCAGTTCGAAGTCGCGGCGCCGCCCTCGGTGTTGGTGCTCGAGCCCAGCGGGATCGTGGCGGCGGCCCTGCGCGCGCAGGGCGTCGAGGTCGTGGCCGCTGAGGCGTTGCCGAGCGACTTGCGCGCGCACGCGGCGATCGTCGTCGGCGTCGCGCTCGTTGCCGCGGAGCAAGAACGACTGGCGGTTGCC
>CANEYR010000186.1 GCA_947444055.1 Planctomycetota bacterium
ACGGTGTCGGGCCGCATCTGCGCGAGGATCGGGCCGTTCACTTCCTTCAAGAAGAAGCCGTAGTCACCGAGGCTTGCCGCCGGCGCGTTGAAGAACTCTTGGCGAACGGTGCGTTCGAGGGTGTTGGCGTTGTCGACGACCACCGCGACGAAGGCGGTGCCGGCCAGCGTCGAGTAGCGTTCGACATCGACCAAGCGGCCAATGTTTTGCTGCAGCACTTCGGTCAACGCGGCGGCGGTCAGACTCGGATACCACCACCAGCCAAACCCTAGATTCTGCATCAGGATCACGTCGTGGCTGTCGGTGCCGACGCGCTCCAGTGAATAGATGCGGTTGCCGTTCTGGTTGACGTTGGTGTCGATCGTCGCCGTCGACGCACCAAACAGATAACCCCACGAACGCGCATCGGCGCCCGTGTTGGAGATCATCACCGTCGCCCAGCGATCGACGCCGCCGGTGGTGTAGCGCTCAAAGCTCGTCAGGCGCCCGTTGTTGTTATTGACGTTGGTCTGCACCTGCGCGCTGGTCTGGTTGGTGTACCACCACCACGACTTGGCATCGGCGCCGGTGTTGCTGATCAAGATGGCTGCGTAGCGAATCGTGCCAGCGTCGTCATAGGCCTCGAGGTCGACGATGCGCGCGTTGTTGGCATTGATCGTCGTGGTCAGCTGCGCACTCGTCACCCCGTAGACCCACCACCAGCCCTTCGCATAGGAACCCGTGTTTTGCACCGCAGAGACCGTGAACTCCCACGTCGTGCTCGACTCGATTTCGATGTCGGTGAAGCGCCACCCCTGGTTGATCAGAGTCTGCGCGTCGGCAGGAGTGACGTCCGTCTGCCAAATGGCGCCAACGGGGGTCTGACGATCGCGATCGTCCTGGGCGGGCAGAAGGGCCGCGGAGGCTGCAAGCAAGGTGAGGAGGAAACGACTCATGGCAAGGATCCGGGGGTTGGAATCAGGCAGCAGTCGCAGCTCGGCGACGGCGGGAACACGTCCCATCCCTTCCATCCCCGCGCCCGAGCCGCCGTGACGCGCCGAACCAGAATCAGCGCCCGGCCTTCTCCATCGCCGCCGCCAACTCCATGAACCCCGGCTTGTCCCACTGGTTGGCCAAGGACGGCTCCCGCCGCAACCTCGCCATGGTCATGCCCTGGTCGAGCACTGCGGACAGCACATCCCGCCCTTCCTTCGCGTAACCGGCAACCACACGGCCGCGTTCGTCCTCGGGCAATTGCCGGTCGCCCTCAGCCAACGGGCCGCACCTAGCGAGCAACGCGGCGGCCAAGGCCGGCTCGGGAGGACCGAACGCATCCAGCAATAAGTCGCGTGCGGCCTGCGCGGCCCCGGCATGTTGTTCGATGGCGAGATAGACCTCCGACAGCGTCTCCGCCACCTTGCGACGAACGCGTCGATACGTCGGATTGTCGGGTCGCGCCAGCAGCGCCCGATCGACCGCGACTTGTGAAGCAAGTAGCAGCGGCACGGCTTCCGCTGGCTTGCCCGACCCGAACGCCGCCGCGGCTTGACCTTGCAGCACGTGTGCGAGGCCAATCGCGTACTCATCGTTGTCCGGCGACTCCGCCGAGAGTCCTTGCCAGAGAATGCGGGCCAGCTCGAACTCGCGGACGCAGGCGCTGTCCTCGTCCAGGTATCCCAGCAACGAACCGTAGTTGGTGCGCGCATTCGCGAGTTCTGCGCGCCGACGCTTCGACGCGGGAAAGTCAGCGACCAACTGTTCCATCAGGGGAAGGCCAATCTCGATCGCTGCTTTGGCCTCTGCCATGCGCACGAGCGCTTGCAACGCCACCGCCGTGCTGATCGCACACTGCGCCGCATCGGCCCGCATCTGCGCGTCGGCTTGGTCCTTGAGCAACTCGTCCCAGAGCACCTGCGCCTGTCGGTACTTCGCGATGGCGTTCTCGACCAATGGCACGCCGCGCGCGCGGTCGCGGGTTTGTCGGCCGAGCTGAAACGACCACACCCCGCCGCGGTGCAGCGTTCCCGCCACGAGCGCCGTCACCGCCCGCGACCCAGCATTCTGCGCGCGCCATGGCGAGATCTCCGCCAACGAGGCTTCGAGTTGATCGAAGGCACCCTGCAGGTTGCCGCGATCGGCAGCGATGAGACTCGCTTCGATGCGCGCTTGACCCAGCCCCAGCACGATGTCGGCAGCCTGACCAGCAGCAGCGATGGTCTGCCAGGCGGAGATGGCATTCGTCGCGGCTGCCTCGGCCGCCGACAGGTCGCCACACAGACGGTGCGACGACGCCAAGCGAGTGCGCACGTGCGCCAGCTTGTGCGCAAGCGCTGCGTCCGGGTTGGGCACAGCCAGCATCATCGCGATCGCCTTGGTCGCTTCAGCGTTCGCTTCTTTGTAGTCGCCGAGCAACGCGTGCATCTCGGCCATGCGTTGGCGCACAAGTCCACCCTCTCGCAACAATCGGGGGTCATCAGGCTGCTCGGCCAAGAATCCCTCGTAGAAGCGCAACGCTTCTTGCAGCAGATCCCGCCGCACTACCTCCATACGCGGGATGTCCTTCAAGCTCTCATCGCCGACCTTGGTCAACATCGTGTCGACCGCCACCAGCAGGTTCTCGAAGTTGGCGCGCGCGCGCACAGACTCGGCCTCGGCCTCGGACTTCGCCGCGTCCAGTGCCTTGTTGGTATCGCGCAATTCGTCGCGCTGCTTCTCGATACGTCCGCGCGCGGTCGCTTCCTGCCAAGCCCACAAACTCGGCACGCCGACCGCGACCAGCGAGAACGCCATCAACGCCGTCGCGCGCGCCGGATGGCGCTGCGTCCATCGACGGACACGCAGCCACGTGCCCGGCTCACGGGCTTCGATCGCACGATGCCCGAGCAGGTTGTCGAGGTCGCGCGAGAACAGCGACGCGGTCGCGTAACGACGACCGAGATCAGGATCCATCGCGGTCGCGACCACGGTCTCGATGTCCCACGTCACCGAACGATTCACTGTCGACAACTTGGCTCGCGTCGCGGCACCAGCCAGTTCGCGCAATCGCACGGGATCACTGCTCTGGTAGGGCAGCTGCAAAGTCAGCAGTTCCCAGCAGGTCACGCCGAGCGAGTACACGTCGCCGCGCGCATCGCGCGGACCGGGCAATCCCGCCAGCACCTCGGGGGGCATGTAGGCAAGCGAGCCGAGCGGCGAGCCAGTTCGCGTCAAGCGTTCGCTGCTATCACCCCCCGCCAGCCCGAAGTCGAGCAACAGCACGCGGCCATCGCGGGTCAGCATGATGTTGGACGGCTTGACGTCGCGATGCAGAACGCCGCGGCGATGCGCATGTTCGAGCGCGTCAGCCACTTCGCGCACGATTCGCAGGACCACCTGCGTCCACGTGCCCGCAAACAGCGCCGCTGGCTCCCGCACTTCCTGGTCGCCTAGACAACGCGCCAATGCGCGATCGAGATCCACACCTGCGAGTCGTTCCGGCGCCTGCCCAACAAGCTGATCGACCACGTCGGCGAGCGTGGCGCCGTGCACCAATTCCATCGCGAAGAACGGCACGCCGCCGTCATTGCCAACCGCGTGGATCGGCACGATCCCCGGATGCTGCATGCGCGCCACCAGTTCGACCTCACGGCGGAAGCGTTCACGCGCACCCGGGAAGAAGAGTTGGTCAGGACGAATCAGCTTGAGCGCGACCTCGCGACCGAGCGACTCCTGCACCGCGCGATACACGATTCCCATGCCGCCGTGGCCGATGGGCGCCAGGATGCGGAACTCACCCATGCGCTCAGGATGCTCAGGACTCGCTGCCGGTTCGCCGGCAAGTCCAATGCGGTGCAGCCTCTCCAAGTGCGTCCGCAGGCGAGGCGCATCGGCAGGATGCTGGGCGAGCAACCGCTCGACGCCAGCGGGGCCCTCCTTCTCTAGGCGATCGAGCGCCAGCACGAGCAAGTCTTCGAAAGTCGATGACAACGACGATCCGGGCGACGGCGAACGTGGTTCTGGTTCGGACATGAGGTGGAGCACCCAGCCTGGGCTCCGCCACGGTAATCTCCGCCAGCTGCCGACCGTGACGGACGATTCCCTACAACTTGCAGAAGCCGCGGCGCGCGGTGACCAACAGGCGCTGGCGCATCTGCTGACGCGGCACTTGCCGTCTGTGCGTGCGTTCGTTCGCGCTCACATGGGGCCGCAACTGCGCGCCCGCGAGTCGACATCGGACATCGTGCAGTCCGTCTGCCGCGAGTTGCTGACCAACCAGGAGCGCTTCCAGCATCCTGGTGAACACGGCTTCCAGGCGTGGTTGTTCACGACCGCTCGCCGCAAGATCGCCAACCGCGCCCGCGACCTCGATCGCGACAAGCGCGATGCCGCGCGCGAGGTCGGTGGCTTGAGCGAGAGTGGCATCGCTGGCCTTGGGGCGGCCTATGCGCGCATCTCGTCGCCCAGTGGAAACGTGCTGCGACGCGAGGAAGTCGAACGGCTCGAAACCGCGATCGATCAGCTGCCTGAGGACCAACGAGAAGTGATCACGCTGGCGCACCTCGTCGGCCTGTCGCGCGCGGAGATCGGCGCGCAGATGGGCAAGACCGAAGAGGCGGTGCGCTCCCTGCTGCACCGCGCCAAAGCGCGGCTGTCGATTCTGCTCGACGGCGCGGCCGACGAGTGACGAAGATCCCGTCTCTCATGGCACGCCGGATTTTCGTTGGTGACATCCAAGGCTGTCGCGAACCACTCGAACGACTGCTCACGGCGGTGGCGTTCGCACCTGGCGTCGACCGCTTGCTGCCAGTCGGCGACCTCGTCAACAAGGGACCTGACTCACCCGGCACGCTCGATCTGCTGATGCAATTGCAGGCCGAACCGGTGCTCGGCAACCACGACTTGCATTGGCTGCAAAAGCGCAAGGACGCCGCACCACGGCAACGGGAGTGGCTGGCGGCGCAGCCAGTCGTTCGCCTCTTGGACGACATTCTCATGGTGCACGCAGGGCTGCATCCCCTCTGGGACGACGCCAAGCTGCTGTCACTGACGCCAGCGGAAGTGCACTACGCCGTCAACGTTCGCTACTGCGATGCCAACGGCCACCAACCCCACGACGACTGGCCACCACCCGGGCCGCCCTTCCGGCCCTGGGACGACTTCTACACCGGTCGCCGCCGCGTGCTCTTTGGCCATTGGGCGCGCCGCGGCCTCGTCGTTCGCCCGCAGTGCATCGGCCTCGATACTGGCTGCGTCTATGGCGGCAAGCTGTCGGCGTGGATCGCCGAAGAGGATCGCATCGTGCAGGTGGACGGCTGGCACCACGATCCGTAGCGACCACCAGACTCAGCCCAAGTGCCGCAGAACCTCTTCGCGCACGATCGGAATCAACTGCGCCGCGAGCTGCTTGTTGGCGTAACACGCGAACGCCATGTTCGTCGTCGTGTCGAGCGGCGCATCCAGTGGCTGGCCGAACGGATCGCACACCACACAACCCGCTTCCTGAGCAATGCGCCACGTGACGATGTCGTAGGGCCTGCACGCCAGCGACGACTTGACGCCGAGCTTCTTGTGCACCAGCGGCCGCACATCGAGCACGAAGCGGTCGCGACCGAGCGCCACTTCTGCCAGCTGACCGCCTGAGCTGATGTATTGGTCGCAGTAGACCTCGGCCTTCTCCGGATTCCATGCCCCGAGCGCGCGCAGAAAGATCGCTTCCTCGAGCCGCGAGATCAGTTCCTTACCGCCCTGAAAGAAGTTGCTCACCGTCGCAAAACCATGCCGCAACGTCGTCGCCTGACTCGGCACCAACGTCAGCGGTCGTGGCGAGCCAGTGCCAAGGTCGTGGCGTTCGCCATGAGCACCCTTGCCCGCGCTCGCCCACAACACATCGCTCGTCGACTGCCGCGTGGTCGGCAACTCAGTCATCACCGCCAGCTCGACGTCTTGCAGTCTCGTCGCGTTGCCCCGCTCCGGCGCGACACCCATCAAGCACCACGCCGAACGCTTGTCGAACATCAAGCCACGCGTGCCATCGATCGGATCGACCAACAACCGGAACGGCGGCCCGCCCCTGTCCGGCTGCCCAAACTGAATGCCGCCCGGTTCTAGACCTTCGGCAACGAGCACGAAGTGCTGAGTCTTCCCCCATTCCTGGCAGTGCTCGATCAGGATCTCTTCGGCCTGAACGTCGATGCCAAAAATCGTGTCGCCGACGTCATC
>CANEYR010000187.1 GCA_947444055.1 Planctomycetota bacterium
CTTCGCGGTCAAGGCGTGCGCATAACACAACTGCGTCCAGTCGTCCTCAAACCCGGTCGACACCCCGTGCTGCCACGACGCGATCGCTTCATCGAACACGCCATCGCGCAGCAGTTGCTGGCATTGCTCAGGGCTGTGCCAGTAGTCGTGATTGAAGGTCAGCATCTGGCCGAGCACGACGTGCGCGTACCGCCAGTTGGGGGCGGTCGCCACGGCCTGCCGGGCGAACGCCACCGCACCTGCCTGATTGCCCAGGGATAGTGCCCGCTCGGCCTGTTCGATCAGTTCTTTGGCGCGTTGGCGGGGATCGACGAGGCTCATGAACTCACTGGTACGGGCGAATGGAAGGCGGCGGCGCCAACGGTCGGTCGCGGGCTCGCCATTCACATCGTGACCCAACCGAACCCCATCAGCAAGTGCGCGCAGGTCGCGACCCAACAGCTTCCGATGAGGGTGGCGTTGGCATGGCGATTCCCGGCAACTGCAAGCTAGCGCCGCCTTTGCACTCGACGCGTCCGAAGGTCATCATGCGGCGCCGCGCGGGCACTCGGCGCGGCGCGGTAAGCGACGCCCTTCTCTCTCCGCACACCCTAAGCGCAGCACGTACGGAACATGGCTGGAACTGATCCGCTGACAGGCTCGGGCCACGTCGACATCCACCGGCCGAGTCTGGAGGCAGCGCGTCGACGGTTGGGTCTGCCCGAACCGACGTCGACGCTGTGCGGGGCGCCCAGTGTCGAACTGGTGGTCGACGCCGATGGCACGCTGCGCTTTTGTGATCAGGGCGCCTGTGGGGTGACGCTCGCGGCAACCGACAGCCTGGCGACGGCATGGGGCGGGGCCTCGGCCAATGCACTGCGCGCAGGCCTCGCAGAGGGCCACTTGCCGCTGCCGCACTGCGGCCGTTGTGCCGTTTGGCTTGCGCAGGACCTCTACGAGCAAGCACCTCCCCTACGTGACTATGGGCACGCGACGCCTCGGCCAGACGCCGGGCAGCCGCGCCAGCTCGTGCTCTACCTGCCCGCCGCCGCGAGCAGCTGGAGCGAACCCCTGCTGGCGCAGGTCTTGGCGCTGGTGCCAACGATGGAGCGGGTCGTGCTCACGGGCTGCGCACCCCTTCGCCACGCGTTCACGCCGCGCATCCTGGCGGCCCTCGACGGCGCGACGCCGAGGCCACAGGTGGCGTTTCGCCTTGCTGAGTGCGGGGAGCTGCAAGGTGTTACCGCAGCAACGCTCGGGCCCGTCGCCGACCTCGAAGTCACCGTGCGCAGCCACCGCGAGGATATGGCCGCCGCGAAAGCGATGGCCGCCGCCACCGGCGCCAAGTTGCGACTGCGCTTCGTGCTGACGCCGGAGCATTGGTTTGAATTCGAAGACGTCGCACACGCCGCCGCGGCTCTTAGTCTGCCGGTCGATTTACGCTTGCTCGATCGCGGCGCCCCCGTGCCGCTCGCCGCCGTGAGCATCGAGGACCTTCGCTTCGTGAAGGAAGTCGTGCTCAGTGCGTGGACACGGTTCAGCAGCAATCGGCCAACGTGGCTGGTCGAAGGTGCGATCGACAGCCTGTGCACGGAGCTGCGCACGCTGTTGCGGCACGAAGCCAAGGGTGCCCTGCGCAGCCCTATCGTGGGTCGCACACCAACGCCGCTGCAGTTGCCGAGCGAAGACCATCCGTGGTGCACGGACACGGCCCGACGCACATGGTGGCTGCAGAACCTGTTCGGCCATGCGCACCTGCCGGTCGTGCTGGCATGGCTCTTGGCCCTCGTCCGCCGCGACGTGGACGCTGCCCTGGTGCGCCGAACGCCCTGGCTGCGGGCGCTGTGCCATCGCCTCGCTTGGGATCGGCGCGTCCCCGAACTGCTCGAGCTGCTGCGCACCGTCTACGCCGAACCCAAGACGCGCGGCAAGCTGACCGCCGAAGATGCGGCGTTCGCCAACGAGGTAGACCTCAAGCACTTTGGCGGCCCATGCTGCGAGGGTCTTGGCCTGTTGCAGGATCGCGCGCGCAAGCGACCGTTCGCGCTCGGCAAGCCGCGGGCGATGAAAGCGACGACGACGCCTGACCTGACGGTGGTCATCCCGTCGTACCAACACGGCCAGTACATCGAAGAGACGATTCGCAGCGTGCTGGCGCAGCGCTACACCAACTTTGTGGTGCTCGTCGTCGATGACTGTTCGCCTGACGACACGGTCGCCCGCGCGCGCTCGATCCAGGACCCGCGCCTGTCGGTCCGCGTCAACGAGACCAACCTCGGCCTTGGCAACAGCGTGCTGCAGGCGTTGGCCACGATCGAGACGCCGTTCATCGCCCTGCTCAACTCGGATGATCTGTTCCATCCAGATCGCCTGACCCGCTGCCGCGACGTGTTGAAAGAGCGGCCGACGGTGCAGTTGGTGACGACCGGGTTGACGCTGGTGGACCACGCCGGCGGCGAACTGACGCCCACCAACGCCAGCCTCGTGCTCGATGGCAAGCAGGTGTTCGACTGGGTGCATTGGTATGCGCAGGCGACGCCCCCCGCGGACTTGCCCAACGGCCAACTGTTCGGCGCGCTGCTAGAACGCAACTTCCTGGCGACCAGCAGCAACCTGGTCTGTCGCACCGAGTGGCTGCGCGCCCAGGCCGACTCGCTGCGCAGCTTGAAGTACTGCCTCGACTGGCAGCTGTTCTTGCAAGCGGCGCTCGGCGATGAGCTGCACCACGTGCAGGAGCCGCTGGTGGCGTACCGCTTGCACGCCACCAACACCGTCTGGTTTCGCGAGGGCCGTCGCTGGTCGTACTACCTTGAGGTCAATCGCGTCGCGGCGGCGGCCCTGCGTCGCTTCGCGCAGCGCGGGGCGGAACGTGACGAGGCCGAAGTCGTGCGCGTGCTCGACGCCATCGCTGGCCATCTCACGGCCAATCGCGAGACCGACGGTTACGCATTGTTCCTCAACACCACGTTCGATGCGCTGCAAGTGGACCGCTTGGCCGCGACCTCGCCGCGCGTGCAGGAACTGTTGCAGCAACTGAACGCCACCGCCGAATCCGTTCGCCGCGCCCGCGATGCCGCCGAATCGAGTGCGCCTCACGCCGACGATGGACGCGGGGCGCTGCGCCTGCTGCTCGGAGATCTCGCCGCCGAACAAGCTCTCGCCGAGCGCGACAGCCGACGATGGCTTGAGGGCTATGTGCAAACTCTCGAAGGCCGACTGCGCGAGAGCTACGACGCCCGCGGCGAGCTCGAGACCGACAAGCGCAAGCTGCAGCGGCAGGCAGCCGAGCTGCAGGAGCAGTTGGACTCCCTGCAAAGCGCGAAGGCCGCTACCGACCAGCGCGCGCAGCAACAGCAACGCGATCTCGACACGCTGCGCGGCGACATCAGCCAGTTGCGAGGGGCGCTGGCGGCGGTGCAGGACCTGCGGCAACTGATTGCTGGCGACTTGACGACCGTGCGTGGCGAATTGACGACCGTGCGTGGCGAACGCGATACGGCACGTGGCGAACGCGACCGGCTGCGCGGCGAGGTCTCCAGCCTGCGTGTGCTGGAGCAAGAATTGTTGCAGCGGCGCCAAGAACTCGCCGAAGCCAGCGCGCGAGAACAGCAAGCCGCCGCACAGACCTCGTCCCTGGCACAAGAACTGGCCGCGGTGCACACGCACGCCGACGATCTCCAGCGCGCGAAAACGGCGCTCACCGCCGACCTCGCCACCGAACAAGCGGAACGGGCGACGGTACGGGGTGCACGCGACCAGTTGCAAGCGACGGTCGCGGAGCAACAAGAAGCGCTGCAGCGGCTGCGGACGGCCCGCGATGACCTGCAGCGACGGCAGCAGGAACTCGACGCCGCCCTGGTGCGCGAAAAGACTCAGGTTGATTCGCTGGGCAAGGCGAAACAGCAACTCGAGAAGCAACGCGAGGGGCTTGTCCATGAAGTCGCCAAACTGCGCGCCGAGATGGACCGACTGGCTCGCTCGCGCGAGTTTCGCTCCGGCAACTTCCTCTGGAACAAGATGCCTCTGGGTTACCTATCGCGTCGTGGCAAGAAGTGGTACCGACGGTTCGTCGATGCCAAGGACCGCGCGTTGATGACGTTCAAGCGCCGCCGCAAGGCGGAAGGCACCGCCGTCGTCGCCGCCTGCTGGCACTGGCCGATCTACAGCCACACGTTCGTCTACCAAGAGATGATCGGGCTGACGCACATGGGGCTCGCCGTCAAGATGTTCCACTGGGAGCTTGGCGACACTGGGCAGCTGCACAAAGCCTTCGGCTACCTCGCCGACCACCGCACGCAGCTGCAACCGATCCGTGAGAACCACGTGCGCGACAAGGCCCACTTCGAGAAGACGAAGCCCGGGCGGCTGCGGGCCTTCCTCGAACTTGTCGGCAAACGCACTGGCCGCAAGGTCGAGGAGCTGGAGCAGGAGTCCATCGTGCTGCAGGCATGCACGTTCGCGCGCATGGCCGAACTCGCCGGCGCCAAGTACCTGCACAGCTACTTCTTCTACGACCAGTCGTTCATGACCATGCTGGCGGCGTGGTTGCTTGAACTGCCGCGCGGCGTGTCGTGCTACGCCGACCACATGCTCGACGACTATGCGTTCAAGCTGGTGCCGCTGCACGTCGAGCTCGCCAGTGTCGTCGTCGCGACCAGCGCTCGCATCAAGAAGGAACTGTCGGCGATGACCGGTGGCAAGTTCGACGACAAGATCCTCGTCAAGCCCAACGGTGTCGACGGCGCGCGCTTCCCGCCGGTGGTTCGCAACGACCGCAA
The DNA here is from genome assembly GCA_947444055.1 of Planctomycetota bacterium. Taxonomy (GTDB): domain Bacteria; phylum Planctomycetota; class UBA1135; order UBA1135; family UBA2386; genus UBA2386. The sequence goes on from CANEYR010000187.1 coordinate 4,758, forward strand.
GGCCGGTGACCCGTTCGAAGTGATCTCGATCTCGCGCATCGAGCCGAAGAAAGGCCTGACGCACTTGGTCGAAGCCATCGCCGAACTGAAGAAGCGCGGCCACAAGGTGAAGGCCCACGTCGTCGGCAGCAAGGACCAGCACAGCAAGGGCAGCCTTGAATACGCCGCCGACTTCGAACGCCGCATCGCCGAACTCGGCCTGCAAGAGGAAGTGATCCTGCACGGCATGAAGATGCAGGAGGACCTGCCGCCGATCTTGCAGCGCTGCCGCGCCTTCGTCGCGCCCTACGTCGAGATGGGTTCGGGGGACAAGGACGGCATCCCGACCGCGATGCTGGAAGGTTTGGCGTCAGGCCTGCCCGTCATCACGACCAATTCGGGATCGATCCTCGAAGTTGTCGACCACCAAGTCGAAGGCCTGGTGGTGCCGCAGCGCGACAGCATGGCGTTCGCCAACGCGCTCGAACTGCTGATCAAGGATCCCGCCGTCGAACGACGCATGGCGAAGGCGGCCCGCGCGCGCTTCGACCGCGACTTCGACATCCGCGTCACGGAGAAGCGCCTACACGAACGGGTCGCCACGTTCGTGAACGCGCAGCGCAAGCCCTGAGTCGCATGCGGCTGCTGTACGTCATCCACCAGTTCTTCCCCGACTGCCAGTCGGGCACTGAGCAGTACTGCCTCGCGGTGGCGCGCGCCGCTAGGGCCGCCGGCTGTGACGTCACCGTGTTGTCGTTGCACTGGGACCACGATCGCGATTGGCCGACGATCAAGCTGTTCGAACAGCCCTACGACGGCTTCCGAGTGCTGCGCCTCAACCACTGGCGCCGCATCAACGCCAACGACGTGCTGCGCGACTACGAAAATCGTCACCTGGACGGCTGGTTTCGCGGCGTGCTCGACGACGTGCGCCCGGACGCAGTGCACTTCTTCCATCTGCGCCAACTCGGGTCCAACCTGATTGGCGTGGCCAAGGACTTCGGCGCGCGCACCGTCGTCAACCTGATGGACTTTTGGTTCCTGTGCCCACGCTTCACGCTGCTGCGCGGCGACGGCACCCTGTGCGAAGGTCCACCCGACGGCGGCCGCGGCTGCGTCGCGTGCCACCACCCGGAGCTGCAAGGGCACGCGGCGATGGCGAGCGCGCCGACCCTCGCCAGCGACCCGCCCGCACGTCTGCGCGCCCTGCTAGACCGCCCGGCGGTGCAACTGCGCGCGCTCGGCACCGCCGACGCCGTAGTCGCGCCCTCGCACTTCCTCGCCGCCATGTTTGCGAAGAACGGCTTCCCGCGCGAACGCATCACCGTGGTGCCGTACGGCCTGGCCGACCACCGCCTCGTGCCGATCCCGACGCCGCGCCCTCGACAGCCGTTGCGC
>CANEYR010000188.1 GCA_947444055.1 Planctomycetota bacterium
AACACGGCGAGGCCTTTGTGCAGCACGATGGCGCTGACGCGGTGCAGGAACAGCAGCGCGTACTCGATCTCGATGGCAGGATCGCCGGAGGGTTGGCTGCGCAGTTCGAGATCCTGATCGAGTGCTTTCACTAGGTTCTCGAGTGAGAACTCGATCAGCAACGAGCCGCCCCGGGCCTTAGTGTCGCGCAGCTTGTCGAGCATGACCCCAAGGCAGACGTGTGCGAGCAGATGGCGTCGCTGCGACGTCGCCGCGATCAGATCCCAATCGCCTTGCACCTTCACCAGGCATTGATCGCGGGAGGTGAAGTGGATCCGCAGGCCAGGCGCCCCCTTTGCTGCATGCAGCGCTCGGTCGGCCATCGAGAACAGGATGGCTCGCACTTGGTCCAGCGACGCGGCCTTCTCGCGCAGCACAATCGCAGATGCCAGCGATTGCAGGCTCATCGGGTAGCACTCGTGGTCCTCTGGGTCCGGCTCGTGTTCGCGCAGGAGGTCGAGGATGTGCCGTTCGATCCGGGCTGCTACCTGCAGCCTCTCGGTTGAGGGGTTGGTTACGCCGTAGCTCACGAAGGCCGTCATCAGCACGCCGCTGGAGAGCAAACGGGCCTTCTGCATTTCGACCAGCATGCGCAAGACGGATCGACCTGCGGTCGCAGCGTCGATGGTGCCGACGACGCCCACGACTTCAGGCAGACCGAGGAAGTCATCCGACGAGAACCCGTCGTCGGCGTCGGCATTCATCAGCTGCGACAGGATCGCGAGCCATGCCTCGGCCTTGCGCTCGGGCAGGTTCAGGCTTGCGATGCGAAGCCTCGCTTCCGCGAGGGTCTTCTGGAGCGGGCGTCCCTGGAAGACCGTCGTGGCGTTCTCGTCGCGACGCAGAAACCTGCCGCGCTCGAGCCAGGCTATGGCGGTGATCACTCGTGTCGGGGCACCGCGGTCAGTCGGCGCGATGCTCTCGGAGAGTTCGCTGTCCTGAAGGATTTCGCCGGTCGTGCAGATTGCCTCTCGTACGTCCGCCTCCCTCCGGGTCGGCCGCGAGAGCCGCCTGATTCGACGGAGGATGCCTTGCAGGTCCTTCTGGCTGAGTCGAGAGCTCGCGGCGAGGCGGAACTGCGTCTCGATGTCGTCTTCTGCGAACAGCAACACGGCTTCGGCTGCGTTGCCGTCACGTCCAGCGCGACCAACCTCCTGCACATAGGCTTCGAGCGAGCCGGGGATCTCGAAGTGCACGACGAGGCGGATGTCGGGTTTGTCGATGCCCATGCCGAATGCGTTGGTGGCACAGACGACGCGCCGTTCCCCTTTCAGGAATCGCTCCTGCACGGCCTTCTTGAGAGGAACATCGAGGCCGGCGTGGAACGCCTCAGCTTCGATGCCCGCGATGTTGAGCAGGGCTGCGGCCTGCTCGGCGTTGCCACGCGTTGCGGTGTAGACCAACACGCTGCCCTTTGGCGTGACCGCGATCTGTTCGGCGACCAGTTCGCACAGGCGCAGGACCTTGCCATGCATGGGTAGCGCCTCGACGCGAAGGGTGAGGTTCTGTCGCGGCGCGTGGCCATCGAAGACTTGCAGCTCTTGGCCTAGCTCCGAGCGGAAGTGCTGCAGGATCTCCTCGCGAACCTCGGGCTTGGCGGTGGCTGTGACGCAGACGATCGGCGCGGGCTGTACTCCCTGTTGTTCGCTGAACTCGCGAACGAAGCGCGCTGCGTACAGGTAGTCGGGCCGGAAGTCGTGCCCCCACTTCGAGAGGCAGTGGGCCTCGTCGAACACCCAGGCGCCGATCTCGCGCAGGGCGATCGCCTTCTTGAACGTTGCGTTCCGCAGCTGCTCCGGCGATGCGTAGAGAATGCCGGCCTGACCCGTGCGAACCGCGTCCAGAGTTGCACGCCGCTCAGGCGGCGTCAGTCGCCCGGTCAACGCGTAGGCGCACTGCGCACCGGTCTTGGCGACGAAGTTGTCGACCTGGTCGTGCATCAGCGACTGCAGCGGTGAGACCACGATCGTGAGACAACCGCGGCGCAGGTAACGGTTGATCGCCGGAAGCTGGAAGCACAGGGACTTGCCGCCGCCCGTTGGCAGCAGGGCGAGCAGTGGGTGGTCCACGAAGCCGGCGTCAACGATGGCTCGCTGGGCCCCTCGTCCATCAGGCAGATACGGCTCGGGACGGAAGTCGGGGTAATGGAACCAGCGCTGCAATTGCACGACGGGGTCGTGCACGCTTGCACACCAGACGCAGTCGGCGTCGTGACATGGCCGGTCGCGCAGGGTCTGCAGGAGTTGTGTGACGCGCGGCAGTTGGCGTCGGACCCATGGCATTACGACAGATGACGAAGTCGTGTTATGCGTGCCGCTGACTCGCAGCCACGCGATGACGAAGAGCATCGCCAGTTGCGAGTCCGGTTCTAGGCGGGAGACGGGTTGCAGCTTGCCGAGCGCCGCGGCGCAGACTTGTTTGCCGACGAGATCGCGCAGCTCGGCATCGAGGTCGCGAGGCGACTCGAAGATGTCCCCAAGGCAGAGGTCCATTCCAGCCTGGGCTTGCGGGCTCACTGCGCGCATGCCGAGGTGGCTCATGCCACAAATGACGCGTCCGAAGGTGGGGTTCGCGGCCGCCAATTCCCGCAGTCGCTGTCGAGCATCCGCCAGCAGGCGGCCTGCGATACGGGCGTCGGCGACCGGGTCGTTGATCGCAGAGCGGACGAGCTTGTAGTCCTTGAGGAGTGCGTGGTACGGATGTTCGGCGAAGGCGATTGCCGAGAGGACGAGAGTGTCAACCGCTGGCTTCTTCAGCAGGTCGAGGTTCGGCGCGTGCTTGGCAAGCCACGGCAGATCGTGCCAGAGGATGTTGTGCCCGAAGACAAAGGCCGCTGGGTCGGCGAACTCAGTGAGCGCGCGCAGTGCGACCGCAAGGGATGCGGGAGAGTCTCTCCGGAACTCGCCAGTGCCGATCGTTGCACCCAGAGCGGTCAGGCGCGCGTGGCCATCCAGTTCGAGGTCCAGTCCCAGGCCCTGCTCCAGTCCGTTCATTCGGATCGGGAGCTTACGTTCTCGCTCGGCTTGGCCAGTGCCAGAGTCCGAATCACCGAGTAACGGTGCTGAGCGGTGCTACTGGTGCTCGAAGCGCATCACGTGCGCGAGGTAGGTCGAGACGGTGCCGTAGGACTTGGTCGGGTCGCCCTCGACGAGCGCCATATCCAGTTGGGGGATCGCGTTCGCAACGGTCCACGTGATCGCGTTGCTGGTGGCAAGCTGCAGCACGTCAAACCACTGCGTGGTCATCTGGTAGCCGAACACCGATGGCGATGCCGGAATCTGAACGAGCACTTCGGCGATCGCGCCGACCGACAGCGGGTGCACTTCGGGCGCGAAGGTCGTCGGCACCATCAGGATCGAGAAGGGATCGAGGTGGCAGAGGCAGCCGACCGTGGGAATGCCGATCAGGGTCAGCGGCCAGGGTGTCGGCGCGGCCGAGCCGAACATCGCCAGCGCCGGCCCGTTCGGCGTGCCAGTCGCACGGAATACGCCGTAGCCGCCCGGGACGAGCGAGCGGTTGTGCACCTCGCTCCAGGTGCGATGGGGGCCGCCGTAGATGCCGCAGCCGTTGCCGAGGTCAACGGCATTGGTGCCGGGCACCACTTCCTCCGCGGCGTCGGCCATCCACCAAGTCTCTTGGCCCACGATCGGCGTGCCAGTGACGTCTACGCACAGCGTGCCACCCAGGTAGGGGAACGGTGTGGTGAAGGGGATGTGCAGCGTGTTGTTTGGCGACCACGCGACGGTGCTGCCGGCGATGCCGGTTGCCGCGGACGCGGGCAACGACACCGTGCCGCTGAACACCTGCAGCGCATCGCCGCCGACATTGGGAGCGAACAGGTTGCTGGCAACGTGCGGAGCATTGGGCGAAGTCGACAACGTGACGACGAGGTTGATCGAGCCAGCCGCGAATGCTTTGGCAACGGCCGTGCGGCGCAGTTCGATGCCGTGGATCTGGCGTCCAACCATGGCGGTGAGGTGCGATGCCCCGAACAAGGTCTGCTGACGCAGCGGTTGGGTCGCGCCGGCGAGCCACTCGTAGGCGAGGGCATCGGTGGTGGCGTTGGCCGCTGGAACGACCACGTAGTTCTGGGCAGTGAGTGCCGCGCTCATCACGGCTGCGGTCAGGTAGTGCGTGAGGGTTGGTTGCATGGGGCCGCGGGTGGGTTGGACGTGATGGAGTGTGGGCTGAGATCGGATCAAAGGTCAGGGGCCCGGGGCGATGACTTCGACGACAATGACTCTGGCAGTCGGGCCCCGCCCGATTCTTAGTGTGAACACAGTGCCCCCAGGAGCCCCAGGAATGGGGACTTGCGTGTCCTTGCCGGGGCTTGTGGGAATGGAGGAGACCTCACCAGTGCTGTTGTTGGTGAGTGTGATCGACGCGTCGTTGGGGCCGACTTCTACCGAAATGGTCCCGCCCGTCGCGACGGCCCGAAGGCCCTGGTTGCCTTGCCCCTGATGGGTCCTAGGTTGGCGCGATGTCTTCAAGATTCCCTCATCTGCGCCGCGACCGCTCCCGTCGAGCCCTCAGCTGAGGAACCAGTTCGCGAAGCGACGGCTCCGTTGGACGAGCGGTCCCTTCGATCTGTGCGACGACGACGACTAATGTCATCTCGTTCACCGGGCGACTCTCGTTACCAGCCGACTCCTTGGCTAGGCGCTCGACTCCAAGCCAAAGGATCTCGTCCTTCGGGTAGTTCGAAACGCGGGCGTCCAGAAAAGCCATGGCTCTCTCGAACAACTCATCGAGCGGCGCCTTCACCGCCAACCGCCGCCACTCTTCGAGTTCGGCATCCCCCGACGGCTTCCATTCGACCGGCCCGGCGGGCGCCGCTGCAGGCCCCGCGCTTGCCGCACCAAGCGAATACCCACACGCACTACCGACCGTCGAGCCCACGACGAATGCACCTGCAGCAATCAGCCAAGCCCGCCGTGTCGGCATGCTCGGCTTCGGCGGCAATGGGGCGAGAAGGTAGTACGGTTCGATCTTCATGATGGCACGGGACAAAGATGCAGGCAGCCCCGGCCTGGGGCCGCAACGAGGAGGTGCGCCGAAATATCTTCCGCGTAAGCGAGCCCGTCAAGGGCCGCCATCATGTGTTTTGCGCCAACTGTCATGCAGCGAACCGGCTGCGGCTGAGCCTGACCAATGCCTCAACGTCTCACCAAGTCCCGCTTCAAGCTCGGCTGCGAGTGCCCGACCAAGCTGTTCTATGCATCGCAGCCGCAGCGATACCCGAGCACGAAGGACTCACCGTTTATCGATGCGCTCGCGCGAGGTGGCTATCAGGTCGGCGAACTCGCCAAGCTGATGCACCCGGGCGGCGTCGAAGTGAAGACGCTTCATGAAGGGCAAGCCCTGCACGAGACGGCGCAGCATCTCGATCGGCCGGAGGTGACGGTGTTCGAAGCTGCGATCGGTGTTCCGGACGAGAACCTGTTCGTGCGCGTCGACGTGCTGAAGAAGACGGGGACGCGCTTCGATCTGGTCGAGGTCAAGGCGAAGAGTTGGGATTCGACGAAGGACGCTTTGCGAAACAAGAAGGGGACCGCCTTGATCGCCAAGTGGCATCCCTACTTGCTCGACGTTGCCTTCCAGGCCTGGGTGTTGAAGCGCGCGCGACCCGATGCCGAGGTCTTCTGTCATTTGATGCTCGCGAACAAAGCGGCGACGTGCACGGTCGATGGACTTCACCAGCGCTTCCTCGCGCACAAGGCGAGAGACGCGGACACCGGCAAAGTGAGGCTGCACTGCGAGCTGCGGCCTGGCCCGATGCCAGCGAGCCAGGGAGGCGATCTTCTGATCACGCTGTGCGTCGACGCCGAGGTGAGCTACCTGCATGAGCAATGGCGGGACCACGAGCAGCGGTCGTTCGCACAGTTGGTCGGCGAGTTCGCGAGTGCATGCGCGAGCGGCCAGCGTGTGCAGCCGACTCTCGGCGCGCACTGCAAGGGTTGCGAGTTCCGTCCGGACGTCGAGGACCTGTTGCCCGGGCAGGCGAGCGGCCTCGTCGAATGCTGGCTCGAGGGATCGCGGAGCAGCCAGGAGGACCTGGAGACGGAACCTCTCGTGTTCGACCTTTGGAACAA
>CANEYR010000189.1 GCA_947444055.1 Planctomycetota bacterium
CCCAAGAGCAGGCCTTCGCCCAGCCCTTCGTAGAGTTGCGACGGATGGCGAAAGGGCACCAACGGCTCGCCATTGGGCAAGGTCTCGGCACTGACCTTCGCCCAATCGAGCTTCGGCGCGATCGCCGCCCAGTCGATCCTGTTACCTGAATCGTCGACTTGGCTCAGCAGCGGCAGCACGTCGGCGAAGGTGCTCTTGCCATAGGCCACCTGAATGCACAGCTCGCGATCGCGCATCGTCCAGCCTTCGGAAATGCCCAGGCGCGCCATCGCCCGCGGGTCGGTCGGAAACTGCATGACCCCGAACACGCCCTTCGCTTCGATGCGGCCGTAGAGCTCACCGTTGATGAAGTTCGCGATGCGCACCGCGAAAATGCCCGGCGTCACCGCCAACGCCAAGCCATCCGCCAAGGGCATCCACGCCAAGCGGTGGCGGCGACAGAACAGCCACAGGGCGGCGCCGACGCCGATCAATCCACCATGGAAGGACAGCCCCCCCTTCCATACCTGCAAGAACTGGAGCGGGTTCAGCAGCGCGTTTTCATAGAACAGCGCGTAGCCCGTGCGGCCGCCCAGCATCACGCCAAAGACGCAGTAGAAGATGATGTCTGGCGCCACTTCCGGCTTGATCGGCAAGAACCCGCTGCGCGCCAGCCGCACCAGGATGATCTGGGCGAGGATGAAGCCGGCTACGAACATCAACCCGTACCAGCGGATGTCGATCGGCAACCAGGGGATGTCGAGCAACACGGGATCCCAGGCGGGGAACTGCATCACTACAACGCTAGCGAACGTCCTCAGGCAACGCGATGACGTGTTGGTGGTCGCGCGGTATCCTCCGCGCCCCAATGTCCACGCCCGAACTGCGCCGCTGCCTCGGTGACAGCACTGCCACCGCCGATGCCATGCTCGCGGAACTGCGCGCCGACCGCTCGCGGTTGCCCGTGCTGTTCCCTGGACTGCCGCGGCACACCAGCCGCGCCGCCGTGCGTGGCGGCAGGCAAACCCTGGGGGCCGCGACAGTCGATCTCGATGCCTTCCGTGGCTGTGACTTAGTGGCGGCGTGGCTGCTGCTGAGCGTTGCCGCCACCGACGCCGAAATCGCCGACCTCTACGCGCACGGCGACATCGAGGAACGCGCGATGCTGCTGCGCAGTTTGCACTTCTTGCCAATCGGAACAGCGACGGTTCGGCTGTTTGGCGAAGTGCAGCGCACCAACATCGTGCTGCACCTCGAGGCGGCCGCGTGTGATGGCGACCTGTTGGTGCGCATGCTCGGCACCGCCGGCTTCGATCAGGCCATCGTCAACCGGCTGTTGTTGAAGCTCGCCTTTCTCGACTTGCCACTGGCCCGCGTCTTCTTCGCCGAACGCACCGCCAACGCCGAACTCTCGCGCATGCTGCAAGACCTCGCCACCGAACGCGAAGCCGCGGGCCGCAGCGTCTGGCGCGACACCTGGCGGATGATCGGCCGCGCCCCTTGCCCCGGCTCCACCGCCCGCCTCATTGGCGGGCTCGAACATGGCGACGACGGCGTGCGCCTGGCCGCGGCCGAAGGCCTGCTCTCTTTGAACCGCGCGGATCTGGTGCCGTTCGCCAACGAGCGACTGCCACGCGAAGTGCGCGAACCGATCCGCGCCCTGCTCCGTCAACTGACGGCACGTTCGTAGTCGCACTTCCTGCCTACCAATCCTTGTCAGACACGCCTTGTCTACCACGCCCTCTCTCCCACGCTCCGACCGCTCAGTGATGCCACGCCGATGCTGATCTTCGAACCACACATTCACATGTACAGCCGCATCACGGACGACTACGAGCGCATGGGGCTCGCCGGGGTGCGCGCCGTGCTCGAGCCCGCGTTCTGGCTGGGACAGCCGCGCACCACCATCGGCACTTTTGTCGACTACTTCGAGACGCTGGTTGGTTGGGAACGCTTCCGCGCGCAGCAATTCGGCATCCACCACTTCTGCACGATGGGGCTCAACCCACGCGAAGCGAACGACGACCGCATCAACAAGGACGTGCTGGCGATCCTGCCGCGCTATTGCGAGAAGGACAGCTGCCTCGGCATCGGCGAAATCGGTCTCGACGACCAGACGCCGACGGAAGAGAAGTTCATGGCTGAGCAGATCGAGTTGGCGAAGCGCCACAAACTGCCGGTGCTCGTGCACACGCCGCACCGCGACAAGAAGAAGGGCTTCGAGCGCTGCATCGCCATCGTCAAGGCGAGCGGGTTCCCGATGGAACGAGTGCTGCTCGACCATGGCAACGAAGAGACGATCAAGATCACCCGCGACCTCGGCTGCTGGTCGGGGTTCTCGATCTACCCCAACACCAAGATGGATCCGGCTCGCATGGTGGCGATCGTGCAAGAGTACGGCATCGAACGCATGGTCATCAACAGCGCCGCCGACTGGGGCGTCAGTGACCCGATGATGGTGCCGCGCACAGCGGTCAAGCTGGAGCAAGCCGGCGTCAGCCGCGCCCGCATCGAACAGTTGGTGTGGAAGAACCCGATCGCCTTCTTTGCGCAGAGCGGCCGCCTCGACGAAGCGATGCTGCTGCGACCGGCAAGTGCCAACCTGCGCGAGACCTTTGACGGCAACTCGGTGCTGCGCGGCCAGGATCCAGACAAGATGTGAAGGGCCTGCCGTGCCGTCGCTAGGCTTGGCCGCCAACGTCAGAAGTCGGCCATGCAAGCACCCAACAACGAACTGCTGGAATGCGTCGAACGCTGCATCCTCGCGTTCGAACGAGATGGGGAAGAAGGGCTGAGTGCCGAGCTGATCGCCGCGGGGCCGCTGTCGGCGTTGGCCAAGGAGCACATCGACGCTCTGCGCCAAGCAGGCTTGTTGAATGCCCCCGAGTGTCCAGAGCGCATCGGCACTTGGCACGTGCGCAAACGCCTCGGCTCTGGCGGCATGGGCAGCGTCTTCCTCGGCGAACAGACCGAACCGATCGCTCGCCGCGGCGCCATCAAGGTGATCCGTGCCGGCATGGACTCCCACGAAGTGCTCGCGCGCTTTGCGATGGAACGGCAAGCCCTGGCGCTGCTCGACCATCCCGGCATCGCGCGCATTCTCGATGCGGGCCGCACGGAGAACGGGCGGCCGTTCCTGGTGATGGAGTATGTGGCTGGTCAACCGATCTGCCGCTACTGCGACGAACGCCAACTCGACACGCGCGCCCGCCTGCAGCTGTTTGCCCAAGTCTGTGACGCCGTGCAGCACGCCCACCACAAGGGTCTGCTGCACCGCGATCTCAAACCATCCAACATTCTGGTTGCCGAACGCAACGGCGCACCGATGCCCGTCGTGATCGACTTCGGCGTCGCCAAGTCGGTTGGGGCGCCACTTGGGCGATCGCTGTTGACGCTGCCAGGACGACTGCTCGGCACGCCTGAGTACATGAGCCCCGAGCAAGCGCGCAACGAAACGGATGTCGATACGCGGACCGACGTCTACAGCCTCGGCGTCGTGCTCTACGAGCTGCTCACCAGCACCCTGCCGATCGAAGGCAAGGCGTTGCGCGCCGTCGACAGCGGCCATTCGATGCACACCCTCGATCCGGCGACGCCCAGCACGCGCATCACGTCGCTCGGCGACGAAGCCGAGGCGATTGCCAGTCGACGCCGAACCAGCGTCGGCGGCTTGCAACGAACCCTGCGCGGCGATCTCGACTGGATCGTGATGAAGGCGCTCGAACGGGATCGCAACCGCCGCTACGGCATGCCGGGAGAACTGGCCGCCGATGTGCGTCGGCATTTGGCCAACGAAGCGGTGACGGCCGGCGCCCCGGGCACGTGGTATCGGTTCCGCAAGTTCTGCGCACGCAATCGGCTGGAGGTCGCGGCCGGCGGCATCGTGTTGGTGGCGCTCACGGTCGGGCTATTGGCCAGCATGCGCTTCCATCGCGCCGCCGTGCGCGGCGAAACGGCGGCGAGCCAAGGCCTCGATGCCGCGATGGCCGCGATCGGCGAGCTGGTCGCGGTGGGCGACCACGACCTAGTCGCCGTGCCGCACCTCGAAGGCATCCGCCGCGACCTGCTGCGCCGCGCCGTCGTGTTCTACCGCGAGTTTCTCGCGACCTCGGCGGCCGACGATCCGCGCGTGCTGGGCCGCATGCTCGACGCCACGTGGCGCGTGGCGCACATCGAAAGCGACCTGGGCGAACCCGAGCAGGCGCTGCGACACCTCGACGAGTACCAGCGACTGCTGTCGACCCCCACCGCCGCGACGCTGACGCCACAAGATCGGAGCCGTCGTGCCGCGCACGCCAACCTTGAATCGGCTCGCTTGTTCGACCGAATGGGCCAGCTGGAGCAAGCAGCTCGTTGTCTCGACTCGGCTCTGGTGACGCTGCGAGCGGACGCCGGCAACGGCGGCGAGCAGGATCTGCTGCGCTTGGCCAATGCGTTGGCACTCGCGGCAGCCCTGGCCGTCGGGCTCGATCCCACCCGTTCGCTGGCCTTGATCGACGAAGCGATCGCGCTCGAGCTCCGCACGCAACGCGATCCGCGCAGCGAGCAGGTGCTCGTTGACCGCCTGCGCTGGCACGGCGACCGCGCCAACTTCCTCCGCCTGCTCGGCCGTCGCGACGAGACCCTCGCCGAGATCGAGTCCATGATGGCGATGCGCAAGGACCATCCCGCCCGCGGTTCGTGGTCGGCGGCGAACGCCGCCATCCGGATCAGTACCACGCTCGACTCGCTCGAACGACCCGACGCGGCCATGCAACTCAGCTTTGAACTCACGTCGATCTTCGAACAACTCGTCGAGGACCATCCAGCGGTCGTGGCCTACCGCCGAGCCTTGCTCAGCGTGCTGAACACCACCAGCAACTCGTTCCTGTTGCAGAAGGAGGTGCCGATGGCGCTGTCGACGCTGCAGCAGATGGAAGACGTGTGCGTCGCAGGCCTGGCGGTGACGCCGGGTGAACTGGCACTGACGCGCCATCGCATCATCAGCTGCATCAACATGGTGACCGTACGCGACGAACAACGCCGCCTGAACGGCGAGTGGGACTTGGCAGCCGCAGAGGCGGCCCTGGCCCGCGCCGCCGAGTCCCTGGCAACGATCCCGGCGGGCGCGCCACGCCGGGAGGTCCGGCCTCATCACATGGAGCTGCTGCGGCTGCGCGCGCAACAGCACGAGATGCGAGCGGACCTACCGGCAGCCGGGACGGACCTTGGCGCCGCCGTGGCGATCGCCGAAGAACTCATCGCCGAGGCTCCGGACGTCGTCGAATGGCGCACGCGCGCCACCGAGATGTTGCGCCGCCAAGCCGCGGTGCTGTTTGCACAGCGCCGCTGGCAGGACGCGCACCGGGTCATCGAACGCACGCTGGCGCTCAGCTCGTCGCTGCGCGATGTGGCCGACGCCCAACAGCGATGGCTGACCCGCCATCGCGAGATCCTGTTGCTCACGGTGCAGGCGCGGGCGTTGGTCGGCGAGGTCGATGGCGCCTTCGCCGCCCTGGCCGAGCACGAGGCGATCGGCCCCGGTGGCCCGGCGGACACCTTGGACTGGATTGGCAAGCAGGAGGCCGGGGCGGCGCTCGCCAAGGTGGTAGCAGCGTTGCCGACCGAGCAGCCCGCGCGCGCGCGGTTTCTCGCCAAGGGCCGCGACGTGCTGGCGGCAGGCCTAGCCTTCGGCCAACGCCATCTCGAGAACGGCGCCAACCCGACGATGGTCGCGGTGATGCGCGGCAACTCGCTCGTGGTGGCCCGCGACCTGGAGACCGCCGCCGGCGACCTCGCCGCCGCCGCCAACCGAGCTCGCGAGATTGCCGAAGCCTTCGTGCTGCCGTTCCGTAGCAACGGCAACCAGCGCAATGAAACGCGCCTGCAGAAGGCACTCGCCACCTGGGTGCTCGACGCCGCCCGCAGCGGCGATGCCACCGCCACCGCTGCCGCCGCGCAGGCGGCGATCGAATGGCTCGCCGACCGACCAGTCGC
>CANEYR010000190.1 GCA_947444055.1 Planctomycetota bacterium
CCTCGATCGACTCGTCCCCCTCGCGCATGCCGCCTGGAAACGCAATCTGGCCGGCGTGCTGTCGCAAGGTGTCTGGCCGCACCACGAACAACACGTGGTCTTCGCCGTCGTGTAGGACCAGCGGACACAGCACCGCCGCCAACCGCAGTGCCGTCACCTGCCAGTCGTCGATGGCTGGCAGGCGGCTTTGCAGATGGAAGTCGAAGGAGTGCACGGTGCCCGTGCTTAGCCGAGCGGCCGTTGCCACGACAGGGGCCAGGGCGCGGAAGGTTGGCAAGGTGAGGTTCGTGCCTCGCCGGCTGTTGCCGATCGCGCGCAGGGCGCCAAGATGTTGCTCATGCGCGTCGTCGCGAGCGTCGTGAGCAGTTGGTTGGCCACTGTGCTCCCCCCTGCCAAGGCGCGGTGACGAATGCACGTGCATGTGGTCGACGGCACCTACGAGTTGTTCCGCAGCTTCTACGGCGCGCCGGCCGCGACCGCCCCCGATGGCCGCGAAGTGGGGGCGGCCCGCGGCTTGCTGGCGAGCCTGATCTCGCTGTTGCGCGATCCCGCCGTCACGCACGTTGGCATCGCCTTCGACACCGTCATCGAGTCGTTCCGCAACCAACTGTTCGCGGGCTACAAAACCGGCCTTGGCATCGAGCCTGCGCTGTGGGCGCAGTTCCCGTTGGCAGAACGGGCGGCGCGGGCGCTCGGCTTGGTCACGTGGTCGATGGTGCAGTTCGAGGCCGATGACGCGTTGGCGACGGCGGCGGTGCGGGCGGCGGCCGATGCGCGGGTGCAGAAGGTCTTGGTGTGCACGCCTGACAAGGACCTGGCGCAGATCGTCTCCGGCACGCGCATCGTGCAGTTCGACCGTCGCTTGAAGCTCGAACTCGACGCCGCCGCGGTGCGGGCGAAGTACGGCGTCGGTCCGGCCTCGATCCCGGACTTGCTGGCACTCGTCGGCGACGACGCCGATGGCATTCCCGGGTTGCCGCGTTGGGGCATGAAGTCGGCCGCGACCGTGTTGGCGCACTACCAACATCTAGAAGCGATCCCCGATGACGTCGCGAACTGGGCGGTGCCGGTGCGCGGTGCGGCGGCGTTGGCGCTGGCCCTGCAGGCCCAGCGCGACGACGCGCTGCTCTATCGGCGATTGGCGACGCTGCGCACCGACGTGCCGTTGTCGGAAGCCGTCGATGACCTTCGTTGGCGCGGCCCGACCGCCGAACTGGAACCGTTCTGTCGCGACCTCGGTGCCGAGTCGCTGCTCGAACGCGTGCCAACACCTTCCCCAGCCTCTTCCTGAGCGCGAACCTGCCATGCCCTACATCCGTCTGACCAGCGACGACGAAGCGACCGGTGAGTGCCAACGCGAACTCGAAGCGGCGCGTCGCCGCGGTGGCCGCGTCTGGAACATCGTGCGCCTGATGACGCCCAACCCCGCGGTGCTGCGCGCGTCGATGCAGATGTACGCCGCGGTGATGTTCGGCCCGTCGCCGCTGTCGCGTTACCAACGCGAACTGCTCGCGGTGGTCGTCAGCAAAGAGAACCACTGCCTGTATTGACTGCGCGCGCACGCCCATGACCTCCGGGTTGAGGTCACCTTCTTGGCCGAGGCAGAACGCGATGCCCACGTGCGGGCGATTGCGCAGGATTGGCGGACCGCCCCGCTGACGGCCGCGGATCAGGCGCTGTGTGTGTTCGCCAACAAGTTGACGAGGGAAGTGCGCACGATGCACCAGGACGACGTCGGTGCGCTGCGAGCGGTCGGCTTCGACGACGTCGCGATCCACGATGCGGCGCAGGTCGTCAGCTACTTCAACTACATCAATCGCATGGCCGAGGCACTCGGCGTCGAGCTGGAGACCTTCGTGCACGCGTGGGAGGCCCCCAGCGCGTGACGCGGTCAGCGCACCTGCATGACGGCGACTTTGAGGTAGCGCGTCTCCGGACATTCGAGTGCGAACGGATGGTCGGCTCCAGCTCCGCGCAGCATCAGCACGCGCGCATCGCGCCGGGCGGCGGCAGCGGCGTCGCGCAGCGTGCGCAGAAAGTCGCCTTCGCTGACGCTGCCCGAGCACGAGCAGGTGACGACCAGCCCGGAGCGCGCGACTTTCTCGAAGGCGAGGCGATTGAGGTCGAAGTAGCGGCCCATGCCCGTCTCGACTTCGTCCTTGTGGTGCACCCACTTCGGCGGATCGAGCACGATCAAGTCGTGGGCGCCTTGCTGGGCCTCGCGCAGCAGATCGAAGGCGTCGCCGTGCACCGTCGTCAACTTCAGTTTGTTGGCGGCGGCGTTGTGGTTCGTCTGCGCGACCATCACTTCGTCGAGGTCGGCAGCGACCACCTTGGCAGCACCGCCGAGCACGGCGTTCATCGCGAAGCCACCGCTGTTGCAGCAGAGGTCGAGCACCGAACGGCCCTTGCTCAGTGAGCGCACGATGAGGCGATTGTCGCGTTGGTCGGCGAAGAACCCGGTCTTGTGGCCGGTGCCCGCTTCGACGGCGTAACGCACGCCATGTTCGGTCACCGTCGTCGACAGCGCCGCCGGTCGCGGCAGTTTGTCCATGCCTTCGCGTTCAGCCCATTCCTTGTCCTGCAGCAGCGCCAGCTTGCTGCCCGGGTACTTGCGCAGCAGCCATTCGCCGACTGGTTCGAGCTGTTGCAGCATGCCGAGCGAGGCCACCTGAGCGACGAAGGCGGTGCCGAGCTTGTCGAGCACGAGACCCGGAAACCCATCGGCCTCGGCATGCACGAGCCGGTAGGCGTCGGTGACTTTCGGCAGCCCCAAGACTTCTTCGCGCAGCAACACCGCCGTGCGCAGGGCTTCCACGAAGTGCGCGGGAACGTCGGCAACGATGTCGTCGGCGAACATGCGCAGCGCCAACTCGGCGCGTGGATTGTAGAAACCGGTGCCGACCATTTGGCCGTCGCGATCGCGCACGATCGCCGCACAACCGGCTGGCAGCGCCGACTCCGGCTTCTGGATCATCTTGCGATAGAACCAAGGGTGCCGTCCGTGGGTGCGGATCTTCAGGCGCAATTCGGGCATGCGCCCCTTTGCAGATGGGCGTGCGTTCATCGGCCGGTCTTCACGGGTGGCGGTGGGGGTGTCGGCAATGGGCGAGGTGACTTGGCGATCTGGTCGAGCAGCACTTCGATGCCGCGGTCTAGTTGTGGGTCCTTGCCCTGCAACACCGCGTGCACATCGTTGTCGACGACGAGGTCCGGGTCGACGCCGTGGCCTTCGATCGTCCAGTTTGGACCGGGCTCGGTGTTGCCGAACTCCGGCACGTTGACGGTGCCGCCATCGATCAGCATGCCGCGGTTGGTGATGCCGATGATGCCGCCCCACGAACGCTTGCCGACCAGCTTGCCAAGGCCCGCGCGACGGAACATCGCCGGGAAGATGTCGCCGTCGCTGGCGCTGTTCTCGTTCAAAAGGCACACCAGGTGGCCGTGGAAGAGGGCCTGTGGGTAGGGGCGATAGCCGGTGGTGCGCCCGAACGTGCACATCAGCAATTCGCGCTGCAAGCGGTTCAGCACCATCTGCGAGACATTGCCGCCGCCGTTGTGGCGGTCGTCGATGACGAGACCTGCCTTGTCGCGCTGCGGGTAGTACTGCTTGATGAACTCGCGGATGCCGTCTTGGCCCATGTCGGGCAAGTGCACGTAGCCGAGCTTGCCGCCGCTCTCGGCGGCGGTGCGTTCGCGGTTGGCTTGCACCCAGCTCAGGTAGAAGAGCTTCTCTTCACTCTCGATCGGTTCGATGGCGACGGTGCGCGCGCCGCCGAACTGCGGCTGGTCGTGCACGGTCAGCGTCACGGTGCGGCCGAGCTTGCCGCGCAGCAGTTGGTAGGGACTCGTTTGCGGCAGCAGTTCGTCGCCGTCGATCGCGAGTAGGAAGTCGCCCGCCTTCAGGTTGACGCCGATTGCCGTCGCCGGCGAACGATAGACCTCGTCGTCGTTCTCGCCGCGCAGGATGCGTTCGATGCGGTAGCGCCCAGCGGCGGTGTCGAAGGTCAGCACGAGGCCCGGCAACGCCACCGGCGTGCGCGGCGGCGCCCCGAGGTCGCCGCCGGCGATGTAGGCATGGCCGACGTTGAGTTCCGCGATCATCTCGCCGATCACGTAGTTGAGGTCGCTGCGATGGCGCACGTGCGCGCACAGCGGCGCGTACTTCTGGCGCAGCTCCGCCCAGTCGTGGCCGTGCAGGTTGGCGACGTAGAAGTAGTCGCGGTAACGCCGCCACACTTCTTGGAAGATCTGCCAGTACTCATCGCTCGCCACCTTGGTGACCGGCAGCCCGCGCAGGTCGATCGTCTTTTGTCCTTCCTTGCCTTTGATGGTCGCCTCGGTGACGACAAACCCACTGGCGGTGCGCACCAGCACGTGGCTGCCGTCTGGCGAGACAGCGAAGCCGCGTACGCCGCTGGCGAGTTGCTCCGTCTTGCGTTCCTTCGGCGAGAACGCGTGCAAGCTGGTCGGCTGGTCGCTGTCGCGTCCGTAGTAATTGCCGCCGCGTTTGCCAACCAGCACGTGTTCCCCAGCCGCGACCAGCGCCGTGTAGTTGTCGAGCGGCAACGGCAGCATCTCGACGCGCTCGGCGAGGCCGTCGAAGTCGATCGAGATGGGGGCTGCGAACTTGGGCGGCGCCTCGGTGGCGGCGACCGCGGTTGCCGCTTCATCGCTGCGCTTGTGCAAGTACGGGCCTAGATCCTGGCGCAGCGCCAAGGCGAACACACCCCAAGCGCGATCGACCTGGAAGTCCCACTCGTAGTCGCTGGCAAGGCGCGGTTGGAAACCGCGCAGGCCGAGGAAGAACAGGCGTTCGCCGCGGGGGTCGAAGCAGGGCGTGCTGTCGTTCGCCAGCGGTCGCGACACCACGTGCAGCGACTTGTCGGCGAGCGTGTAGATGTGCAGTTGACGGCATTCGGTGCCGACCGTGCACGAGAAGGCGAGGTGGCCTGAGCACGGCGACCACACAGCATCGCGCAGTTGCCCACGCGGCTCGTCGGCGACGACCGTCAGAGCACCGCTGACCGCGTCACACAACCGCAGCACGCCGTCCTTGTCACTGCAGGCAATCCAGGCGGCGTCCGGCGACCACAGCGGGTCGAACAACATGCTGCGCAAGCCATCGGTCAGTTGGCGCGCTGGCTTTTGGGCTTGGTGGTCGACCAACCAGATCTGCTCTTCGCCGGTGCGATCGCTGATGTAGGCGAGCGTGGTGCCGTCGGGCGAGAACACGGGATGCTTCTCGTGCGCATCGCTCGTCTGCGTGAGGTTGCGCACGTCGCCGTGTTCCTTCGGTACCGTCAATAGGTCGCCGCGGGCAGCGATGGCGACGCGTCGACCACCGGGGCTCAGCGCGAAGTGTTCGATCCAAGGGCTGGCGTCGACCGTGGAGGCCCGCGTCAACAGCCCTTCCTCAGGCACGCGAATCGTGATCGCCTGTTCGGTGCGCGCCTTGGTGTCAAACCAGAACAGTTCACCACCCTTTTCGTAGACGATGCGTTCGTCCTGCGGCCCGCCAGCACTTGGCCAGCGCATGTCCCACGTCGTGCTAAAGGTCTCTTGGTGCACGCTCTTTGCCGCCAAGTCGTACGACCACAAGTTGAGGGTGCCGCTGCGATCACTGCAAAACCAGACGCGCTCGCCGATCCACATCGGGTCGCGATCTGTGCGCACGTGGTTGGTGATGTTCTCAGCGACACCGCTGCTCGGATCGAACACGTACAGGTCGGTCGCCCAGCCGCCCTCGTAGCGCTTCCACGTGCGGAAGTCGCGAAACAGCGGCGAGTAGACCAAGCGATTGCCATCGGGTGAGAACTCGCCAGCGCCCGCGACCGGCATCGGCAACGGCACCGGCAAGGCGCCACGTTGGCGCGCGGTCGCTGGCAG
>CANEYR010000191.1 GCA_947444055.1 Planctomycetota bacterium
CCGCCGTGCACGAGCAGCACGACGGGCCAGCCGGTCGCGGGCGGCACCCCGAGCGGGTGGTAGACATCGAGGGCCGTCGTCGTGCCATCAACCCACGCAATCGAACCGAGCCCGCTGGCGGCGGAGAATTCGCGCAGCGCGAACAGGAAGCCGCCGGGCGGTGGTTCGGGGTCTTGGGCGACGCCGATCGAGAGACAAAGCAACGCCGAGAGCAGCATGCGCATGATTGAGAAGGACCAGAGTCTAGCCACCGCACGCGGATTGGGCGGAGTCCGGCGCATCGGTAGGCCGAGTGCGGCGGTGGCCAACGGGAAGTGCCGCGACGGAGGGACGGCGGTTCGGCAAATCAGCTCGTCATCTGCCGCCAGATCGACCCCGGCCCGGAATGCCCACCCTCGATGCGTTCGATGGCGAGGCGAACCTGCATGCGGACTTCGAACTCCGAGTCGTCCTGGCGCGCCTTCAGGGCCGGCAAGGCGCTCTCGTCGCCGGTCTCGTACAGGAACCGGGCGGCGCGCCAGCGCACGAGCTTGCTCTGGTCCTCCAGCGCCTTGGTCATAGGCCCGATGGCGCGGCGATCCGCGAGGTCAGAGAGCGCGTCCCCAGCTGTGCGTCGCACGGCGACCGTCGCGTCCGCCAGTGCGTCGCAGAGCGGCGGCACCGCCGCGGGATCGCCAGTGAGGCCCAGGTAGACCGCCGCCAGCCGGCGGATCGTCGACTGTGGATCGCGCAGGGCCTTGGCGAACACCGGGATCGCGTCGGGCCGCGGACTGATCCGCTCGAGCACGGCGTAGCGCACCCGCCAGTCCGAGTGCTCGGGCAGTTGCGGCACGTGCATGGCGTGCGTTCGCGGTTCGCTCACTGGTTCGCCGTCGAGCAGCGCCCGTCGCACGAGCTGTTCGACCCGCGGCTCGTCGTAGGCAGCGGTGAGATCCTCGGCGACCTCCTGCGCGATCTGCTGCAACTCGCCGTAGCGCGCGCCCTGATGGACCCATCGGCGCTCCATCAGCATGTTCGGCGAGCGGGCCGCCGCGCGGTGGACCGCTCCGGTGAAGCGTTCGGGCAGCGCCTGCCTGAGGGTCTCGGCTCCCGCGGAGACCTTCACCAGCATCGGGATGTCGCGGAACATCTGCACTTCGACCCGCACTTCGCCGAAGGTCGCGGGAGGCTCCGCCATCGTCCCTGCAGCGGCCACCACCGCCGGCTCCGGCACCTCGCCGAAGGCTCGTCGAACGCCAGCGAGAATGCCCTGCCAATCGCTGCGTGCATGGCGCTCGACGGCGATGAAGTCGGCAAGGTGAAACAGGCTCTTCACCCCTGGCACGTCGAGCAGCTTGCCGATGGGGTCTGGACAGGCGGCCCGGTCCGCGGTCGTGTAGGTGCGGCTCACCCCCTTCGACAGGCTTTCGTCGAGGTTGAGCTTCATGCTGTTGGGGTTCGGTGTTGGCTCGATCGAGATCAGCTTCATGGGACGAACTCGCTTCCTTCATACTACGCAATGGCGATTCCCTCCTTTCCCCGGTGAACGATGTACGACCCTGACCAAGTGCGTCCGATGCGTGAAGAACTCACGACCATCGGCTTCCAAGAACTGCTGACCTCTGGTGCCGTCGACGCCTGGATTGACGACAAGGCCCACACCGGACTGCTCGTCATCAACTCGATCTGCGGCTGTGCCGCGGGCATGGCGCGCCCCGGGGTTCGCATGGCGTTGCAGCATGGGCGTCGTCCCCAGCGATTGGCGACGGTGTTCGCCGGCCAAGACAAGGAGGCCACGACGCAGGCACGCGGTCGCTTTGCGCACATCCCGCCATCGAGTCCTTCGGTGGCGCTGCTCAAGAATGGCGAGGTCGTCGACTTTCTGCCGCGCAACCGCATCGAGGGTCGTTCGGCGCAGCAGGTGTGCAGTGACCTGATCGCGATGTTCGACAAGCATTGCGTCGGCACCTGAGCATGGGGGGCGTTTTCGTGGTTGGACGCGAGCCATCAACTTGATGGTCTGGCGAGGTCGTCGGCTGCCTTCCGCCAAGCTGGGCGCTAGAACCGCAGCGCGATGCCACCGACCTTCGAAGAACTCGACTACTGCGACACTGAGCTTGGTGAACTGATCCTGCGGCGACGGCGGCCGGTGTCGCAGCCAGACCAGTGGGTCTACGAAGTCAAACTCGCGGGCCGCTTCCTGATGTCGAGCCTGAACACTGACAGTGAACGAGAATTGGCGACGCGAGCGCTGGCTCGTCTTCATGGTGACAAGCTGCGCGTTCTGGTTGGCGGACTCGGTCTTGGTTACACCGCGGCGGCGGCCTTGGCCGATGCGCGCGTCGCTGTTGTCGACGTGGTCGAACGGCTACCGGCGGTGATCCAGTGGCATCGCCGCGGGCTGGTGCCACTCGGCGAGGCGCTGTGTGCTGACCCGCGCTGCCGCTTGATCGAGGGCGATTGCCTACAAGAGCTGCAGGCAGTCGGCGGTGAGCACTACGACGCGATCCTGATCGACATCGACGACTCGCCGATTCACCTGCTCGACGAAGCGCACGCCAGTTTCTACGCCGTCGCCGGCTTGACCGCGGCGCGGCACAAGCTGCGGCCAGGTGGAGTCTTCGCGTTGTGGACCAGCTTGCCCGCCGAGCCGGAAGTCACCGATCGGTTGCGCCAGGCGTTTGCCACCGCCAGCGTCGAAGAGGTGGGGTTCGACAACCCGCTGCTCGATCATGGTGAGGTGAACGCGATCTACTTCGGGCAGGCGTGACGAACGCAGCCACGGGTCTCGTCGCCACGTCGACCGACGGCGTTCGCCGGACCGGCGTCGGAGCCAGCGGTTGCATGGTTGGGGCCGCAGTGATGCGAAGTCCTTGCGAGTCCGACCAACGATGCCGACCGTGCTCGGTGACAGCGCCCGGTAGCATGCCGCGACTATGTGCCGCTTCGCCTTCGTCGCGTCGTTCGCTGTTCTCGTAACTCTCGCGGCGGCGCCGCTCGCTCAGGACCCCGCACCACCTGCCTTGGTGTCGGGTCCGCAACCGGCGACGCCGCTGCCGACCTGCAAGGTCTATGCGCCGTCAGGTCCCTTCGCTGGCACGGAGTTCGACGCCGCGACGAGGTTGCAGAAGGGACCCGCGGTGTTGCTGTTCGTGAACGATCTGTCGCGCAACACGGCGCCGATGATCACGGGTCTCGACCGCCTCGCCGTGCAGCTCGCGTGGACCGGGCTTGAGACCCACACGATCCGCATCGCCGCCGACCGCAACGAAGCCGAGGCCGCCTGTAAGCGCAGCTCGGATGCGCTGCAATTGCACCGGCCCATTCTGGTGAGCCCCGAGGGCATCGACGGTCCCGGCGGCTACGCGTTGCATCGCAAGGCGACGCTGACGTTGGTGTTGGCGAAGGACGGGGTCGTGGTGCGTTCGGTGGCCTTCACTGACACCGGCCGCGCGGACCTTGGCGTGTTGCGCGGGCTGGTCGAAGAAGTGACGGGACCAATCCCGACCGACAGCAAGGCGCTGCGGGCGGCGATGGAAGAACGGCTGACCCGCGATCCCGAACGGCTGCGCGCGCTCGCGATCGATTTGGCGCTGCTGCTGCAGCGAGTCGAGAAGAGCAATGAAGGGCGCATGCAGACACGGCCCGCCCGCGGCGAGGCGAGCGGCGACGGCAAGGCGCCGACGGCAGCGACGACGCCTGCGAAGCCGCGCGAAGGCAAGCCACCTGAGGACGACGAGCTGCGCGGTCTGTTGCGTCGTGCGATCCAGAAGGCCGCGGACGCCACCGAGCTCGCGGCGGTATTCGCGGCGGTCGACGCGCGTGTTGGTGATGACGCGGCACTGCGCACGCAGGCCGTCGAGATGTTCCGCTTGCAGATCAGCCTTGAGTACGGCACCGACGACAGCCGCCAACGCGCGAAGGCGTACGTCGACAAGCATGGCGTGAAATGAAACGCGCTGCGGCGAAGGGCGGGCTCGGCAGCCTCGTGGTGCTCGTGGTCGCGAGTCTGACCGCGCCATCGGCACCGCCGCCGACGGACCTCGACTTCACGTTCGACGTGTTGCCGGTCCTGCAGCGACAAGGTTGCTCGTCGGCCTATTGCCACGGCAGCGCGACCGGCCGGGCGGGGTTTCAGCTATCCCTGTTCGGCAGCGATCCTGCCGCCGACTACGCCGCGATCACCACGCAACTTGGCGGACGGCGGCTCGATCGCCGCGAGGTGGATCAGAGTCTGCTGCTGCAGAAGGCGCTAGGTCGGTTGGACCATGGGGGCGGTCGGCGGCTCGTTCGCGATGGGACTCCGCACCAGATGCTGCGTCTTTGGATTGCGGCGGGGGCGCCGTGGCAGCGCGGATCGAGCAAGACGCTGCAAGCACTCGCTGTCGCGGTGCGCGGTGAGCGCCTGGTTGCGCAGGCCACGTTCCGCGCTGGCGACGTCGACACGGTGCTGGATGTCAGCGACGTTGCGTTGTTCTCGTCGACGGATCCGACTGTGGCTGAAGTGGGCGAAGACGGCCTTCTTGATGTGCGTGCGGCGGGGCAGACGTTCCTGCTGGCGAGGTTTGGCAACTTGACGGCGAGCACCCGCTTCGTGCGGCCGTTCGCAGTCGCGGCGAGGGAGGTGGTGATAGGTCACACGGGGCACAGCCTTGACCGCGCTTGGCGCGAGCACTTGCACGAATTGGGAATCGCGCCAGCGCTGCCCGTGAACGCCCTGCAGTTGGCGCGCCGCCTGCACATGGACCTTGTTGGTCGGCCGCCCACGCCGCACGAACTCGATGCGTTTGCAGCGAATCCCGACGTGGCGGCGACGGCGGCGCGATTGGTCGCGCGCCCGGAGTTTGCCGAGGTCTGGGGTGCGCACTTGGCGCGGTGGTTCGAGGCGCCGATGGCGGCAGCCTTCGTCGAGGGCATTCGCAAGGGAGACAGTCTGACGACGATGGCGCGCCGCGTTGCCCTTGGCACGCTCGGCGTGATCGAGAGTCTCGGGGATTCACGCGATCGTGCGGAGTACGTCGGCCGCGCCTTGCTCGGCATGCGCATCGGTTGCGCGCGCTGCCACGATCACCCATTGGATCGGTGGCGCCGTTCTGAGCACCTCGCCTTCAGCGCCTGCTTCGCGTTGCGTCGACCGGATGGAACCGGCGGCACCATGGCGGGCGTGATGTTTGACAACGACGGTGGCGAAGCCGTCGAGCCGCACTTCTTGTCGCTCGCAGGAACGACCGCCAGACCAGTTGCGGGCGATGCACTGCGGGAAGCGGTCGCGGACTTCGTGGTCGATCGCCGTCACGATGCGTGGGCTCGCAATGCCTGCAATCGGGTGTTCGCAAGCTTGTTTGGCCGCGGTCTCGTGGAACCACTCGACGACCACCGTCTCGGCAATGCACCGTGTGCGGCCAGCATGTTGCAGGCACTCGTCGAGCAGTTTCATCGCGGCGATGGCAGTCTGGCGGCCTTGGTGAGCTTCATCGTGACCGCCGCTGCCTATGCGGCGCCGACTGCGAGTGACGAGGGGCCAGCGGCCACGCACTTCGCGGCCCGCGCCAGTCGGGCGCTGACGCCGGATGCCTATGTGCGGGCGGTCGACGCGGTCCTCGGGCGGGCCCCGTCGACGTCGCTGCCGTCGAGCCCGTTGGCGCGCGAACTGGCGTTGCGCAACGGTCCGCTGCTCCACGAAGTGTTGGCCGCTGGGCATACCACGATCGATGCGACGTTCGAACTGGGCAGCACACCGCAGGAACGCCTGGTCGAATTGTGGCGAACGGTGCTGTCACGGCCGCCGCGGGCCGCGGAAGTCGAACGCTTCCTGCCTGTCGCCACAG
>CANEYR010000192.1 GCA_947444055.1 Planctomycetota bacterium
CAACTCACGACTTCGTCAGCATCGCAACTGCATCGGACCTGCTCGGAACAAGGCGCGTGCTTGCGGCGATCCACGACCCGGACTCGGTGCGCAAGGTGCTCGGTGCGCTGGGGCTGTCCGCGGAAGTGCCGGAGCTGGCGGCGTGCCGCGCGCCGCCGGGCGGCGGGGCTGGTGGTGAGGCCGTCGACGCGGGTGTCGCGGAGTGATGGGAAAGAAGGTGCGGTGACCTCGCGGAGGTCGCGGCGGGGGAGCGGTGTGCCCGGTGGGCGCGAAGTGGGTTGCGAAGGGGCGCGAATCGGGCGGGAGTGACCGGCTGGACGAGGGCGCGCGGGTGCGGCAGGATGGCGGGGATGGGTTCCGGTGGTCCGGGACCGCTGCTTGTATGGCCTATCCGCGCACGTTGGCGCCAGCGGCGACCAGGATCGGCGCGGCCGCGCCCGCGCTCATCACCAAAGGTGCCGCATAGCCGAGGCCGAGCAGCGTGCCCAGTGGCCAGGCCGAGCGGTTGGCCGGGCGGTGCGCCAACGCGTACCAGAACGGCACCAGAGCGACCAATTGCAGCCACCACAGGCGCAACGGATGGTCGGAAGCACACAGCAGGAGACCGGCAGCGACCGCGGCGAGCATGTGCATGCGCTGGCACCTTATCCGCGGCTCAGCGGCGACGTACCGCGCCCCGACGCCCGCATCCGAGGCTGCGCACCGTGGACCTGCACCCGGGGGCGTTACTGCCGTCGTCAGGGCGAGTACGAAGCCCTTCGTGGGCCACCACCCTTCCATCGTCGTCGCGTTTGCACTCACCGCGGCGAGCCTCAGTGCCCAGAACTTCGGCGATCTGGCCGAACGCTGCTTCGCTTCGCTGCACGGGCAGAACACGCCGCCGGCGCGCCGCAATGTGCTCTCACCGCCGCTCGAGCCAGAGCCTGACGGCCGGGTCGTGATCGGCCAGCGCAAGCCTGGCGAAATCCAGCAGCACGCGTGTCCGCTATGCAAACAGGCGCTGGTGCAGGTCGATCTCTGGCAGGGCAAACCGGGCATCGACAGCCAGGACCTCGTGACGGCGCACGTGTGCGAGCAACACGCTCTGTTCTTCGTCACCAACGACGGCGTGATGAGCACGTGGGCCGCGGGCCCGTTCGCGCTGCCGGCCAACGCGAAGGACAAGCCGGTGCGGCCGTTCCTGCCGTACGGCGCGCTGCTCGCTGACGACGAGGAGCCGTGGCCCGGGTCGAAGTGGCACAGCGTCGATGGCAGGTTGTATCTGGGTGACGGCAACGGCCCGTTCCACGTTCGCAACAGCGAGCGCGTGCTCTACCGCGAACCGAAGGGCGACGACAACGGCATGGGCATCGTCAGCCACGCGTTCAGCGGCGAGTCCGGCCTCTGCGCCTACGCGCATTCGATGGGCCCGCTGGTGGTCGGCGAACTCGGCACCGGCAAGCGCCGCGCGCTGGTGTCGCTGCGCGCCGACAACGTCACCGCAATCGCGATCCACCCCGCCGGCACCCACGTCGTGTTCGTCGTGCTCGAAGGCGGCCACCAGCAGAGCTCGCTGCGGGTACTCGACATCGCCAGTGGCAAGGTGCGCGAGTTGACGCGCGAGCCGGCGGCGGTGCCGGCCTTCTTCGCGTTCCCGTCGCCGACGACCGTCGTCGCCGCGGCGTGGGATGGCACCGTCGCGAGCTTCTCGCTGACCAGCGGGCGCCGGGAATGGGAACGCAGCATCGACGCCGGCAAGGCCGCGTACCGCGTGCTGTCGGCCGCCCCCGACGGCCGGCGCGTGCTGTTCTGTTCACGGGGCGGCCTGCTCGCCAGCCTGCTCGACGCGCGAACCGGCGCCACGGACAGCGAACTCGTCGTGCACAGCCCGGTTGGCGATGCGCGCACCGGTGGTCCCGTGTCGGTGGCGTGGAGCGCCGACTGCACGAAGTTCGCGTGGAGCTACGGCCACGGCCAGCTCGCGCGCAGTGACGTCGCGGTCCCAGGCGAGGTCAAGCGGCATTTCGGCGCCGCCGAACTCCTGGGTCTCGACGGCACGACGCCCCAACTCCGGTTCACGATCGAGGGCAACGCTGTGCAATCGCGCGATCGCGATGGGCACCAGATGCGCTGGCCGCTCGACGCGTTCGACGCACCCTGGTGAAGCCAGCGACTGCTACTGGAACACCAGCAAGCAACCCTCGGTGGTCGTCAACAGCGGATTGCCGGTGGCGCTGCTCGGCGCGAAGGCCACACCCTGCACCAGCACCGAGGCGCCAGGAAAACTGAACGGCAGCGGCAGCGTCAGGCCGAGCGGTTGCTGCAGCCCGGGCGCCTGCAACAGCACGAGCATGCTGCCGACGTCGATCACGAGTTCGGGCCAGGTCGGCGATGGTGGCGGCGGCAGCCCATTGGGGAACAGGTTGAGCAGCAGCATCGTCGGCGCGTTCGTGTAGACGCCGTTGCGGCTGCGCACCTGCAGCGTCAGCAGCGCGCCGAGACCGATGTCGTGCGCGGTGCACGTGCCGACATTGCCGGGCGCCACGCCGGACTCGAGCGTGAGCTGATCGCTCGAACCGGCGAACGGCCGCACGCTGCGCGCCGCACACAGATCGGCAAGCCCCGCCATCTCATCCCATTCCGCCCGGCCGATGCCGAGACCGGAGAGCCACGCGACCAACGCACCGCTGCCGGCGAAGTTCGGCTCGAGCGGACACACCCGCACCCCGTAGATCGACGTGAACAGACACATGCCGGCGAGCAACGTCATCGGCGGCAGCGGATGGAACAGATCCGGGTCGTAGTAGGACGGCTGCCAGCCGAGCAGCGCCACGCCATCGCCGACCGCGGCGTTCTTGGCAGCGCCCGCGCCGTAGACCGCATCGAGGTCACTGCGCGCGAGCAGATAGTTGGCGCGGATCTCGTCGTGCATCACCCGTGGCGAAGCGAACGTGCCGGGATACAGGAAGTGGCCCACCGCCCGCGCCCAAGTCTGGTACAGCACGGCCTTGGCCTGCGGGCTGTGGTTGCGCACGTTGCCGAGGATCTGCAGCGCCGAGGCCCGGAACTGCACCGGGTCCCCCATCAACGCGGTCGCCTCCAGCGACTGTCCCTGCATCACGACGAAGTCCCATCGCTGACCAACCGGCAGTGACGACGTGATCGCGGCGACCTGCGCACTGTTGGTCGCGTGGTACTGCAGATCGGCGCTGCTGACGTATCGCTTCACGATCGTCGGTGCTGACAACCCGGCCTCGACCGCGAGCAGCCGCACCAGGTCGCCGACGCCGCCGTTCCGCGACGAGTAGCTGTTGCCGTAGAACAGGATGTTCTTGCCCGCTTGGGCAGCGGCTCCCGTGGTGAGACCAGCCAAGCCCGCCAACAGCAAGGCCGCGCAGAAAACGGAACGCATTGGGCGGCAGGGTAGCACACGCGGCAGCCATCGCTTCGCGCACCCACTCCGAGGCAGTCCGGCGCGAACCCGCCGACCCGGGATCTCGATGGCAACAGGCCATCACAGGACCAAGCATCGAGCATCGTTCGCGAACCAGGACCAGCAGTGGCTGCCGCGTGGGATGCGCTGCTACGGAAGCGGCTGCGGAACCGCTTGCAAGATCCATGTCCTGGGGCTGGCGGCCCCGGGCGCATTGGTTAGGTTCGCGCGCGGTTCGTGCCTATGCCACGAGCCATCCTTCACACCCAAGAGCCTCTCAATGCTGCTGACTCTCGCCTCGCTTCTCGCCTCAAGGCCCAGGTCCCTCCCCGGCAACCGTCGTCATCAACGAATACAGCAATGACGACTCCGGCACCGACAACCTCGAGTTCGTGGAGATCGTCAATCGCACGGCCGCGCCCGTCGACATCTCGGGCTGGACGCTGACCGGCGAAGAGGGCACCGCTGGCGCCGCCAACGGCGTGTTCACGTTCCCCGGCGTGGCGGGCTCGATGACGACGATGATCAACCCCGGCCAGTACATCGTGGTTGGCCAGGTCGGGGTGCCGAACGTCACCTTCGTCATCACCGCTGCGCTGCCCGGCCTGACGATGGAGAACGGTGCCGACGGCGTGACGCTGCGCGACGACCTCGGCACGGTGATCGACGGGGTCGTATGGGGCTACCAGTCCTGGACGTTGGCCGTGCCGCCGTGGCTCGAAGGCCACGGTCTGTGGGGCCAGTACATCCTGTTCGACGCCGCGGGCTTCCTGCCGCAGGGTCTGCTGACGCCGCAGCGCTTCGTCGACGGCTACGACAGCAACATCAACAGCGTCGACTTCGTGATGATGGGCTGGACGCCAGGCGCTGCCAACGGCTCCACGCAGAACCTGCCGCTGTCGTTCGCCGAGAACTGCGACGGCGCGATCAACTCCATCATGCCGAACGTCAGCCACTCGTTCCTTGGAGCGATGATCTTCGATCCGGCTGCGGTGACCATCGCGACCAGCACGGTTCGCACCTACCCACCGTCGCCTCAGGGTGGCAACCTGGCGCGCATCCAGGATCCGACCGGCGGCGGCAACGTGATCCAGCCGCAAGTCGTGCTCGGCACCAGCTTCCTCGCCGAGGTCTACGTCTACGTGACCGGCAGCAATCCCGCCCTCGCGGCGTTGGTGGGTCAGGGCGAGTCCTGGGCGTTCGGCGTCGCCGGAACGACCAACTCGTACGCCACGGCAACCAACGTGACCGGCGGCTACTACGCGCAGACCAGCCTTTGCACCGGCACGCTGAACAACGCGCCTGGCGCGACCGGTCTCGCGTGGATGGCCTTCGTCAGCTCGACCGCCACGGACGTCTACCTCGTCGATCTCAACGGCGGCGGCGCGGCTCCCTTCACGATCCTCGCCGGCCCGATCACCGCGACGCCGGGCACCAACGATGGGTGGCAGCGCCTGCGTCTGCGCGTCGACAACGGCAACTACGTCGCCAACTTCGGCGGCAACTACGGCATCGATGACGGCCAGCGCTTCACCGGCACGACCACGGTGCGCACCGGCGCGGTCTACCTGCAGTACCGCGAGTGCGTGTCGTCGAACCCGAACCTCGCCGGCATGTATGTCGATCGCCTCGAGATCTACGGCGCCGTGGCATCGAGCGTGCTCTACGCCGGCACCGGCTCGCCGACGAGCGCGGGCACCCCGGTGATCAATGTCAACGGCACCCCGACCGTCGGCAATGCCGCGTTGACCATTGACGGCACCAGCATGTTCCCGGGCGGCGTCAGCCTGCTCGCCATCGACTTCGGCGCGCTGCTGCCGGGCCTGCCGGTGCCGGGTGGGCAACCAGGGCTGCTGGTCTACGCGGCCCCGACCATCCTCTCGACGGTGTTCAACACCGGGGGCGGCACCGCGAGCTTCGGACTGCCGCTGCCGCCGAACAACGCACTGATCGGCGCGCAGTTGTCCACCCAGTACTTCGACCTCGACTTCACGCTGCCGTTCGCCATTCCGCTGGGCAGTTCGGGTGGCGCACAGATCACGATCGGCAACAGCTGATCCGCAGACGACGCGAGGCTCGCCTCGCCGCCGGCTCGCCCACCGCGAGCCGGCCTGCGCGCAGTGTGCTGCGGCGCTGAGAGCAGCGATCGCGCATGAGACCGCCGGCACGCCGCGCTTTCGCGGCAGCGGCCGAGCCGGCTCAGAAGCGGATTTCGTGGCCGTCGCCGAGCGCGAACCCACCATTCGGCAACGTCGGATGGATCGCCGCCGGCTGCAGCATCAGGCTGGCGCCGGACAGGCCA
>CANEYR010000193.1 GCA_947444055.1 Planctomycetota bacterium
ACTACGGCGCCCGTCGCCTTCCCCTCGTGGAGAACTACCGATCGACGGCCCACATCATCGCCGCCGCCAACCAGCTGATCGCTCAGAACCAGGACCGTCTGAAGCAGGATGCCCCGATCCGCATCGATGAGAACCGCCGCCTGCAGCCGCACGGCGGCCGCTACGCCGTCCTCGACGCAACGACCAACGGTCGCGCGCACATCCTCGAAGTCGGCAGCATCGAGGACCAGGCGGAGGCGGTGCAGTTCACTCTGCAGCGGCTGTTCGACTCCGGTGCCAACTTCGCCTGGGACCATTGCGCCGTGTTGTCACCTCGCCGCGCGTGGCTCGCGCCTGTTCGTACTCTCCTGGAGCGTGCTGGGATTCCCGTTCGCTACCGCGTCGATGCGGCCCACGCCTACTCGCTGTACCGGCTGCGCGAGGTCCAATCCTTTCTGAGCGCAGTGGAATCGCACAGCGGCGAGACCATCGAAGCGGCCGTTCTTCGAGCCCTGCTCGCCGATCTGCAGATCCGTCGCCCGCGCGAACAGGCCGTCGCATTCGTCCTGCAATCGCTTGCCGCGTTCACGGATGAGCATGGGGAGCACCCGCAGCAGAAGCACCTGGTGCGCGAGTTCTTCGGCGAGCTGCTGATGGAACAACGCCGCGAACGCACAATCGGGCAGGGAGTCATGCTCGGCACCGTGCACGGCAGCAAGGGCGAAGAGCACGACCACGTTGTCCTGCTCGATGGTGACTGGCACGCCCGCGACGGCGGCACCCTGGAGGAGCTCCGCCGTCTCTACTACGTGGGGATGACTCGTGCCCGCCAGACCCTGACCCTGCTGCAGTGCCGGAATGGCGGCGCGCCGTGGATCCCGAGGTTGCGGGGCGACTGCATCCACCGCTCCCTGCGCGAGAAGCCAGTAAATCGGGCAGACGTTCCCTCTCTGCGCTACGAGCTGCTAAGCCAGGCTGACATCTGGCTCGCCTTCGCCGGACGGGCCGCCAACCACGAACGTATTGCGGCGGCGATCGACGGCCTTTGCACAGGCGATGCGTTGCGGCTGGACCCTTCAGGCAACCGACTGTTTCTGGTGGATGCGGCAGGCGTTCGCGTTGGCGCCCTCGCGACTCAGGCCGCGCAGCGATGGCAGGCCGAGTTGCGTAACGTCCAGAGCGTGCGCGTTGCGGCCATCTTGACCCGCAAGAGCCAGGATGAAGATCCCGAGTACCGGGAAGCCGTGCGCCGGGATGCTTGGCAGGTCGTGGTTCCGGAGATCACTCACGCCTCGGAACTATGAACTGGCCGCCAGCACGCCTGCCCAATGGGTCGTGGCAGCGACCCGAGATGAAAACTGGTCGGGGCGAGAGGATTTGAACCTCCGACCTTTGCGTCCCGAACGCAACGCTCTACCAAGCTGAGCCACGCCCCGACCTGACGATTCCACCACCCTACGGCGGCGAATCGAGGCGGGCACGGTAGCTAGCTTCTGGCGGTTGGTCAAGCGCGTGCTCGACCCATTCGCGAGTTCGCGATTCGGTCCACATGGCGCCGCGGGACCACCGCCTCGGGACCGCGCCAGCGCGCCGCCGGTACGCCGCCGCAAGCCACGCCGCGGCCGCGGCTCAACGCACCACGGCCACAGCGAGCGACACGCCCATCCCACCGACTGCCATCCATCGCGGCGACCGCACCACTACTCACCACCCAACCACACCCCCACATTCAGCCGATGCGAACGACCGCGCGCCGCGCTACGTTCCGATCGCCAACCGCTCGCACGGCGCATGCGTTTTCACCTGCTGATCCCCGAGGTTCGCGAACTGCTCGCCGAGGGCAACCATCAGGATTTGGTTTCGGTGCTGCAGGACATGCACCCAACCGACGCGGCCGCGGTGCTGAGCGCTCTCACCGTCGACGAAGTCGCGACCGTGCTGGCGATGCTGCCGCCCGACCTCGAGCGCGATGTGTTCGGCTACCTCGAGCCCGACGTGCAAGAGATCTACGTCGCCGGCGCTGGCCGCGAACGCGTGTTGAAGGTGCTGCAGTCGATGTTGAGCGACGACCGCGCCGAGTTCCTCGAACGCTTCGAGCCGCGCGTTCGCGACCAACTGACGATCATGCTGCCGAGTGCGGCGCGCGAAGACTTGTTGCGCCGCGGCAAGTTCCGCGACGACCAGGTCGGCGCGTTCTTGAGCACCGACTACGCCGTGCTCAATCCGTTGCTCAGCGCGCGCGCAGCCATCGTCGAACTGCGCCGCCAAGCGCCGAGCAAGGAGACGATTTACTACAGCTACGTCGTCGACCGTTCGGGACGACTCGTCGGCTTCGTATCGCTGCGCGACCTCATCCTCGCCGACGAGAGCAAACCCGTCGGCGAGATCATGAAGACCGACCTGGTGTCGGTGTCAGCCGACGCCGACCAGGAAGAGGCGGCGCGCATCATCCGCGACTACGACCTCATCGCGTTGCCCGTCGTCGATCCGCAAGGGCGCCTCGTCGGCATCGTCACCCACGACGACGCCGTCGACATTGTCGAAGAAGAGGCGCAGGAAGACTTCGAGAAGATGGCTGGCGTGACCGGGCACGGCGCCGAACTCGGCGACTACGACTACCTCGAAGAGCCAGTGTTGCGTCAGGTGCGTCGGCGAGCCCCGGTCATCTGCGTGCTCGCGCTGTTCTGGGTCGTCACCTCGACGGTGATCCAAGGCTTTGAAGGGCACCTGACGAGCGGCTTGTTGTTGGCGCTGCTGCCGATGGTGATGGCGACCGGCGGCATGGTTGGCACGCAAGCCAGCGCCCTGGTCATCCGCGCCCTCACCGTCGGCGACATCGGCACCGCCAAGATCGCGACCGTGGTTTGGAAGGAACTGCGCGTCGCCGGCCTCATCTCGATCCTGCTCGGCGGCATCGCGTTCCTCAACTCCATCCTGGTGAGCCGCACCGCCTCGACTCCCGACGCACTCAGCACCGTCGCGCACGTGGCGCTGATCATTGGCATCGCCATGATCGGTCACGTCATCACCGCCGCCCTGCTCGGCGCCTTGACGCCGCTCGTGGTCAAGAAGCTGCGCGGCGATCCCGCGATGATCAGCACGCCAGCGGTCACCGCCATCGCCGACCTCACCGGTGCCGCGATCTACTTGGTGATGGTCACGACGCTCTTGTGACCGCGCGAGGCAGGGCCAACACGACGCGCCCTTCGTGCACACAGACGCGCCAGGCGGCGAACGTCAGTTCTCGCAGTGCCGAATGGTGCACCACACTGAGCAGCTGACCAAAGCAGTCGAGCACACGTTCGATCGGCTGCCCGATCCAGTAGCCGTGGATCGACGGCGGCGACCGCAGCGACGAACGCTCGCGCACCACCACACCATCGACCAGCACGACCCCGTCTTGCACGTAGGTGCCATCGGGCCCGGCATAGGCAAGGTGCACTTCATCCCCCACACACTTGCATTGCAGCGGCGGCCCAAGGCGGGTGCCGACGGTGCCGATGTCGGCGCCGACCAGGGAACGGGGCAAGAGCGCAGGCATGGTTCTTCCGGTAGTCACACGAACAGCGTGCGGATCAGAGGTGAGGGATTGGCGAAGGACTGAGCAGGTTGCTGGCAAGGCCGCGCCAAACACGAACGGCGCATCAGACGCACCTCGCTGCGGAAACCTCCGGCCTTCTGCGAACGCACCACTCAACGCACGTTCGCCCGGAACTTGGTGTGGCCACGGAGTTCTGCCGGGGCGAACTCAACATGAACGATGCGGCGAGGTGCCTCTGCCCCAGAACGCGACGAGCAGTGCGCGAGCAGCGGACGCATGCACAACGCACCGCTCGCGGGCACTTCTGGACAGACACTGCCATGCACGGCCAAGTGCGCCTGCATCTGATGCCGATCGAGCACGCCGAGTCGGTGCGTTCCCGCGGCGAGGCGCAGGCCGCCGTTGCGCGGCCCGGAG
This sequence comes from Planctomycetota bacterium, assembly GCA_947444055.1. Taxonomy (GTDB): domain Bacteria; phylum Planctomycetota; class UBA1135; order UBA1135; family UBA2386; genus UBA2386. The sequence continues at coordinate 3,938 of CANEYR010000193.1, forward strand.
CCGTCGAGGTCCACGCGCACAGCCAGCAGCTGCTCTAGGATCGCTGTGGGCGGCTCGACGTAGACGCCGTCCTCCTTGTCGGACCACGGGCCAAACCCCACTTCGTCGGTGCGCTGTTGCACCGGGATCACACGATCCTGATGCCAGGCGAGAAACCAATTCGCATGCATGGTCTTGTCGAACAGCGTCGCGCGAAACGCGAACGCACCGTGACCGAGTAGCGGCTCGACGAGCGCGCGCACCCCCGGTGAACGAGCGAGTGCTTGCACGACCTCGAAAGCAAGGCCAGTGCGCACCCCCGGCCGATCACCCACGGCCTCGCGGAAGGCCACGCCGAGAGCGGGCACGAGCTCGGGCGGCAGCACGTTCTCGCTGACTGCAAAGCCATGCTCGTCGATCCGCGCACGCACACGAACACGCTACATTGCGCCCCCAACAAGATGCCAACGCCATCGCGATGAGCCCCGTCTTCAGGCCCCACCACGCACTCGGGCGCACCGGCTTCCGCGCCACCCAACTCGGCATCGGCGACCTCGCCGATCGTTCGCGGCCCCTGGCGGAATGCGTGGCGACCTTGCGCCGCGCGCTCGACGCCGGACTCAACGTCGTCGACACCGCGCCAAACTATGAGGATGGCTACAGCGAACAAATCGTCGGCGAAGCGCTGCGTGGTCGCCGCGACGGCGTGTTCGTGATCGACAAGATCGATCATCTGCACGAACCCGTGGCCGCCCAGATCGAACAGAGCCTCGCGCGCTTGCGACTCGACCACGTCGACCTGTTCGTGTTCCACGCTTGCTCACGCGGCGAGGATTTGCAGAAGCTGATGGCGCCGGGCGGTGGGTTCGCGCAACTGGCCGCGCAGATCGAGCAAGGCCGCGCGCGCTTTCGTGGGCTCAGCAGCCACCACCCCGACGTCCTGCGCACGGCCATCGCGGCGGGTGTGTGCGATGTCGTGATGTTCCCGCTCGGCCCGTTCGCCGATCGCCGCTACGAGACCGAGATTCTGCCGTTGGCCAAGGCGCGCGGCGTCGGCACCGTGTGCTTCAAGACCTTCGGCGCTGGCAAGCTGCTTGCAGACACCGAAGGCTACCAACGTCCGCTCGCCCCGCACCCGCATGGCCGCGTGCGACCCAAGCTGACGGTCGCGCAGTGTGTGCACTACACGCTGACCCTCGACCCCGACGTGGCGTTGCTCGGCCTAAGTGATCCGCCAGAACAGGACGCCGCGTGGGCCGCCGCGCGCACGTTCACGCCGTTGTCGCAGGCCATGCTCGCGACGACGCGCGCGGCGGCTGCACTCGCGATCGCCGACAAGGGTGACGTCTGGTGGAACCCGCCGCCCGGCGACAGCCAGCCGAGCGGCAGCGATCAGAGGCCATAGCCAAGCCAGCTGCCGACTTGGTAGATGGTGACCGCGGCCAGCCAGGCGAGCACGGTCATGTAGACGAACGTGAACACCGGCCACCGCCACGAGTTGGTCTCGCGGCGAATCGCCGCCAAGGTGCCGGCGCACTGGCTGCACAGAGCGAAGAACGCCATCACCGCCAGCGCCACCAACCCGTTCATCGTCGGCTTGCCATCCGGTCCCGTGGCCGTGCGCAACTCGGTGGACAGGCGTGTGTCCGGCGCGTCCGCCGAGGCTTCGACATCGCCGAGGCTGTAGAGCGTGCCCAGGGTCGGCACCACCAGTTCGCGCGCAGGG
>CANEYR010000194.1 GCA_947444055.1 Planctomycetota bacterium
GCGACGGCGGCAGCAGAAACCCCTGGTCTGGACTCTCGGACTTGCGGAATTGAGCCATGCAACTCTTCTACGCACGCCAACTGCGAAGAGGATTTTCTGAGTCCCAATTCTTCAGCCTTGGCCGGGCATCCCGTGGCCCAGACTCCTAGATGCAGGTCGCGGCGGTTGACGCGCAGAGGCATATCGCCGAACCTTGGCGGATGTACTCTGCCGAGGGCACGCTCATGCCCACCCAAGAAACTGCCCCTGCTGTGCCGGATGCCAGCGTTTTCGCTGCCGTTCCCGCCGCCTTGCGACCCGCGCTCCAGCGTCGAGGGTTTACCCAGCTAACCGAAGTGCAGACCGCCGTGCTCGCGGCCGATGACGGCGAACACGACCTGCGCATCACCTCGCAAACCGGCTCCGGCAAGACGGTCGCCCTCGGCCTCGCCTTGCTTGCGCGCGTCGCCGCCAACGACCGCAAGGGCCCGACCACCCTCGTCATCGCCCCGACCCGTGAACTCGCGGCGCAGGTCAAAGAAGAACTGGAGTGGCTGTTCGCCGATCTGCCGCAGGTGCGCTGCGAAGTCGTCACGGGCGGCACCAACATCGCGCGCGAACGGCAGCAGCTGAAGCGTCGCCCCGCCGTCGTCGTCGGCACGCCTGGTCGCTTGCTTGACCACATTGAGAACAAGGCGCTCGATCTCAGCAGCGTCGGCCAACTGGTGCTCGACGAAGCGGACCAAATGCTCGACCTGGGCTTCAAGGACGAGCTCGACGCGATCCTCGAAGTGCTGCCAAAGCAACGCCGCACGCACTTGGTGTCGGCGACCTTCCCGAACGCAGTGAAGGCGTTGGCCGATCGTTTCCAGCAGAAAGTGAAGCTGGTCGCAGGCACGCCGGCGGGCGCGGCGCACGGCGACATCGAACACATCGCGGTCAAGGTGGCGGCGCGCGAACAGTACGCCGTGCTGGTCAACCTGTTGTTGCTCGCTGGTGATGAACGCACATTGGTGTTCGTGCGCACGCGCGAGGACACCCAAGGGCTCGCCGACAAGCTCGCGGGAGATGGCTTCCTGGCGTTGCCGATCCATGGCGAACTGGCGCAAGCGCAACGAACGCGCACGCTGCAAGCGTTCCGTCGCGGCGCGATCCACACCCTGATCGCCACCGACGTCGCGGCGCGCGGCCTCGACATCGCCGACGTCACCTCAGTGATCAACTTCGATCCGCCGATCGATTCGGAGACGTACGTGCATCGCAGCGGCCGCACCGGACGTGCTGGCCAGAAGGGCCGCAGCTACATGCTGGTCGTCAAGACGCGCGCCAACTTCGTCCGTCGGCTGTACGAAGGAGCGCGCTTGCAAGCGAGCCTGCAGGGCAGCCCCGGCGCCGAGGAAGTGCTCGCCGTGCAACGCGCGCGTGCTGGTGAACGCGCCGAAGCGGTGTTGAACAACGGCACCGCCGTGCCCCCCGCGCTGACCGCCATCGCCGCCAACCTGCTGGCAGGCCGTGATCCGCAAACGGTCGTCGCAGCCTTGCTCGCCAACGCCGTCGCGGGGGTGCGCGAGCCGTTCGTGGTCACGCTGGAGCGCGAGGTGGAGTCACCGGCGGTTCCACCCGCCCCGGCGCCAGTGACGGTCAAGCCGGCACGCGCCGCGGCCATACCAGCGGTCGCCGCCGTCGAAGCTGAGGCTGCCGAGGCAGAACCCGCCCACGCCGCAACCACCGCTGCTCGCAAGGCGACGCTTGAGCATCGCATTGCGGCCTTGCCAAAGCACACGACGTCAAAGCACGCGCCTGAAACCACCGCCGCCCCCACCATCAAGCGGCTCACGCCTGAGCAACGCGGCAAGCCCGGTGCCGTACCGGCCTGGCAAAAGCCCAAGAAGGTGAAGCCGGTGGCGGCCGAGCAGGCCTTCACGCGCTTCCGCATCAACTGGGGCACCCGCGACGGCGCCGATGCGCGCCGCATTCTTGCCCACGTCTGCCGCCGCGGCGGTGTCGATGGCAAGTTGATCGGTACGATCGATGTGCACGCCACGATGACGACGTTCGGGGTCGCCGCCACCGCCGCCGCCTCGTTCGAACGCAGGGCGCTGCGAGCCGATCATCGCGAACCGCACTTGCTGATCGTGCGCGACCGCGTCGGCACGCACTAGCCGGTCGCCAACGATCGCGCCATGATCGCGATCGATGCACGAGCAGCGGCCAAACACCGGGGACCTGCCCGAGGCGATCGAGGACGCCGTGCTCGGCATTCTCGAAGGCGACGACGCGACCCGCGAACACGCCCTGCGCCGCCTGCTGCTCGCCCATCCAGAGCACACCGGCACCATCCGGCACTGGCTCGTCAGTGCGGGCGTCGCGGTGCCGTTCACCGTTGGCAGCGGCAGCGCCAGCAGCGGCGGTCATAGCGACATCGACAGCGACACGGATCTGCCGCAGCCACTCGGCCCGTACCTGCTGCTCGAACAACTCGGCCGCGGTGGCTTTGGCACGGTGTTCCGCGCCGAACAACAGGAACCGATCCGCCGTCCCGTCGCCGTCAAGATCCTCAACGCCGGCATGGATTCGCGCGATGTGCTGGCGCGCTTCGCCGCCGAACGCGAAGCCCTCAATCGCATGGACCATCCTGGCATCGCGCGCTTGCTCGATGCCGGCACGACTCCGAAGGGCCGCCCGTTCTTCGTCATGGAACTGGTCGCCGGTCCCACGTTGCTCGCCCATTGCCGCAAGAAGCGACTGCCGCTGCGCGCGCGCATCCAACTGTTCCTGTCGGTGCTCGACGCGATGCAACATGCGCATCAGAAGGCGATGCTGCATCGCGATCTCAGCAGCAACAATGTGCTGGTGGCCGATCCCGAGGGAACGCCACAGCCCAAGGTGATCGACTTCGGCATCGCCAAGTCGCTGGACAGCCCACTGCTGCACGGCGGCGCCATGACGCTGCGCGGCACCTTGATGGGCACGCCGGAGTTCATGAGTCCCGAGCAAGCGGCGGGCAACGTCGAAGACCTCGACACCCGCTCCGATGTTTATGCACTCGGCGTGCAGATCTACGAACTGCTCAGCGACCAACTACCGATCCCGAGCGTGACCCTGCGTTCGCGCGGTGTCGCCGGCATCGCCGACGTGGTGCAGAACCACATGCCCTCCCGGCCGAGCGATGCCGCCCCGCGGGAACGCCGTTCGCAGTTGCGCGGCGACCTCGACGGCATCGTCTTGAAAGCGATCGCCAAGGCGCGCGAAGAGCGCTACGGCAGTGTCGGGGAGCTGGCGGCGGACCTGCGGCGCTATCTCACCGACCAACCGGTGCAGGTGGTGACGCCTTCGACGTGGTATCGCCTGCGCAAGTTTGTGCGGCGCAATCGGCCGCAGTCCATCGCCATCGCGATCGCGGCGGTCGGCCTGTGCATCGCCTTCGTCACGATGTGGTCGTCGGTGCGCATGGCGCACGCCAGCGCCGAAGAGAGCAAGCGGCTGCAACAGGTGAGCGCCGAGAAGGCCGATGCCGGCTTCTTGCTGCTCGCCAACGAAGAGCGCCTTGCCGCCGCGATCAGCGCCGAGCAAGCCCTGCCGCCACCCTGGCCCGAACACGCAGCCGCCTACGCGCAATGGCTGCAAATGCACGGCCTGCCGCTCGAACGGGAACGCGACAAGCTGCGCCAACGATTGAGCAGCCTGATGGCGCGCGGCAACGCCGACGACGATCGGCCAAGCGACCTCGCGGCGCTACATCTGGCCAACGCGCTGCAGCGTTTGGATGTGCAGCTGGCGACGTTCCACAGCGAGCTCGGTCCCCTGCGGCGCGTGCAGCGACGCCAACAGTTGCTGACCACGGTGATCGCGCCAGCCAAAGCCCAGCACGCAGAGGCGTGGCAGCTCGCCATCGCCAGCGTGCAACGCAGCGACGGCACCAGTGCGTGTCGCGACTACCGCGGGTTGCGCATTCCTGTCATGGCCGGTCTGGTGCCACTCGGCGCCGAGCGCGCCACCGGGCTGTGGCACTTCCTCGATCTCGCCAGCCACGCCGTCGGCTATCCGCTGCCCACGCGCGATCCGGCAACCGGCAGTCTGCTGACGGGGGCCGGCACCGGCATCGTGTTCACCTTGCTGCCGAGCGGGCGACTCGAACAAGGCGCCCGCCGCAATCGCCCGGGCGTCGATCGCAACGATGAGCTCGCGAACGATGACGAACTCGCCGGGTCGTCGGTGGCGCTCGATGCGTTCCTGGTGGCCTGCACCGAACTGACCCAAGCGCAGTGGAGTCGCCTCACCGGCGCCATGCCGCTCAACGAGGATCCGCTGCTGCCGGCGACCGGCATCGACTGGCACGAGGGGCGTTACGTGCTGACGCGGTTTGGCATGAACTTGCCGACCGAGGCCCAGTGGGAACTAGCGTGCCGCGCGCGCGGCCGCTGGCCGTGGAGCAGTGGGCCCGACCTCGCGGCAGTTGCCGAATGCGGCTGGTTCAAGTCAGGCACCCAACCGGTGGGCCTGCTCGCGGCGAATGCCTTCGGCTTGTTCGACCTGCACGGCAACGTCGCCGAGTGGTGCGAAGACGAAAAGCTGAGCTACGCCGACAGCACCCCGCGCCGCGGCGATGGTTTGCGGCAGCGCACGATCGCGCGGCAAGGCGACGAGCTGCGCGTCGTTCGCGGCGGTGCGTGGCATCAGGGGCCGGAGTTCGCGCGCACGACCGCCCGCGATGGCAAGTCACCAAGCAGTCGCGACACGACGGTTGGTCTGCGACCGGTCCGGCGCCTGCGGTAGGCACGGCGATCCGATCGCCCTAGTCGCCCAAGAATGACTTGCAAGAGCAGAAGCTGAACACCAACACAACGACTGTCGGTCGGTGCGTGGGGAATGAGGTGCTCATGGATGTCATCGGTGGCGCCTTCCTGCATATCGCATGTCTGGAGGCTGACAGGGATGTCGAGGGCCTCGCTCGCCGGTGAGCTGTAGGCACCAAGCCACGTGTCTACGGCACGATCGTGCAGGCCAGGTGTCGAACAGGCGACGAACAAAGCTTGACGCCGCTTGGCCTTCATCCTTATCTCTGCCGAATCACAATGGCCACTCGTGTTCCCCAGCCGAAGAAGACGCAGCAAGGCGTTTTGCCGTTCCGACAGAACGGCGGTCGCCGTGCCGGTGCTGGTAGAAAGCCCAAGGGCGATCAGGCCATGGTTGGTCACGGGCCACGCGCGCTGCTGGCGGCGCGGTTCCCGGCGCACGTGACGATGAAGCTGCTGCGGGGGTTGCCTCGCTTGCGCAGCAAGCGAGAGTACGCCGCGCTGCGCGACGCCTTCGCCGCCGGCTGCGACCGGCATGGTTTCCGCCTCACTCACTACGCCGTGCTGAACGACCATCTGCACTTCCTGGTGGAGGCGCGCGATCGGTCGGCGCTGTCGCGGGGTCTGCAGGGCCTCGCGATCCGGATCGCCAAAGCCTTGAACAGGCTTTGGCGACGGGCCGGCACCGTGTTCGCCGACCGGTATCACGACCGCATCCTGAAGACGCCGCGCGAGGTCAGGAACGCGCTGCGCTACGTGCTGGGCAACGGCAAGAAGCACGCGACCGAAGGTCGCGAGATACAGGTCCCGCAAGCCATCGACACCTTCACGTCAGCTCCGTGGTTCGA
>CANEYR010000195.1 GCA_947444055.1 Planctomycetota bacterium
TGGCGACGGCTGTGCAGGGCCTCGTGAAGGAAGTCATGCGGTTGCCCGACAGCGTCGGCATGACGATAGAAGTCGATGTGCCGCCCGCGCTGCGCCTGCTCGTTGATGGGCAGCTGATGGGTGAGGTGCTGACCAATCTGTTGCGCAACGCCATCGAAGCGTGCCATGGCAAAGGGCACGTCGTCGTGCGCGTGGCGCCGAAAGCGCCGGGGGTGTTCCTCGAAGTCGAGGACGACGGCCCAGGTGTGCCTGCGCACATGGTCGAAGAAATCTTCAAACCGTTCCGTAGTTCGAAGCAGTATGGAACCGGCATTGGTCTCGCCTTCTGCCGCAAAGTCGTCGAAACCCATGACGGCACGATCGACTTGGTGATGCGGCCGGGCCAAGGCGCCTGCTTTCGCATCGGCTTGCCAGCGGACGCGGTGTTGCCGCTCGCTGTCGAGCTACACGGAGAACCCACATGACCGACAAGCAGACGATTTCGATCCTCCTGGTCGACGACCAAGCGATCGTGCGCGCCGCGTTCAAGTCACTGCTCGAACGCATTCCGCACTTTCGCGTGGTTGGTGATGCGCCCGATGCCCGGCGTGGCATCGAGCTTGCGCGCGAGCTCAAGCCGGACGTCGCCATCCTCGACATCACGATGGCAGGCATGTCCGGCATTGACGCGGTTGCACCGCTGAAGAAGGTGTCGCCGAATACGCGCGTGCTGATGGCCTCGCAGCACGAAGGCATGAAGTTCGTGCAGCAAGCGTTGCAGGCGGGAGCGGATGGTTACCTGTCGAAGGACAGCGAGCCCGAGGAGTTGGCGTTGGCGATCGAGTCGATTCGGCGCGGCGATTCGTATCTTTCGCCCAAGGTTGCGAATGGCATCATGGCGCGAGCTGTTCGTGGGGACGTGTCGACAGCGCCGGAATCGCTGGCGCTCGGCGCCCTGACGCCAAGGGAGCGCGAGGTGTTCCAACTGCTGGCGCTCGGCAAGGCCAACAAGGAAGTGGCGGCGATGCTCGATCTATCGCTCGGCACGGTGAAGAAGCACCGGGAGAACTTGCAGCGCAAACTCGATTGCCACTCCGCCGCGGAGTTGGCGCGGCTCGCGATTCGCGAAGGCTTGCTGAACGTGTAGTCGCGGCGACGCGACTCAACCCTTGGCCCGAACGGTGAGCACCGGACAGGTCGCCAACCGCACGACGCGTTCGGCGGTGCTGCCGAGCAGCGCATGCTTCAAGCCCGTATGGCCGTGTGTGCCCATCACGATTAGATCGGCTTTGGTCTCGTGCGCGCACGCCAGCACTTGCTCATGCGGGCTGCCGTCGCGCAACTCGGTGCGCAGGGTGAAGCCGCTGCCGAGTGCCTTCGCCGCGGCCTTCAGTTGCTCCTCGGCATGAGTGCGCAGTTGGTCCTGCAGCTGCGGCAGCACCATGGCGATGCTGATGCCGTCGAGCAGCGGGTAAGGCAGTGGTGGCAACACGTGCAGCAGCACTAGCTCGCCTCGGAAGGTCTTGGCGAGCTCGACGGCGTGTGCGACGGCAGCGTTGGCAGTCGGCGAGAAGTCGGTCGGGCAGACGATGCGTTGGAACTGTGGCATGAGTTTCGTGGGCTAGCTCGCGGTCCGTAGGTGCGATCTACGATGGGGTGAAAGGGCCGCCGCGAGAATACGCACTTCGGCGGGGTTCCTGGTCGGGCTAGGCTACGCCCGACATGGATCTCGAACCGCTGGGCATCGTGCCCCCTGACAGCGACGGCCAGGCTGGCCGCGACCCGGTGGTGCAAGACATCGAGGCGCTGCTCGACGCGGATCGTCTGGAAGAAGGCCTCGCCGCGATCCAGGCGGCGTTGGCCAGTGGTCAGGGCAACGGGCTCGACCTGACCTTCTTGATGGGCGACACCTACCTCGGCATGGGTCGCGCCGCCGAGGCCGAAGTGCAGTTTCGCGCCGTGCTGGAGCAGGACCCGGATTGCCCGTCGTCGTGCGCGTGGCTGGCGATGTGCCTGTTCTTGCAGTGGCGCTTCGACGAAGCCGAGGTCGCGGTCAAGACAGCGCGCGAACTGCCAGGTGCGATCGTCGACGCCGACGTCGTGCATGGCGCGCTGCTCGAGCGGCGCGATCGCTTCGAGGAAGCGGAGTCGTTCTTCCTGCGCGCGTCGGCTGTGGCTCCCGACAAGTACCCGCCGCCGGTGCGCATGAGCAAAGAGGACTTCGCACGCGAAGTGCGGCTGGCGGCGCGCAAGCTGCCGCGCCAGTTCCGTCAGTGTTTCGATCGTGTTCCCGTGGTGGTGCAGCAAGTGCCGGACGTGGCGCTGTCGGAGGGACCGGATCGCGAGGAAGTGGGCCCCGACATTCTCGGCCTGTTCGATGGCGTGCCGTTGACCGAGACCAGCAACTTCGACATGCCGCAGCTGCGGCCCAACACGATCTACCTGTTCCAGCGCAATCTCGAACGGGCGGCGATCGACCGCGACGACCTGATCGAGCAGATTCGCATCACCCTTTACCACGAGCTGGCGCACTACCTGGGCTTTGAGGAAGAGGACATGGATGGCATGGGCCTCGAGTGAATGCGAGCGGTCCGCCATTGGCTGCGTAGCTCGCATGCGGTAACAAGGCCGCCCGCATGGCCAATCCACTCGTCTACTTCGATATCACCATTGGCGGCAAGGCTGCCGGTCGCATCACGTTCGAACTGTTCGCCGACACCGTTCCCAAGACGGCTGAGAACTTCCGCGCGCTCTGCACGGGCGAGAAGGGCGTGGGCAAGAACGGCAAGCCGCTGCACTACAAGGGCTCGCGCTTCCACCGCATCATCCAGCAGTTCATGTGCCAGGGCGGCGACTTCACGCGCGGCGACGGCACCGGCGGCGAGTCGATCTACGGCAACAAGTTCGAGGACGAGAACTTCAAGATGAAGCACACGACGCCAGGTCTGTTGTCGATGGCCAACGCGGGCCCCGGCACCAACGGCTCGCAGTTCTTCATCACGACCGTCATCACCAACTGGCTCGACGGCAAGCACGTGGTGTTCGGCAAGGTCACGGACGGCATGAAGGTCGTCAGCGCGATGGAAGCGGCCGGCTCGCGGTCGGGCACGACGTCGGCAGATGTCGCCATCGCCGACAGTGGTGAGCTGAAGGCACCGGTGAACTGAAGCAACCGGCGAAGTGAAGCCAGCGGCGAGCTGAATCAGCGCGCGTCGGCTTTCACGGTCTCGCCAAGGAACGTCATCAGCTCGCGCAGCGTGTCGTAGTTCTCATGCCGCAGGCGGAACCACGTATTGACGAGCCAGCCCTTGTCGAGTGCCTTCGTCGCGGTCCCGGGCGGTGGCACGGCGTGTTCGTAGATGCACGGTCCGCAGCGTGCCCACGCCGCCTCCAGGCCGCGATGGCCCGTGATGCGGCCGTCGAGGCTCGGCCGAATCTGGATCGAGCCAGCCGCGAACCGGCGCGACGGCTTCTTCTCGCCAGGCCGACCGAGCAGGCCGAGTGCCCATTCGCGGTAGACGTCGAATTCGTTGGCGCCGCTGTACATGTCCCAGATCTTCTCGCCTGCGGGGCGGGCGCCGATCTCGCTGAACTTGAGGCCCTTGGGCCCAAAGAACCACTCCATGTGCGTCGCCGAGTTGCGGATGCCGAGGGCATCGACGACGCGGCGGTTCATGGCGCGCACTTCTTCGTAGCCGCCTTGCTCGACGCGGTTGGTGACCGCGATTTGCGGCGAGATCCAGCGCTGCTGGGCCGCTTCCAGGCAACCTGGGTAGTAGTGCGACGCGAACTCGTAGCGCACGCCGTCGCTGTCGCACAGCGAGTCGAAGAAGCCTTCATGCCCTTCGATGAACTCCTCGATCGCGATCGGGTGGGTGGCGGTGGGCTGCATCTTCGCCAGCGCGGACGCCAATTCCGTGGTGGACGCGCAGCGGAAGGTGCTGAGGGAGCCAAAGCCGGCGATGGGCTTGAGGATCACCGGGTAGCCGCAGCGCTCGGCGAACGCGGTGGCTTCGGCGGGACTGCGCACAGAGTCCGATTGCGCGCACGGGATCGCGCGTTGCCGCAGGAACTCCTTCATCGCGACTTTGTCGCGGCACAGTCTGGCCGTGCGCAAGGACAGCCCAGGCACGCCGAGGTATTCGCGCAGCGCCGCCGCTGGTTCGACCAAGGGTTCGTCGATGGTCTCGATGCGGTCGAAGGCCGGGGCCGCGAGTTGTTGGGCGCAGCGCTGCAGGGCTTGGCCGTCGAGCATGTTCTCGCAGTGGCGATAGTTGTCGACCAGGGTTCGTGTTGCTGGCGACAGCTGGTCGCTGCCCGTCATGCCGATCGCCGAGACCTTCGCCCCGAGTGCCTTGAGGGCACGCAAGAATCCGTGGTTGTAGATGTGCGTATCGGGAGCGAGGAATAGGACGTGCATCGCGTGGGCAGGGGATCATGCAGACCGACGCAGGCACGACCAAGGGCCGTGTCACGGCTGTCGCGGGTCACCGGCGTTGCTGCGCGCAACGACTTTGCCAGCGCGCACGATCAACACGAGTGAGAACGGTCCGTCGTTCGTCAGTGCCACCTGCATCGATGCCCCAAAGCGCCCGGTGGCGACGTGCAAACCGCTGGCTGCCAGCTGAGCGGCAACACGTTGGTAGAGCACTTCGGCGAGTGGCGGTGGGGCAGCGGCGGTGAAGTCGGGGCGGTTGCCGCTCCGCAGTTCGGCTGCCAACGTGAACTGGCTAACGACGAGGCAGCCACCGTTGACGTCGACCACCGACAGATCGGTCGGCGTGCGGCCAGCAAAGATGCGCAACGCGGCGATCTTCTTGGCCGTCGCATCGGCGTCGGCCTCGCCGTCACCGTGCTCGACGCCGACGAACAACAGCAGACCGCGCGCGATGGCGCCGACGCATTCGTCGGCGACCAACACCTCGGCTTTCTGCACGCGTTGCACCAGCGTGATCACGCGCACAGGCTACGCATCGTCAGTTCGTTCGCACCTGGATCTTGGTCGGCCGCGACTCCGGGGCCTTGGGCACGGTCACCGTCAGCACGCCATTCTTGTAGACGGCTTCGATGCCGGCATTGGCGGCGTCTTGCGGCAGCGAGATCGTGCGCGCGAAGCGGCCGTAGCGGTGCTCGATGCGATGCCAGCGCTTGCCGGTCTCTTCGCCCTGGTCCTTGCGTTCGGCGGTGACGGTCAACGTGTGATCCTGCATGTGCACGTGGATGTCCGCCTCCTCAAGGCCGGGCAACTCGAACGAGAGCTCGTAGGCGCTGTCGTTCTCGCTGATGTTCGTGCGCGGCGCGCCACTGCTCTCCGTGCTGCCGTAGAACTCGGGGAGGGTGTCGCCGAACAAGCGGCTGAACAATGTTTGGAAGGGATCGCGGGGCTGGGGAAGGGTCGCTTGGTTGCTCTTTTGCATGATTGGCTCGCTTGGTTAGGACTGCGCGGGCCAAGAGCAAGGGCTGTGCCTGCGCAGAATGCTCACCGCCAAGTTGGCGTCAGGCCAACGACGGCCGCGTGTTCACGCCAGCGTCAA
>CANEYR010000196.1 GCA_947444055.1 Planctomycetota bacterium
CGGAGGCCTCAATGTCGTTCTCTGATGACACCAAGACGCTGGAACAATCGTTCTCGCGCACGCAGGAACTGCTGCAGAAGCTGTTGCAAGGGCTGCAAGCGCGGCGCTCGGCGTGGGTCTCGGCGCGGCCGAGCACGCTGGCTCCTTCGCCCGAGCTGGAGCAGTTGACGCAGGAGATCGCGCGTGAGGAAGCGCTGCGCGCCGACTTGCTGGGGCGCATGCGCACCGCCTTGCCGACGCCGCTGGGCGGGGACTCGGCGGCGCTGCACATCAACGTGACCCGCATCGCCGCGGCGCTGCCGCTGCCGACCGCCCGTTCGCTGCGCGCGGTCGCCGACATCGTGCAAGGCCTGGCGAAGAAGGTGCGCGCCGAGGTCACGCTCGGTCAGCGCCTCGTTCGCTTCGCGCAAACAGCAGAAGACGGCGTGCATCGCGGCAAGCAGGTGCGCAGCAGTGCGCCCGGCTACGACCGCGCCGCGCGCATGGTGCGCACCAGCAAGTTCGCTGGTGCTCTGGTCGACGGCAGAGTGTGAGCGAGTGAAGGACAAGAGGACAAACCCATGAGCTTTGGATTCGGACTCGGTGCAGGCCTGCGCGCGCTCAATGCCGCGCGCCTTGGCATGCAAACTGCCGGCAACAACGTCGCCAACGCGAACACCGCCGGCTACTCCCGCCAACGCGTCGATCTGTCGGCGTCGTTGCCCTATGGCATCGCCGGCAACTTGCAGATCGGCAGCGGCGTCGACGTTCGCGGCATCACCCGCCTCGTCGATGAAGGCCTTGAGCGCCGCCTGCAACTACAGCTCGGGCTCGTGGGCAGAGCCGAACTCGACCAATCGCGCTACCGCGAGATCGAAAGCATCCTCGGCGAACCCGACGAAGGCTTGTCGACCTCGTTCAAGGATCTGTATGGCGCCGTCGACCAACTGCGCACCGATCCGCGCGATCGCGCCCTGCGTGGTGGTCTGATCCAAGCCGGCAACGCCCTCAGTCAGGGCTTTCGGCTCGTGTCGCAGCGACTCGACGATCTCGGCGGTAGCACGTTCGACGAGATCCGCGGCCTCGTGCGCGTCGTCAACGAACGCGCTGGTGCCATCGCCGGCCTCAACAGCCAGATCATCGCCGCGGAAGCCAACGGCTCGGAAGCCAACGACCTGCGCGACGCCCGCTCGCAGCACGTGAAGGAACTCGGCAAGCTGCTCGATGCGCGCACGATCGAACGGTCGTCAGGCAGCCTCGACGTCTTGGTCGGTGGTCACTTGTTGGTGGCAGGCGATCGCGCCTCCGCTCTGTCCGCTGGCAAAGACGACGAAGGCGATACCGAGATCACCGTTGGCCGCACCAACTCGGCCACCGTCATTCGCGAAGGCCGCATCGCCGCGCTGATGCAGCAAGAGGTCGACGCGGTGCCTGGACTCGTCAGCCGCATCGACGACCTCGCTCGCAACACGATCCTCGAATGGAACCGTCTGCACACCACCGGCATGCCGGCATCTGGACCGTTCCAGACGCTGACCGCAGCCTACGGCGTGGTCGACGGCGACGGCGATGGCCAACGCGGCGACGAGCTGCTGTCGCAATCGGGGCTGCCCTTCGCGGTCGAAAACGGCGAACTCTACATCTCGGTCACCAACACCGAGACCGAGGCGATGCAACGCACACGCATCGCGATCGATCCGAATGCCATGTCGCTCGACGACCTGGCGGCGAGCATCAACAACATCGACCACCTGACGGCGAGCGTCGACCCGACCGGCCGCCTGCGCATCACGGCAGATGACGACTACGGCTTCGACTTCTCCCCGCGCCTCGATCCCAATCCCGATGGCGCCGGCACCTTTGGCGGGCTCAACCCGTCGATCGGTAGCTCGTCGTCCGGACCGTTCAACCTGTCGGGACAGACCTTCCCGGTCAGCTTCACGGTGACGACTGGCTCCGGGGGCGCGCTGACCAACACCACGGTCACGCTCGCGGCCAACCAGTTTGTCGATCCGGCCAACGCCACCGTCGAAGAGTTGGCGACCGCGATCAATGCCGATCTCGGCGCCGCCGCGACCGCGAGCTCGGTCGGTGGTCGCCTCGTCTTGCAGAGTGCGCAAGGTGGTTCGACGTCGCAGCTCCGCCTCGCCAACGTTGGCGCCAGCACGGCGCTGTCCGCGCTCGGCTTGTCGACGGTGGTGACCAACGGCCGCGATCGCGTCGTCGATGTCGAAGTCGAAGGTGCGTTCACCGGCGACAGCAACGAGCGCTACACGTTCGTGCCCGAGAGCGATGGCATCGTTGGCCAGACCACCGACCTGCGCGTGCGCGTGCTCAACAGCTCTGGCGGCCTGGTCACGACGCTCAGCGTCGGCCGCGGCTACGAGCCGGGTGAGCCGATTCCGCTCGGCAACGGCATCAAGGTGTCGTTTGGTGCGGGCAGCATCTCGAACACTTCGGGCCAGGTCTTCGAACTCGACGCGCTGGCCGACAGCGACACGGCGGACCTGCTGGTCGCGACCGGCATGAACGCGTTCTTCCTCGGCAGCTCCGCGAGCGACATCGCCGTCAACTCCGAACTGATTGGCAACCCCGATCGCCTGTCGGCGGGCATTGGCCAAGCCGATGGCGACGCCGGCAACCTGGCGCGCTTGGTGTCGCTGCGCACGCTCGACCTCGACGACCTCGACACCAACACCATCGAAGACTTCTACGCCGACATCGTTGGTGACGTCGGCTTCGAGACCGCTGCGGCCGCCTCGACGCTCCAGGCCCAGTCGCAGTTGCTGGGGCAGTTGCAAGCCGATCGCGAATCGATCAGCGGCGTCAACATCGACGAAGAGATGGTCGACATGATGCGCTTCCAGCAGTCGTACGAGGCAGCGGCGCGCTTCCTCAGTGTCGCGCAAGAAATGACGGACACTCTGATCAACCTGGGGAGGTAACGATGAGCGTTCGCATCACCCAGAGCATGCTCTTCTCGCGCGCGCAGACCGACATCCAGCGCGGGCTGTTTCGTTACTCACAGCTGCAGCAGGAAATCGCCACCGGGCGCCGCATCAATCGCCCTTCCGACGATCCGGCCGCCGCCCTGCGCATCCTGCCGTTGCGCAGCGATCTGCGCGACCTCGAACAACTGAGCGGCAACGCGTCGTTGGCTCGCGAGACGCTCGACACCAGCGCCGCCTCGCTCGAAGACGCCTCCACGTTGATGCAGCGCGTGCGCGAACTGACGACGCAAGCCGCGAACGGCACGCTCAGCGCCAGCGATCGCCAGAGCATCGGCGCCGAAGTGGACCAACTACTCAGCCAGCTGGTCGGCATCGGCAACAGTCGACGCGGTGATCGCTACCTGTTCGGCGGCACCGAGAACGGCGAAGCTCCCTTCGAAGTGGTGAACGACGCCGGTGGCCAGCGCGTCGTCTATCACGGCAATCGCGAGAGCCTCGAAATCGATGTTGCCCCTGGCGTGTCGACCGGCCTCAACGTGCCCGGCGACTCGATCTTCCAAGCGCGGCAACGCACCAGCACGACGTTCTCGCCGGCCTTCGGCTCGCAAGCGACCGGCGCCACCGCCGTCGGTGCGGGCGACACCGGCATCGGCTTTGGTCAGCTCGACGTGACCTTCGCTGGCTTGCACACCGACGCCCCCAGCACGGTCACCGCGGGCACTGGCGCCACCACCGCGCTTGGCAACTTGGCTTTCACCTTCACGACCGGCCCCGACACGCTGCGCATCGGTGGCGGCCCGCCGCTCGGCATTCCGGTGACGAACGGCGCCTTCACGACTGCCGATGGCCGCTCGATCTCGCTGACGGTGACCGGCGTGCCGCCCGTGACCACCGGAACGATGACCGCCAAGGCGGGGCTGTCGGTCGACGGTGGCGCCACCGTCACCGAGATCTCGAACTTCAGCAGCAGCGTGCAAGTCGCCAACAGCTTCGATGGCACCGTGCTCAACGTCGGCGTCGCGGCGCTGACCAAGACCGGCAGCGAGGCCGTGAAGTTCGGCGGCACCTTCGATGCGTTCACGACTTTGGTGGCGCTGCGCGATTTGCTGCAGAACGACGGCAACTTGCCGAACCAAATCGTGCGCGACCGCATCGCCGAGATGATCACGGAGGTCGACGGCGCCCACGATGCGGTGCTCGATGGCCTGCGCGAACTTGGCTTTCGCTCGTCGAGCATGGACGTGCTGAAGAACCGCGTCGAAGGGCTGCGCGTCTCGCGCACCGAATCCCTGGCCCTGGTCGAAGACACCGACATCGCCGAGGCGATCCTTGAGATGCAGCGGCAAGACATCTCGTACCAAGCGGCCCTGCAAGTCAGCGCGCGCGTGATCCAGACCAGCCTGCAGGGCTTCCTGCGGTAACGCCCATGACCGACGCCCTTCGCATTCCCGCTGGCGCCGCGGCCGCGCCGACGCCAGCCGCCACCGAGCGCGCAGCTGCACCGCCGAACAACACGTCGAGCTTCCAAGCCCTGCTCGAACGACTGCAACGCTTCGCAGCAACGACGCAGCCAGAGCCGGCGGTCACCAACGCCGACGATCTGCGCGATGCCGTGCGAGCCGCCGATCGCAGCTTCACCACCGCGATGGATCTGCGGCGACAGCTCGAAGAAGCCTTCCAACGCCACACCCCATGAGCCTCGCTGCGGCGACCGTCGAAGAAGTCGACCGCGCAGCCGTCCAGCGCTGGCTGCCGAGCCTCGACGCCTGGCTGCTGCCCGAGACGTTCTATGGTGTGCAGCACACGTGGCCGCAGCTCTATCGGAGCGATGGCGACGGGCGCTTCTTTCTGATCACGGATGGCGACCAACTGCTGAGCCACTGCGCGACGCGCATCGTCACCGTGCAGAGCGGTGCCACCACGTTCGCCGCGTGTCTGCTCGGGTCCGTCGTCACCGATCCCGAATGCCGCGGGCAAGGGCTCGCGGGTCTCGTGCTGGCGGCGGCGTTGCGCGCGAACGCGGCGAGGGCAACGCACACGGTGTTGTGGGCAGAACGGCCCGATCTCTATGCGCGCGCTGGCTTCTGCCTTGGCACTGACGAGACGTGCTTGATCCTGGCGCGGCGGCCGCGGCCGCTGCTGGACGGCGTTCGTCTGCTGCAGTTTGACGACCACCAAGCGCTCTGCGAACTGCACGCCCAGAAGCCGTGCCGCGTCGAACGTTCACCGCGCACGATGTCTGGCCTGCTGACGACGCCAGGCATGACGACGGTCGTGCTCGAACGCAATCACACCGTCGTTGCCTACGCGTGCTGCGGCAAGGGCGCGGACCTGCAGGGGCATTGGCACGAACTCGGCGGCACCGATGCGAACTTGGCGCTGCTGCTGCCCGCCGCCCTGCATCTGGCCGAACAGACGGACGCCGTGTTGCTGCTGCCGCCATACCGCCAACACCTGCGCGAACTGCTCGCGCCGCACACGATCGCCGCGGCTGCCGTTCCTGGCCCGATGGTGCGTTCGGTTGGTGAACCGATGCCCGC
>CANEYR010000197.1 GCA_947444055.1 Planctomycetota bacterium
CGCCGGGCTGCTTGGCATCGTCGTGTTGCATTGGGCGGTGCGGTGGTATCCACGCGACTACTACTTGGCTCCCTTGGTGGTCGCCGCGTTGGCGGTCGTCGCCGCGTATGGGCGCAGCCGCTTGCTGCTGGTGGTCTTGGCTCTTGCCCAAATGGCCGATCGCGACCGCGTGCGCGCTGAGCCGCTGGCGGGTCAGGTCGAGATGGTGATGGCGGGTCAGTTCTTGGCGAGTGTCTTGCCAACGAGCGAACGCATCGGTTGCTTCAACTCTGGGCTCGTCACTTGGTACGCCGCGGTCATGGCCGCACCCACCGCGCATCGGGGCGTCGTCAACCTGGACGGCGTCGTCAACGCCAGTTCGTTTGCTGCTCTGCGCGAACGGCGACTCGATGCCTGGCTCGACGCCGAGGGCATTCGGTTCGTGCTCGACAACCCGGTGCAGTTTGCGCTCGACCCGCGGCTGCCGCACGCAGTCGGCCATTGGTTTGGCCCAGACTTCGATCCGGCCAACGACCTCGTGGAAGTCGCTCGCTTTGACGCTCCTGGCCTCGACAACGGTCGCCCCGGCGGCGACAGCATGCGCCTCTACTGGCGGCGAGGCCGGGGTGCCCTGCCGATCGCCAACTTGATTGCGCGCGACCTCGGACGCGGTCCCGGTGGCGCCCGCTTCGCCCTTTGGCCCGCTCGGCCCGGTGAGCAGTTGCAAGTGGAAGGCGACGACGGCCATCGCCATACCCTGCTCAGCGTGGACGTGCCGACGACGGTGATCGTACGCTTGCCAGGACCTGGTCTCGCCGCGGCGAACCTGTTCGTAGCTGGCCGTGTCGAGCCGGTATTGCGCTTGCCGGCGTTGTGAGTGCTGCGGTGCAGCGGTCCAATGCGCGCCGTTCCACGATCTCCATGAACCGCCTCACTCTCAGCGAACAGTTCTTCCGCGACCAGGCCTCCGCCAACGCCAGTGGCGACCTGTCGACGGTTCTCAACCGACTCAGTCTCGTCGCGCGCATGCTGGCGAACGAGATCATGCGCGCCGGGTTTGTCGGCAAGCTCGGTTACACCGGCACCATCAATGTGCAGGACGAAAACGTGCGCGCGCTCGATGTCATCAGCAACGACACCGTGCTGCAGGTGTTCGAGAACGTGCCGATGGTGGCCGCGATCGGCAGTGAGGAGATGGAAGACCTGCACGTGCTGCCCGGCGGCGAGAGCGGCAAATACCTGCTGACCATCGATCCGCTGGATGGCTCCGGCAACGTCGACGTCGCTGGCCAGATGGGCACGATCTTCGGTATCTACCGTCGCCGCTCGACCACGGGCAAACCCACGCTCGCCGACTTCATGCAGCCCGGCCGCGACCTCGTTGCGGGCGGCTACGTGCTGTATGGGCCGTGCACGATGTTGGTCTACACCTCCGGTGGGCCAGTCAATGGCTTCACGCTCGATCGCTCGATCGGCACGTTCTTCCTGACGCATCCGGACATCAAGATCCCCGAAGGTGAAGGCTCGTACTCGATCAACGAAGCGAACGAGACGAAATGGGACGACAAGACGCGAGCGATGGTGCGCGCGTTCCGCACGCAAGAGACGCAATGCGGCAAGCGCGCCGCTCGCTACGCCGGTGCCCTCGTCGGCGACTTCCACCGCACGCTGCTGAAGGGCGGCATTTACATGTATCCGGGCGAAGTGAAGAAGCCCGAAGGCAAGCTGCGGCTGCTCTACGAGAACGCCCCGTTGGCGTTCGTTTGCGAGAAGGCCGGTGGGGCGGCCACCAACGGCAAGCAGCGCATCCTCGACATCACGCCAACCAAGTTGCACGAGCGCACGCCGCTGTTCTTGGGCAGCCGCGGCGACGTCGAGGAAGCGGGCCGCCGCCTCAGCTAGGCGGCAAGCGACTCAGTTGCCCAAGTCAGTTGCCCAAGTCAGTTGCCCAAGTCAGTTGCCCAAGACCGCGCGGCCACCCTTGGTGGTGCCGACGAACGCAAACTCAGTCCCGATGATGTCGCCCAAGACACCTTGCGCGAAGATCGTCAGGTTTAACAGGCTCGGTTGGTTTGGCACGGCGAGGTTGTGAACCGCGGTGCCGCCGCTGGCGAGCACGACGTTGATCACATCTGCGGCAACTAGCAGGTTGCAGCCGGGCAGCCCGATCGGGGCCAGGTCGAACGGCAGTGGCAGGCTGTTCCACGTCTGGTTCGAGAAGCCGAGCGTCACCAACGCGAATTCGAGATCGACTGGCAAGTTGTTGATCGTCAGGTTCCAGCTCTGGCCGAGTGTGGGTGTCGTGCTCGTCAGCGTGGCTTCGCCGGCGGCCGTCTCGCAAGGCGTGCCGAAGGTCGAAAAGAAGCCGGTCGAGGAGCCGGTGAACTCCCACGTCTGGTTGCTGAAGGTGCCGCCGTAGCCACCGAACAACACGAACTTGCGCCGCACGGGGTCGTAACCGTGCAGGGTCTCGGTCGCCGCCTGCGGCACGTTGCTGCCGGTGCTCACGGCGTTCCACGTTTCGCCGGTGAACTGGAACGTGTCGTGCGCGATGTTGGTGCCGTCAAAGCCACCGAACAGCACGACGCGCTGGCGGAAACTGTCGTAGATCGTCGCGGTGCGGTAGCGGGCGCTGGGGGAGCTGGTGGCCAGCACTTCGACCCAGTCGGTGCCGTCGTAGGTCCAGGTGTCGCCGAGTACGGTGTTGGTGGAGCGGTCAAAGCCGCCAAACAGCACCGTCGCGTGCAAGCCGACGTCGTAGACCATCGCCATCTCTTCGCGCGGTGGCGGCGTCGTCGGCAGCGTGCGCGGCGTCCACGTGATGCCGTTGTATTCCCAGGTGTCGTTCAACGTGGCGTTGGCGGTGCGGCCGCCAAACAGCACGACGACTTGGCGCGTCTGGTCGAAACTGAGCCCGTAAAGGTGGCGCGCACTCGGGGCTGTCGGGGTTGGGATGGTGGCCCAAGCGCTGCCGGTCCATTCATAGGTGTCGCTGGCGTAGCCGTTGATGGTTGGCGCGCGACCACCGAACGTGACCAAGCGGTTGTTGGTCGTATTGCGGACGAGGCTGTGGCCCCATCGACCGACGGTCCCACCGGGAGGGCTGAGCAGCGTCCACGTGCCGTTGAAGCTCCAGGTCTCGGGCAGGATCACACTCGGGGTTGGTGAGACGCCGCCGTAGACAATCAGGCGGTTGTTGGCCGCGTCGAAGGCCGCCGCACCGGAACGCCGTTGGGAAGGCGAAGTGGTTGGGGTCAACAAGGCCCACTGGGCCGGGAGGGCGGCAGCAAACGCTGCAGTCACGGTGAAAGTCAGGATGGATCGCATTGCGGATGAGGGCTGATTCGGACGGGAGACACCGAATAGGGACCGGGAGGAATTTAGCTCAGAGGTGGCCGCTGTGACTACCGCCTCTGCAGAATAGGCCCATGCTCGAATCCACGGCGCGCATCCGCGTCACTGTGCGTTGCTTTGCGGCGGTGCGCGAAGCCCTTGGCACCGACACCATCGCCATCGACTTAGCGGTTGGCACGACGGTCGAAGGTTTGCGGCAGCGTCTCGCTGAGGGATCGCCAGCGCTGGCGCGACTGCCGGTGGCCTTCGCCGTCAACCGCGACTACGCGCGCAGTGAGACCGTGTTGGCGGATGGCGACGAGGTCGCCTTCATCCCGCCGATCAGCGGTGGCAGCGGCGTGCACGACCTCTATCGCTTCGATTTCGTCGATGGGATCATTGATGCGCAAGCGCTCGAACGGGAATGCCGCACCGATGCCGATGGGGCCGTGCTGACGTTCGCCGGTACGACGCGCAACCACAACGAGGGGGCGGCGGTGGTGTCGCTGCGCTACGAGGCCTACGCCGAGATGGCCCAGAAGGTGGTGTGCGGGCTGTTCGAAGAGGCGATGCGGCGCTTCCCGATCAGCCGGGCGCGCATTGCGCATCGGCTGGGCGACGTTCCCGTCGGCGAAGCGTCGGTGGTTGTCGTGGTGTCGTCGGCGCATCGCGGGGCGGCGTTCGACGCCTGCCGCTACTTGATGGATCGGTTGAAGCACGAAGCGCCGATTTGGAAACGCGAACAGCTGCGTGACGCCGCCGGCGTGCGGTGGGTGGGTGAGTTGCCGCGCCTGAGTGGTTTGTGAAGGCGGCGACGACGCCCGGCAGTGCATGGTGCGCGCCTTGGCGCGCTGCTACAAACGCCGCATGAAGAGTCGGCTCGTCTCGTGCGCGGCAGCCAGCCGCGGTGATGTGGTGTTCGTCGTCGCCGTGGAAGGCAGCGTTCCGGATGCTGGCCCGGCGTTGCAACCGCTGGTGGTCGCGGCGAAGGCCACCGGCGATCTCAAGGCGACCTTTCGCAGCACCGCGATCTTCCATCAAGGTGCGAAGGCTGGGTGCCGTCGCTTGGCGGTGGTCGGCATAGGCCGCGCGGACCAGATCGACAGTGAGCGGCTGCGGCGCGTGGCGGCGGTGGCGCAGGCGACTGCGGCCGAACTCGGCGTCGAGTCGTTCTCGTTGTTGGTGGCGAGCGCGGCGATTGGCAACGTGATGGCCGATGCCGCTGGCCGCGCGATTGCCGAGGGCTTGGCACTTGGCGCCTACCGCTACGAACCGCCGCGCCAGCAGAAGCCGAAGCCCAGGAAGGCCATCGCCTGCCAAGTAGCGGTGGTCGGCTTTGCGGCGAAGAACGAAGCCGCGTTCAAGCGCGGCATGGAGCTGGGCGCCTGTGGGGCTGCGGCGACGGTGTTTGCGCGCGACCTCGAGAACCTGCCCGCCAATCTGTGCACGCCAACGGCGATGGCGCAGGCGGCGAAGCAGCTGGCTGGTGGCCGACTGCGCGTGAAGGTGCTTGATGAGAAGGCCTGCGCGAAACTCGGCATGGGCTCATTCCTCAGCGTGGCGCGCGGCGCCTCTGAGCCAGCGAAGTTCCTCGTGCTTGAGTACCGCGTGCCCGGAGCCAAGGGCAACGTCTGCGTCGTCGGCAAGGGGCTGACCTTCGACACCGGCGGCATCAGCATCAAGCCGGCCGCCAAGATGGACGAGATGCGCTACGACATGTGCGGGGCCGGGGCGGTGCTCGGTCTCTTCCATGCGCTGCAGCACGGCGGGCTCGCGGGTGCGGCACCGAAGGCCAACATCATTGGCCTCATCGCCACGACCGAGAACGCGATCGGGCCGGACGCGACCAAGCCAGGGGATGTGGTCACCGCGATGGATGGGCACACCATCGAAGTGCTCAACACCGACGCCGAAGGGCGGCTCGTGTTGGCCGATGCGATCAGCTACGGCAAGAAGTTTTATCAGCCGCGGCAGATCGTCGACTTGGCGACCTTGACGGGCGCCGTCGTGACCGCGCTCGGCCACGAAGTCGCGGGCATCATGGGCAACGACCAGAAGCTCTGCGATGCCGTCGTGGCGGCTGGCAAGGCGGCCGACGAACCGCTGTGGCAATTGCCGTTGTGGGAATGCCACCGCGAACAGATGAA
>CANEYR010000198.1 GCA_947444055.1 Planctomycetota bacterium
CAAGCTCTGGGCAGTGGCGCGTCGCGACGCTTCGCGGCCGTCTGGGCACCGAGTGATATGCCCGCCACGCCGGTGTTCACGACCACTGGGCCAGTGGTGCCGCAGTTCGCGCCGTTCGACGGCTGGGTGCAAAACTGGATGAATGCGAACGGCACGCGCGCCGCCAGCCTGGCGATCGTCAAGAACGGCCGTCTCGTGCATGCGCGCGGCTACACCCGCGCCCAGCCCGGCTACCCGATAACCCTGCCGACCAGCCTGTTCGAGATTGCCTCGTGCAGCAAGCCGCTGACGAGCATCGCCGTGCACCAGCACTTCGAAGACGCCGCGGCCAACATGGCGCCGAGTGACTCGATGATGTCGTACTTTCCAACCACCATCGCGGTGGACCCGGGGTGTGCACAGATCACACTCAATTCGCTGCTGACGCACCAAGGTGGTTGGGACCGCGTCCTCTCGCCGGACCCGATGGTCGGTTACGACGCCACGATTGCGGCCGCGTTCAGCCAACCGCTGCCGATCTCGAAGGGCCTGATCTATCGCTACATGGTCGGAACGCAGATGTTGGACTTCACTCCGAACACCAGCTCGCAATACAGCAACTTCGGGTTCAGCGTGCTCGGCCAAGTGCTCGAGACCCGCAACGCTGGTCTGACCTATGCGCAGATCATGCAGCAGCGGGTGTTCGCGCCGCTCGGCATCACGCGCCCACGCATCGCCAATTCGACGACGCTGCATCCCGGCGAGGTCCGCTACCACCCGTACGTGCCCATGCTCGACCGCAGCGTGGTGAACAACCAACAACCCTGGGTGGCCGGCCAATACGGCGGACTCAGCAAAGAGAACATGGATTCGCACGGCGCGTGGGTCATGGCGGCACCTGACTTCGCCAAGATCCTGGCGGCGTTCGATCTCGGCGGCAGCAACCCGCTGCTTGGTGAGGACGAAACCGAGAACATGTGGACGCTGCAACCCGGGTACTCCACGTTGATGCGCGGCTGGTTCTTGAAGAACGTCAGCAATGGGCTTGGCAGTCAGGTGGCGATGTACCACCACAACGGTCGGCTGTATGGCGCGGTGTCGTTTGTCGCGCGGCGGGCCGATGGGTTGTCGTTCGTGTTCCTGACCAACGGCGACCGCAACAATCTGTTTGGTGACGTGCACGGCGAGCAACTGAGCAACATCGCCAACACCATTTCGATGTGGCCAAACCACGATCTTTTCCCACAGGTCTACCTGCCCGGCTTCGTGCACGTGCCGGGTGCCGTGACCATGACGGGCACCGCGTGTGCTGGCCCCTTGGGCTTGCCGACCTTTGGTGTGAGTGGCGTTCCTGAACTCGGCAACTCGCTGTCGTTCCAAGTCGGCAACGCGCCGTTGAATCTCTTCGCGGTCACGGTGCTTGGGGTGCAGGCGATCAACCTGCCGCTCGTCAGCGTCGGCGCGCCTGGTTGTTTCCTCTACACCGACCCGATTGTGAGCATGGCGGCGGTGACAACGGGAACGGGCGGGACGGCGACGATGCCGTGGACGGTGCCGGCGTTGCCGCAAGCAATCGGGATGGTCGTGACGGCGCAAGGTGTGGTGATCGACTCGACCGCGAATGCTCTTGGTCTGGTGACGACGCGCGCGTTGCGGCTGCAGATCGGCGGCTGGCAGTGAGACGTAGATGGTGTCGTCCCCACCCGCGCGGCAAGATGGCGCCGCGCTATGCCGGATGAGATCTACGTGAGCACGGATGTCGAAGCGGACGGACCGATTCCAGGTCCGCACTCGATGCTCAGCTTCGCCTCGGTCGCGCTGCGCGCCGACAAGACGACGATCAGTGAGTTCACGGTCAACTTGCTGCCGCTGCCGGGGGCGGCGCCGCATGTGCGCACGATGACTTGGTGGGCTGGCTTTCCCGAAGCGCTGGCGAAGGCGCGCGAAAACCAAGAAGACCCCGCCAAGGTGATGCCGCGCTACGCGAAGTGGCTGCGTGACCTTCCTGGGCGCGTCGTCTTTGTCGGCCAGCCGGCGGGCTACGACTTCATGTGGGTGTATTGGTATCTCATGCACTTCCATGGGTATTCGCCGTTCGGCCACTCGGCACTCGACGTCAAGACCTACGCGATGGCCTTGCTCAAGCAGCCCTACCGGGATTGTGTGAAGCGGGCGCTGCCCAAGGAATGGAGCGATCCGCTGCCGCACACGCATGTGGCCCTCGACGATGCGCGTGAGCAAGGGGCGATGTTCTGCAACATGCTGAAGGCCAACGGCGTCGCCATCGCATGAACGTTCGCACGCTGTTGTTGATCGCGGCGTGCGCGCGCGTCGCCGTGGCTCAGGGTGTGTGGCAGTTGCATGGCGCCGACGCCGCGGTCCGTGTCGTCGGGGCGTCGACGGTCGAAATGCAGGGGCCGTGTGACGTGCGCCGCGAGCTGGCGGCTGGCGGCTACAAGGTGCACTTCGCGGTGCATGCCGACGGCAAGCCGATGTCGCTCGCGTTCGCGGTGGGGGAGGGTGACGACGTGCATCTCGCGACGGCACGAGCTGGCGTGGTGGTGGCGCGCGAAGTGCCGTTGGTGGGTGCGCATTGGCATGAGGCTGCGGCCACCGACACCATTCGCACCACGGGCTCGATGACGGACGGCGACTATCGACTCGAACTGCGCGTCGACCTGGCCGCGACTACGACGGTGGGTTTGGTCGCTCGCTGGCGCAGCGCCGATCAGTTCTATGCCTTCGTGCTCGATGGCTCGCGCCAGGAAGTGCGCCTCGAACGGCGGCTCGGTAGTGATGCGCTCGTGCTGGCTAGAGCCGATGTGCCGACGACGTTGGCGGGAGTGCATGGGTTGGCGCTGCAAGTGCAGGGCTTTCGGTTGCAAGCGAGTGTCGACGAAGCGGTGGTGTTGCAGGTCTTCGACGGCGCGCTGACGCAGGGTGCCTTCGGTGTGGTCGCGCGCGGCGACGCGCCGCAGTGGCAACGGCTGACGGTGTCGCCGCCAGCGGTCGCACAGACGAGTTGTGCCTTGGTCCGAAGTCGCAGTAGCGCGACCCTGCACGCCGCCACGACGGTTTCGCCCGGGCACTCGCATGTGCTGGAACTGCGGCTCGACCGGCCGCACCCGCTGGTGCCGATCGATGCCACCGGCCAAGAACTCTGGTTGCTGCAGCGCCCCGCCGCCCCGCAAGTGTTGTTGGCTGATTGGCGCGGTTCACTGGGCGAAGGCAGCTTTGGCGAAGTGTCACGCGATGGCGCGGCGACGTGCCAGATCGCCTGGCCGGACCTACCGGCGCTGCGGCTGCGCGTGGCGATGGTTCGCATGCTGTTGGTGACGTCGGATGGCACCACCATCGCCGGGGCGACGCCGGCCGTGCCATTGCGGTTCTGATCGCAAGGACGGCCCGGTGTCGCCTTCTTGGGGCCGGACGGTTACCGGCGGTCCTAAGCGCGACTACTCTCCCTTGCGCATGACTTCTCCCCTGGCCTGTCGGCTGTTTGGCGTGCTAGCGTTCGCGGTCGCTTTGCCAGCCCACGGCGGGCAGTACCGCGGTCCTGGAGCGCCGGTAGCGCCAATGCCTGGTGGTGGGCCGGGCGGGCCAGCGGGGCCAGCGGGGCCAGCGACGCCCTCATCAGGAACCCCAACGACCGGTGCCGGTCCGGCGATTTCCGAAGAGGCCAACTGGCAGGTCTGGTGGGAACTCAACAAGGACCCGTTCGTGCAGCAAGGCACGACCGAGGTGACCGGTCCGACCACCGGATCCGACGACTTCTACCTCGGCCGTCGTCGCAAGGAAGTTCGAGTCGATGTGCTGCAGCCGACCGATCTGGACCTCATCGATCGAGTGGTGCCAGCGCTCGCGGCGCTGATGAATCGCGAACGCAATCGCGACGTGCAGAGTGCTTGCCTCGTGGCGCTCGGCAAGATCGGTCGCGATGGCCCCGGCATCGAGCTGCAAAAGCTGTTGGCCGAACGCATCGCCCGCGATGACCAGGAAGTGCGCGAGACCGCGGTGTTGGCGCTCGGCATCGCCGGACAGCCCAAGGCGATGTCGCTCTTGCTGTCGCTGCTCGAAGATGACGCGGAGGGCAAGCGACTGTGCGAACGTGAGCACGTCGGCGATCGCACGCGTGCGTTCGCGGCGTATTCACTCGGACTGTTGGCGCGCCGCACGAGCGACCTTGCGCACAAGCAGTTCGCCCACGACGCGCTGCTCGCGATCCTCAACGACAAAGAACTCAAGAACCGCGATCTGAGGGTTGCCGCAGTCTCCGGGCTCGGGCTCTTGTGTGATCCGCAGCTGGCGGTCGGCAAGCGGTTGGCGTGGGTGACGGTCGACGAGTTGCTCGAGTGGTACCAACGCGATCTCGGGCGCAGCGACGAAGCGATCCAAGCCCATGCACCGGTGGCGATCGGACGGTTGCTCGGTCGTGGCACGACGCAGTTGCACCAGCGCTGCAAGCAGCACTTCAGCCTGACGCTGAATGCGGCCACTGGCAGTGCCGGCAAGGATCGCAGCAACCCGATCCTGCAGTCGGCAGCGCTGGCGCTCGGCATGCTCAGCTCGCCGGCCGAGGGCAACGCCGAGGATGCGGCCTTCTCCCGCGCCTTGCAGATTCACTTCGAGAAGGGAACGGATCGGTTGGCGCGCTACTTCGCGGTGATGGCGCTCGGTCGCATTGGTGGCGCCGCCAACCGCACCTGGTTGTTCAACGCCTACCGGCGCAGCAACAAGACGACGGAGCGCCCATGGATCTGTTTGTCGCTCGGCTTGATCGCGGCGGTGGGGGCGGCGAAGGGCGAGGTCGACACCGACTTCGCGAGCTTGCTGCTCGACGATCTTCAGGCAGAACAGAAGCCCGACCTGAAGGCGGCCATGGCGGTGAGTTTGGGCATGACCCAGTACGTCGCCGCGGTGCCGACCATGAAGAAGCTGCTGCTCGACAGCGAGCACGATGAAATGTTGGCCGGCTACTTCTGCATCGGCCTTGCCATGCTCGGCGACAAGACCGTGGCGCCAACCTTGGGTGAGATCCTCGAGCGCTCACAGCGTCGGCCGTTCTTGTTGCAGCAAGCGGCGGTCGGGCTTGGTCGCCTTGGCGATCCCACCGCCAACGATCGCCTGCTGGCGATGATGAAGAAGAGCGAGAGCGTGGCCGTGCTTGCTGCCATTGCGAACGCCATCGGCCAGATCGGCGATCGGCGTGCGATCGATCCGCTGCTCGAGATGACGAGGAACGAAGAGGTCACGCGCCTCGCCCGCGCCTTCGTAGCGGCGGCACTCGGCGGCGTCTGCGATCGTTCGCCGCTGCCGTGGAACATGCCGCTGGGCCGCGACAGC
>CANEYR010000199.1 GCA_947444055.1 Planctomycetota bacterium
ACCACAAAGCCGTCGTGCAAAAAGCCGTAGACGAGGATCACGGCCGTGGTGCCAAAGCCGAGTGCGGGCACCGTGACGAGCGCCAACATCGGCCGCCGCCAACGCCACAGCAGGATGAAATTGATCGGCCCCGCCACCAGCGCGAACAGCACGATCACCAACAAGAATGCGGTGATCGGTGCGTCGCCAAGACCGGGGATCGTCTGCTCACTCGCGAGCACCAGTGGCAACGGCAACGGCCCGTCGCCGAGTTCGCCTAGACCCGCGAGGATCGGGCGGGCCGACAGCGGCTCGGCATCGAGCGACGGGATGGTGCACAGCACCCCGAGCCCATGCGCAATGCGGCCATCGCGCGACGACGCCATGGCCGCCAGCCGCAGCGATCCTGGGCTCATCGACTCGGCGCCGGCGATCACCATCGTGCTGCCAGCGAACGCCGCCCGCCGCAACGCCTCCTGCAAGTCGGACGACAGCCGCGCGCGGCCATCGACCAGCACAAAGTCGAAGCCGGCATAGAGTCGCCAGTCGGTCGGCGCTTCATTCGGCGTGCACGGCAACAGCACCGGCGGCTTCGCGGACCATGAGCGCAACGCCTGCACGCGCAGCAGCCCCGCGGGCAAGGTGTCCGTGCGATCGGACAGCAACACCCCGACCAAGCCTTGGCCCTGCACGGGGCCAATCACCACGACTTGCTCTTGCCCCTCACCAAAGAAGCGCAGGCGCAGCGACGTCATCGGGGCGGGCAACGGCAAGAAGGCCACCGCGCGTTCTTGGGCCGCCAACGGGAAGCGTTGGCGCACGAGCACGTCGCTGTCACCAAGTTTGAGCGTCGACAGCTCCACTTCGACGGCGTGCGGCACCGCATCGACGTTCTCCACTTCGACGCGCAAGAAGCCCACCCCGACCCCCCGTGGCGACCCCGCGAACACGTTGGCACGCAGGGTGCAGAGTTGGTGCCCCGACGCTGCCAGCACCATCATTTGCTCTTGCGCCACGCCAGGCGCGGCCAACATCACGAACACAGTGCCGAGCCACAGCCACGGCCTCATCGCACCGCCTCCGGCAACGGCGCTACAGCTGGCACTTCGGTGAGCACCGCCTGCACCAGGTCGCGCGCTTGGACCCCATTGACGATGGCGCGGTGCTGCACAACCAACCGATGCGCCAACGCTGGCAACGTCACCCGCTGCACGTCCGCGAAGTCGACGTTCGGTCGCCCCGCCAGCAACGCCGCCGCGCGCGACGCTTCGCCGATCGCGATCGCCGCCCGCGGTGACGCCGCAAACCGCACACCGTGCCGCACGCTGGCCGGTGACTGCGCGCCCGCCGGATCGGTCGCGGCGACGAGGCGGGCGATGTAGTTGGCGACCGCGTGCGGCAGGAACACCGCATCGACCACCGCGAACAACTCGTCGAGCTCGCCGCGCGTCAACGCCGCGTCCTGCATCGGCGGTTCCCCACGCCGACGGCTGATCAGAATCTTCGTCATCACGTCAGCATTCACTCCCGGCACGTCGATCTTGAACAGGAAGCGATCGAGTTGCGCCTCGGGCAGCGGGTAGGTGCCTTCGAGTTCGATCGGGTTCTGCGTCGCCAGCACGAAGAACGGCAACGGCAACGCATGCGTCTCGCCGAGCACCGTGACGCTGCGCTCTTGCATCGCTTCGAGCAACGCCGACTGCGTCTTCGGCGAACTGCGGTTGATCTCGTCGGCGAGCACGACGTTGGCAAACAACGGCCCTGGCCGAAACACAAACTGCCGCTCGCCCGCCTTCTCCTGCAGCATGGCGCCACCGGTGATGTCGCCCGGCAGCAGATCCGGCGTGAACTGCACGCGGCGGAACGTCAAGCCGAGCAAGCGTCCGAGCGCCTTCACCAACTCGGTCTTGCCAAGCCCCGGCAACCCTTCCAGCAGCACGTGACCGCGCGCGCACAGGGCGATCACGCACAGATCGACCAAGTCGGTCTGGCCGAGCAGCACGGCGTTGCACCCGCGCTGCAAGGCCGCCATCAACTGCTGGCCGCGCGCGACTTCTTGCCCCGTCAACATCTTCGTCATCGTCGTTCCTTGGTGCCCGGCGATTGCTCGCCCACTGGTTGCCCTGCAGCAAAGAAGCGCTGCACACTCGCACGGTGGCGCGGGGCCACCTGCAGTTGCCAAGAGGCGCCACCGTTCGTCGCCCCCACAGCCGATCCACCCACGGTCGGTCCGCTGGCGGTCGGCGCCACCTGCGGATCGATGGCCTGCACGCCAACCGGCAACCACTCGCGCGGCACCGGGCGCCCTTCTGGCAACACGAAGTCCTTCGTCGCCCTGCCGCCCACCGGATCGGTGAGTCGCAGGGCCGTGTGGCCAACGCTGCGCTCGGCAGTCGAACCCGCGCCGCCCGACTCGCCTGGCAGCGTGGAGCCGTTGGACCGTGCATCGCCGCGCGCGCTGTCGCCGCCTTGCGCACTCGCCAACTCGCGGAGGCTCTTGGCCATCGTTTGCGCTCGCGCCATGTCCGCTCCCGCCAACCCGAGCGCGCTGGCGTCGAGTCCGAGCATCTTGGCAACACCCGCGACTTGCTCGACGATCTGGCGCAGCCGCTGCGGGTCGGCCAGCAGGGCCTGCGGCTGCTCGCCGACTTGCAGCAGCGCTTGCTCGAGCAGCGAACGCGCCATCGCCGGCAACTGCGGGTCGTCGACGAACGTGCGCAGCATCTCGACCCCGCGTTCGATCGCGTCCTTGCGACCGGCTTCGCCTGCAGGATCACCACCTGCGCGCGTCGGATCGAGGCTGGCGAGCAATTGCTCACGCCCCAGTTGTTCCACGAACGAGTCAAGCTCGCGCCACGCCGAGGGGTCGTCGGGAAGGGCCGACATCGCCAACGCGGCGAGCTTGGCGGCGAGTTCCGCCAGCATTGCCGTCGGCACCAAACCCATGGAGAAGACGTCTTGCAGGCGCTGCTGCTGGGTCGCCACCGCGGCGGCGAACGCCCCTGGCACCACCGTCGGCAGCGCGCGCCCGTTCACCGGCCACAACACCAGCAGGGCAGCGACCGCACTAGCTGTGGCTGCCCGCGGCACCAGCGAGCCCCATTGCACGGTGGGAAGGGCCGCCCGAGCACCGGCGAGCCGTTCACTCAACAGGCGTTGCCAGCCGGCATCGAGTTCGATGCCTTCCCACGCCGACACCAACAAGCCATCGAGTTGCAGGCGGCGATCGAGATGGCAAGCGGCCACGGCCGGTGAGACCCGCACGCGCAACGCCCGCCACACTCCCGCGCCGACGATCGGCACCGCCAGTACTGCCCACCAGAGGGCAGGAACCACGGTGCCTCCGCACAAACGAATGGCGAGCACCGCCACCGCCGCGAGCATCGCCAGCCCGAACGTGGCCGCACTCGCTCCCTGCACGAAGCCGCCGACGGCGGTGCGACGAACGAAGGCGGCGACGGCAGGACCCGAGCAATGCATGTGGCGCGCTTCGACGGCGCGCCGACTCTTTTATTTGCGATGCGTAGCAACCGCCATGGCCTGTCGGCCCCGACTCGCCGCAATCAGGGTCTGTGCGCCTGGGGATCGGGCAACACCGCTTCGTCGACGGTCAACGGATCGAGCCGCAAGAACGGCTGCTGACGCACCGAGCACGCCTCAAGATCACAGCGGGAGCAGTAGGCGCGTTCGCAGGGATCGGTGTGGAAGTCGATTTCGGCCTCGCCAGGCACTTCGCGCAGCACACTCGCCGCCAACGCCTCGGCGGCATCGTGGGCCCGTTCCACTGTCCAAAATTCCGGCACCACCAAGTGGGCACTGATGTGATGGAAGCGACCGGCGCGAATCGCCCGCAGGTGATGGACGCGGATGATGCCGTTGTGCACGCGCGGGCTGAGCACCGTCACCAACTGCCGCAAGAACGCGGGATCCTCTTCATCCAACAAACCGCCCGTCGCGCGCCGCACCAGCCGCCAACCGGTCACCAGCAACCACGCGCCCATCGCGGTCGCCGCCAACGGATCGAACCACCACAGCCCGGTGAACCGCACCGCCAACAACCCGGCCACCACGCCGAGGCTGGTCATGAAGTCGGACAGCACGTGGTGACCGTCCGCTTCCAAGGCTGCCGATCGGTGCTTTCGACCGTAGCGCACCAAGAACCAACCGAGGCCACCATTCGCCGCCCCCGCCGCCAGCGTCAGCCATAGGCCGAAGTCCAACCGCTGCGGCTCAGCACCGAGGTGGAAGGCGACGCTCGCTTGCCACAGAATGACCAGCGCCGCAAAGAAGATCAGCCCACCTTCGAACGCCGCCGAGAAGAACTCGACCTTGCCGTGGCCATACGGATGGTCGCGATCGGCCGGCCTGCCCGCATAGGTGAGCACGCCGAGGGCAAACGCCGCCGCGACGACATTGACGATCGACTCCAGCGCATCACTGAAGATCGCTTGCGAGCCGGTTTCCGCATACGCCCAGAATTTGACCCCGAGCAGCAGCACCGCGACGACGAGCGACATGGCGCCGACGGCGGTGTGCGAGCGCGCACTAGCAACGGGTCGAGCAGCGAAGTTCACGAGGGCGACATCATGCCGAGCGGTGCCGAGCGGCGCACGTCTGCAACGGCGAGCCCACGCGCCTGCCCGTTTCCCCGCAAACGCGGCTAGACTCGGGAAGTTCGTGTGCGCCAAGGCAGTCTCCGGCGCACCGCTGCACGTCTTGGGTCCGCCCCGCCCCAACATGAAGAACCGCCGTTCCCCTGTTGCCATACAGCTTGTCGCTGTGTTCTTGCTCGCCGCGTGTTCGACCGCCAGCTACACCGCCGACGCCGATCGCGAAGTCGACGAAGTGCTCGCCACTGCTGCCGCGACCACCCTTGGCAACCGCGAACAGTCCGTGCTGCGTCCAGAACGGGAGCCGTTGCCGGTGGACCCGCCGGTCGACCCGCCGGTCGACCCGCCCCCGGCGGCGGCGCCGCCAACCGCACCCACCGAACCGACGTTGCCCGGCGCCCCGCCGCGCCTGCTGGACTTGACTGAGGCGCTGGCGACCGCGGTGCGGCACAACCGCGAATTCGTCTCGCGCCGCGAAGGGCTCTATCGCAGCGGCCTGTCGATCGCACTGACCCGCTTTCAGTTCGGCCCGCAGTTCGCCTCCGCCATCAACTACCTGTGGCCGCGCAATGAAGATGGCAGCGAATCGCATCGCGTCGGCAGCACGGTCTCGGCTGAACAGATCCTGCCGACCGGTGGCCGCATCGCCCTGTCCGCCGGGCTCGATGCGCAATGGCCCT
>CANEYR010000200.1 GCA_947444055.1 Planctomycetota bacterium
GATCAGTTCATGGAGAACGCCACGCGCAATCGAGAACTCGCCGACGCGGTCGAGAGCGCGGAAGGCGAGGCGAGCGAAGGCGCCGAGTCGGTTGACGCGCCTGCGCCCGGACCGGCGGTCCCGCCGAAGTGGACGCTGGTGAAGTAGCGGTGCAGCCGGCGGTTGATGCGACGCCAGTCGGCACATAGCGTCCCGGCATGCCAACCGCCAAAGCTACCAAGAAGAAGCCCGTCCCCCGCAAGCCCGCGCCGACGCCGCGCCTGACCCTTCCCGCCGTGATGCGGGAACTCGAGCAAGCAGGCACCGCCACCACCCGCAAGACCTACCTGCGGCACGGCGCCAAGGAGCCGCTGTTCGGGGTCAGCTTCGCCACGCTCAAGGATCTCACCAAGCGCATCGACATCGACCACGAGTTGGCGCTCGCGCTGTGGAACACCGGCAACTTCGACGCGCGCAACCTCGCCGTGAAGATCGTCGATCCCGCTCGGATGACGGCGAGCGAACTCGATCGCTGGGTGCGCGAAGCGACCGTCGCGCGCCTGGGCGGTAGCTACGTCGCCATGCTGGCGGCCGAAGGGTCACACGCCATCGCGAAGGTTTCGGCTTGGCTCGCGGCCAAGGACATGCCCTCGCGCTCTGCTGGTTGGATCCTGCTTGGCCAATTGGCGCAACGCGACGAGACGCTGCCCGACAGCTTCTTCGCCACGCACCTCGCTGAGATCGAGCGCACGATGCACACAGCGCCCAACGGCGAACGCGAACCCATGAACGGGGCCGTCATCACGATTGGCGGCCGCAGTGCCGGGCTGCGCAAGGCGGCCCTCGCCGCCGCCAAGCGCATCGGCAAAGTCGAGATCGACCACGGTGATACCGCGTGCAAGACGGCCGATGCTGGTGAGGTCATCGAGAAGACGTGGGCCCACGCCAAGACGAAGGGCTTCGCCTCGCCAGCAGCGCAGGAACGAACGCGCGAGACGCCGCGGCGACGCTGCTGAGTCTCGAAGCTCATTGCGCCTGGATAAAGTAAAGTATCGCTTTGCTTTATCATGATTAAGTAAAGCGACTGCGTCCTCACGATGCCGCCGCTGCGGAGACCAGCGCGACCCGGTGCATGCCCGCAGGCCGATCTCAGAGCCGCAGCTCGGCAGTCACGCGCGTCACGCCCGACACCGCGACATGGAACGACGCCTTGGCACTCGCATTCCAGATCGATCGTGCGTGCAGCCGGTAGTCGCCCGTCGGTAGTCCGGTGACGAACTTGAAACTGCCCTTCTCGACAGCACGGCCGACGTAGTCTTCGAACACGAGCCGTTCCTGATCGTCGAACAACTGCACGTGCAACGGACCATCGATGGTCAGCGGGTTCTCCGCCGGTGCGTAGTCGAACGACACCAGCAGCGCCGCGGCCGGGACCACTTCGACCTGAAGATCCTGCGGCCCCGACACGAGGGTGAGCGAGCGCGACTCCGGTGCGAACCCGGGGCCGTGCATCAGCAACCGGATCGGACCGGGCGTCATCGCCGGCAACGTCGCGACGCCGCGCGCATCAGCCATCGCTTCGATGTAGCGATCCCCGATGTCGTGCCGGGCCACCACCCGCACGACCTTGTTCGGCGCGCCATGCACCACGACAGTGAGGAACGCGGGCGCCGCAAACGCCTGGTCGCCGAGGTCGACGATGTCGCCCGCCGTCGGCACAGTGACCGCGATCGTGCGCGAGCCCGAACCCGGAATGGAACGCGCCAGCCAATAGTCCCCGGGCAACAGGCCATCGAACTCACAAGAGCCGTCCGCAGCGGTCGTCTTCGTGCTGGCGATCTGGAACATCTGCGGTCGCAGTTCCAGCAGAGCTCCTGGCAGTGGCCGTCCCACTGAATCGGTGATGCGACAACGCAGGCGCGCCCGCGGCGGCGACTGCGCATCCACCACCAGCGACCCCACGGCGGTCACCCCCGGCTCGACCCGAGTCACGGCGTGCGGCATGGCGCGTTGGCCGATCGCCTCAGGTGGGAACGCGCCGACCTGGTAGGCATCGCCAGCGTTCACGCCTTCCACCACGAACTCGCCATCGCCGCCGGTCAGCGCGCAGCGCGCGCGCGACAACCGGTGCTGGGCGATGCCGACATCGGGAGTCGCGACGACCAGCCAGCCGACCATGCCGTGCTGGCCTGAGACCACGCGCCCCGTGAGACCTACACGCGGCCGCGCCTGCATATCGAACGACGTTCGTTCGCCCGCGCGCACTTCCACTGCACCGCTCGCCACCAACGGTCGTGAGTAGAGCAACCCCGGCGCCACCATCGGTGCATGCATGCGAAGGTGCGCTTGGCCGACCGGCAGCTGCGTGAACGTGAACGCTCCCGCACTGTCGGTCAACGCCACTCGTCCGACCAGATTGCCAGCGGGCTCGTTGGTCCGCAGTGACGGCACCGAGGCCACAACCTCGCGGCCAACGAGTGGTGTGCCATCGGCTGCGCGCGCGATGCCCACAACGTCGCCACCGACGTGCAACGTCACCATCACTTCCTGCGCGTCCGGCGCGAGGTCCACGAGGCTGGCGGCGCGATCACCACGACTCGCGACCACGGTCGCTTCGCCAACACCGGGATCGGCGAACGTGCACCGCCCCGCGGCATCGCTAACGCCATGCTGCGGCAGCAGCGGCTCGTTGATGTCGCTGCGCGGCACGAGGCCAATGCAACAACCGGCGAGTGGTAGCCCCGCGCCATCGACCGTGGTGACGGTGACCAGGCGCTGTGAACGCGCCAACACCAGCCGCAGATTCCGCTCCGCTTCCATGCGCACGCCGATCGAGGGGCCGTAGTCCACGTGCCGCGCCCACAACTTGCCGACGAAGCGCGCCGTTCCTGCGAACGCACCATCGTTGCCCGTGCGGCCGAGCACCGTGCCAAGACCGCTACCGCCAGCGTTGGCGGACGCGATGACTTCAGCACCGGCCACCGGCGCGCCGCGCTCGTCGACGACGGTGCCGCGCAGGCGCAGCGGCGGCGTCACCAAGACCCGCGCCTGACCGCCGCCCGCCGCGACCTGCACCACGCTCTGCGTTGCCGCACCCGGCACCACGACTTGGTACCACCCAGGATCGAGTGAGAACGTGGCGAGGCCGGTCCCGTCAGTGGCTGCGTGCTTACTCTCCAGGAAGGCCATCCGTTCGACCAACGACCGCTCCGTGAACGGCACGAGCAACAGTTCGACCCCGGGCTGCGCCGCGCCATCGCTGCTGTGCGCAGTTACCGACAGCGTGGGCATCGACGCCGCGCGTTCGCGTTCAAGGCTGGCCGCCGCCACCGTTCCTGGGTTCACGTGGATCGGCTCGTCGAGCCGTTCGCCACCAACACGAAGCATCACCACGCCGGCGGCGTCCACCGGTGCGACCAGCGCTGCAGGCCACTGCGACCACGCCGTGAGCCCGATGACTGCCAGCGCGAGCGCGAGCCCAGCGAAGAGCAACGCGCGGCGCCCCTGGCACTGCAACCGCACGACCTCTGGCGCCATGGGCTCCGACGCCGCCGACATGATCTCGCCGTAGCGCGCCGCATTGGCCGCGTTCTGCGCCATCACGTCAGGCGACAGGCGCAGGACGACCCCCGTTGCGAGACCGATCGGCAGCACCTGCCGCAGGCGATCGATCGCGCGTTCCATCTGCTTGCGCACGGTGGCCGCCGGTCGTCCGAGCCGCTGCGAGATCTCCTGGCTGTCGAGTCCGTTGTGAAGATGCAGCGTCAGCACCGAGTGATACGGCTCCGGCAACGACGCGATGCAGGTCGCAAGGGCAGAGCGCAGCTCCGCCTGCAAGGCGACCGCGACCGGCTCGCCTCCGACATCGAACGCCTCGCGCGCCGGCACGCGGCGGCTCGCCGCGCGATGCAGCATGCGCGCATGGTTGCTCAAGATCCCACTCATCCAACTCATCACGAGGCCATCGTCGCGGAAGGTCTCGGCGCGCGTGATCGCGGTGAGGAACGTGGCCTGTACCAGATCCTCCGCATCACTGGGACTCGGGGCCACGAACACCGCGAGGCGCACGAGTTCTTGCGCGCGACGCCGGAACAGGATGCCGAGCGCATCACAGTCACGTTGCTGCTGGAACGCGCGAAAGAGATCTTCGTCGGAGCGATGCGACATCGTGATCACGGCAAGGACGAACCGGACGACACGACACGCTAGTGCGCGAGGCCCGCGGCGCAAGGCGTGGTTGAAACGACGCACGCTGTGAAGCAGCGAGAAATGTGTGCGGCCACGTCACGCATCGGCGACCTCGGGCAGATACATGGAAGACGCCTCGTCGACCGTGTTCCGACGACTCGACAGCGGTGTCCCTGGCACTCCCACCCCGCCTCGATCCATGCAACGACACCTCCTTCGCATCGGCGCCCTCCTGCTCGTCATCGCTCCGGCGCACGCCCAATTCGGCAACGAGTGGGTCTTCGTCGGCACGACCGGCAACGGCAACTTCGCGTTCGTCGACTCGGCCACCGGCACGGTGGTGAGCGGCAACGATCCGCGCGCCCGCAACGTGCGCGGCGCCGCGTTCGCCGACCTGGGCCAGAACCTCTTCGTCGCGAATGCTGCGCCCGCGACCTTGGTCACCGGCATCTCCCGCGCCCAATGGAACGGCACGACGGCCACCTGGTCGCCGTTCTACGTCGTGCCCGACGCTAGCTACTTCCTCGGCCTCGATCGTGTGCGGCAACGGCTGTGGGTGCTGACCGGCAATGCGACGGCGGGACGCGAACTGCACTGCGTCGATGCGAACCCGAGCAGCGCCACCTACGGCCAGCTGCTGGCCCAGACGACGACGCTGGGGCCGACCTTCCGCGAACGTTGGGCACTGTCGCCGAGCGGCAATCTGGCGGCGGTGCCGCACGGCTCGGTTGGCGAGAACTCGTTCGAGGTCGTCGACACCAACCCAACGAGTCCGACCTTCCTGCAGGTGGTCGTGTCGGTGCCCCTGTCCACCACGAGCCCTGGCTCCGGCTACATCATGGCCTGCGAGGTCTCGCGCGACGATCGCTACGCCTACACCGTCGTGCCGGGGATCGCCCCCTATGTCGCGGTGCTCGACATCCCGACCCAGACCTGGCTCGACTTCGATGCCGCCCCTGGCCAGCAGCATCGGATGCTGCCGCAGACGTCACCCACCTACATGGCGCTGTCGCCAGACGCGAGCTACCTGATCGTCACCGGCGTCCCGAGCGGCA
>CANEYR010000201.1 GCA_947444055.1 Planctomycetota bacterium
CGACGGCCGGCAGGATCGCCGAAGCGGTGAAGGTGTTGGGCGAAGCCGGGATCAGCGGGAGCACGACGCCGCCATTGGCGCCGAAGGGTGCCATGTGCAAGTGCGCCGCGGTGGGCGCGCCGGTGAGGCCTTCGTGGTGGACGAAGATGCGCACGCCAAGGGTGACGGGGTCGAAGTTGACGACACTCCAGCCACGGCCGGCAGTGGCATTGGCGGGCACCTCTTGGGCGCCGTCGAGCACCGCGGAGTAGTAGTCCTGAGCGAACGCGGCAGAGGCGAGCAGAGCAGCAGCGAAGAATCGAAGCATGGTGGTTCCTGCGAGGTTGGCGAGCGCTGGGCGCCCGCGGGGTGGGCATGCTAGCGAATGCGGGGTCGGCTGGGGTGAGTCGGCGTCCCTTCTGCAGAGCTTCTTCCTCGGCTGGCTGGCGAGACGGCGGAGAGCAACGAGGTGGCCACGCCGCTGTCCCCCAGCTCCGCGCTTGCGGTGCTGTGCGCGTTGCGCCAGCATCCACCGATGGCTCTGCTGACCATCAATGACGCGCATGTCACCATGGGTGACCGCCACCTGCTACAGGGGGTTTCGATGGTGGTTGGCGAGGGCGAACGCATCGGCTTGCTCGGCCCCAACGGTTGCGGCAAGTCGACGCTGCTGCGCATTCTGGCTGGCGACCTGGTGGCGGATTCAGGTCTGCGCGCGGCCCGCCGCGACCTGCGCATCGGCTACCTGCCTCAGGAACCGGTGCTGCCCGCCGACGCGATCGTGCACGACGTCGTCGTCAGTGGCATCGTTGGTCGCGCCGAAGTGCTGCTTGCCCTCGATCGGGTGCACCAAGAACTCGCGACCGACATCGCCGACGATCGCATGGAGCGCTTGCTGCGCGACCAGCAGCGGCTCGATGAGCAGCTCGAACACCTCGGTGGTCATGACGTCGATCACCGTGCGGATGCCTTGCTGCAGGCGCTCGGCATGGATCGCACCACGGCCCGCTGTGGCGAACTGTCTGGCGGCGAGAAGCGCCGGGTCGCGTTGGCGCGGCTGTTGTTGTCGGAGCCCGAGCTGCTGTTGCTCGACGAACCAACCAACCACCTCGATGCGCAGGTCACCGACTGGCTCGAGACGTTCCTGCTCGATGCGGCGATGCCGATCGTCGTCATCACCCACGATCGCTACTTCCTCGATCGCTTGTGCAGCCGCATCGTCGAGTTCGACCACGGTGTCTTGTTCGAGTACGACGGTGGCTATCGCAGCTACTTGGTGCAGCGCGCCGATCGGTTGGTGCATGAAGCCCAGAGTGAAAGTGCGCGCCTCAACACGTTGCGCCGCGAGACCGAATGGGTGAAGCGCGGCCCGCCGGCGCGCACCACCAAGGCCAAAGCGCGCATCGATCGCCACACCGCGCTGGTCGAGGCGGCACCACCGCCGGATGCGAGTGAACTGGAGTTCGCGATTCCAGAAGGCCCGCGCCTTGGGGACTTCGTGCTGCGCCTGCGCGGCGCCGGCAAGAGCTTTGGCGAACGCACGATCCTGAGCCCGTTCGATCTCGACCTTGGCCCTGGCCAGCGGCTTGGCATCGTCGGCAAGAACGGTGCGGGCAAGACCACCTTGTTGAAGTTGTGCTTGCAGCAGCTGGCGCCGGATCAAGGCACCGTCGCGGTCGGGCCAACCGTCAAGTACGCCGGCATCGACCAGACGCGCAGTGATCTGTCGCCCGACAAGACGGTCTTGCAGGAAGTGGCTGGCGGCAATGACTACGTCGTCATCGCCGGCCGCGGTGTGCGTATCGAGACGTTCCTCGAGCAGTTCCTGTTTCCCGGGGCGATGAAGCACGCGCGCATCGGCTCCTTGTCCGGAGGCGAGCGCAATCGCGTGCTGCTGGCCAAACTGTTGTGTGCTGGCGGCAACGTGTTGGTGCTCGATGAGCCGACCAACGATCTCGACCTGGCGTCGCTGCGGGCGCTGGAGGATGCGTTGCTCGCGTTCCCCGGGGCGTCGATCGTCGTTAGCCACGACCGTTGGTTCTTGGACCGCATCGCGACCCGCATCGTGCATTTGGACGGCAGCGGCGAGGCGCGCATTCACGAAGGGGACTTGTCGTTGTTGCTGGAGCGTTTGCGCGATGAAGCGGCGGCCGCGACCGCGACGGCACAACGCATCGAAGCGGCGGCCAAGGCTAAAGCCGCGGCGGCAGCGGGCAAGCCGGCGGGCGGCAAGGCGAAGAAGCTGAGTTCGCGCGAGCTGCAAGAACTCGTGGAGCTGCCCGCGAAGATCGAAGCGATGGAAACGGACTTGGCCGCGGTCGACCAGGGGCTGCTCGATCCGGCGGTCTACCAAGCCGTGGGGCGCGGGCGCTTCGATGAGCTCACCAAGAAGCGGCGAGAACTGCCAGGCCGCCTCCAGGGGCTCTATGCGCGTTGGGAAGAGCTGGAAGCGATCGCCGAGCAGACGCGAACCAGCTGACGGCGCGGCTGTGTGGCGTCGTGCCCAGCGCCGTGCACGGCCGACTACATGATTACTTTGGCAGCACCGGCGCCGTCCACGGCACGTTGCCGGTCAGCGACTCGAGGAACGCCACCAGCTGGTCGATCTCGGCGTCGCTCAGCGCGCGGTCCATCATCAGCTTGTCCTTGTGCTTGTTGTCGATGCCGCCCTTGCTCATCAAGGCCACGACTTCGCGCAGCGTCTTGCCACTGCCGTCGTGCAAGTACGGCGCCGTCTTGGCGACATCGCGCAGCGTCGGCGTCTTGAAGGCACCGGTCTTTTCCGGGTCGTTGAGGGCCTTGTCACTGGCGGCGCCGACATCGGGCTTCTCGGCGGTCATGCCGATGCCGACGTTGTGGAACAGCTTGTCGGTGAATAGCGGCGGCGTGTGGCAGACAAAGCAACCTGCCTTGCCGCGGAACAAGTCGTAGCCCTGCTTGGCGGCGTCGCTGACCGCTTTGTCATCGCCCGCCTGCCAACGATCGAACGCCGAGTCGCCGCTGCGCAGCCCGCGCAGGAAGGACGCCAGCGCCTTCGGAATCGTGGTCTCACTCGGCGCTTCGCTGAAGGCCGCTTGGAACGCCGCCGCGTACTCCGACACCGCCCCGATCTTCTTGGCGACCTCGTCGGGCTTGGCGCCGGTCTGCGCCTTCCACGCGGCGAGCACGTTGCCTTCCAGAGTCTTGGCGCGGCCGTCCCAGTAGAGGCGATCGAGGTAGCCGACGTTGTGCATCGTCGGCGAATTGCGCGTGTTCATGCTGCCGTCGTCCTTCTTTGCCGTGGCCTTGCCGTCAGTGAAGGCCTGGTCGGCGAAGTGGCAACTCGAGCACGACATGGTGCCGGTGCCAGACAGTCGCGCATCGAAGAACAGCTGCTTGCCGAGTTCGAACTTGGTCTTGGTCAGCGGGTTGTCCGCGGCCACGACCAGCTCGACCTTCTCCAGGCCCTTTGGCGCCACGAGCGGGTCGAACGCACTCTGGCCAGCTTCGGAGGTGCAGGCTGCGAGCAGGGCAACAAACGACGACGACAGGAACAGTCTGCGCATGAAGGATTCACTCGGCGAAGTAGACGCCAGCGGCGCTGGCAAGGGCGCGCCATGCTAGCGAAGCGAGGGAATCCCGTCGTGCGCGATCAGCGCAGGCGGCGCAGCTGGCGCAGGGCGCGCAGGTAGCTGCGGTCCTTGGTCAGTTCGTAGGCGAGCTGGGTTTCGCGCAGCAGATCGCCGCGGCTCATGACGGCCGGCAGGGCGTCGACGACCGCGTCGAAGCTGGCTTCGGCTGGGGCCGCCGTCTTGCGGAAGGTGCCGTCGACGGGCTGGCCGCCCTTTTTCGCCGCGGCTTCGGCGACCTTGATCTCTCGTTCCTTCTTGGCGATCTGCTGCTGCAGGCCACGCTCCTTGTTGGCTGCCGCGAGGGCCTCGGCGCCGTCCTGCTCAGCCTTCACGATGGCGTCGAGCGTGAGCGCGTCCTTCTCGACCTTAAACACCCCCTTCTTCGCCAGCAGCAATTCGCCGCCGACGATGCGGATGTGGTAGCCGTCGGCATCTTCGGCGATGAGCACGCCTT
The DNA here is from genome assembly GCA_947444055.1 of Planctomycetota bacterium. GTDB lineage: Bacteria > Planctomycetota > UBA1135 > UBA1135 > UBA2386 > UBA2386. The sequence goes on from CANEYR010000201.1 coordinate 4,045, forward strand.
CGATGCAGTCAGGCGAAGAGTCCGTCGGAGCGTTTTTGCTCGCGGCCGGGTCGGAGAGCCAGAACTTGTCGGCCTTGCAGGGCAGGGTGAACAGCAAGGCGCACGCCGTCAGGGTGAAGATGCGCATGTAGCAAGGGTAGCACGCAGCGGGCCAAGTGGCGGGCGCGTGGCACGCGGCGAGTGGTGGACGCGCCCGCTGCCGGCGGTGACATGGGCCAATTCCCGCGGCGCGGTCCTCTGCGGCCATCGTTGGTGATGTTGTCGTCGGGGGCTACGGTGTGCGCATGCTGTTTCGCTCGCTGGCCTGCACGGCGTTGGCATGTTTCTGCGTCGCCGCTTTGCCGAGCCAACGGGGATCGTCTTCGTCACGGCCAGCCGCACCCACCATGCAGATGGTCGAAGACGTGCAGTATGCGGAAGGCTTCGCCAATGAGCCGCGCCGCAATCGGCTCGACATCTATCTGCCGCGCGGCGTCGCGCGCCCGCCGCTGGTGATGTTCGTGCATGGCGGCGCTTGGACCGGCGGTAGCAAGGATGGGTGGGGAGCCCTCGCCCAGGAATTCGGCCGGTCAGGCATCGCCATGGCGGCGATCAATACGCAGCTGCATCCGTTCGCCGAACCGGTCGACATGATGATCGATTGCGGCCACGCGCTGGCGTGGTTGCACACGCATGCCAAAGAGCATGGCTACGACGGCGACCGCCTGTATCTGATGGGGCACTCCTCGGGCGCCCACTTGGTGAGTTGGTTGGCGCTGCAGGACGAACGACTGTTGGCGACCGGCGTGCCGCGGGCGTCCCTGCGCGGCGTCATTGCGCTGTCGGGGGTCTACGAACTTCGCCCACGCCACTTGGCGTTGCAGAAGGTGTTTGGCGACGACCCGCTGGTTCGCGCCGAAGCCTCGCCGTTCGCGCATGCCTCGGCCGGCGATCCACCGATGCTGTTGTTGTGGGGCGAACATGACATGGCCGGCCTGTCCTTGTGTGGTCGCATGTTGCGCGATCGTCTGGCCGAGGTCGGGGTGCCAGTGGTGAGTGCGGAGCTGGCTGGCAAGGGCCACGTTGACTACGTGTGGGAACTGAGTGTGCCGGGCAATCGGGTGCTCGCCCAGATCGCGGCCTTCGTCCA
>CANEYR010000202.1 GCA_947444055.1 Planctomycetota bacterium
CGCACTGGCATAGACCGCGTCAGCGACCGCGAGTTGGTCGGCGCCCGGCAGGCCAAAGAACCGCGAAGCTCCCGTGGTCAGCGACAGCGCGTTGCAGAAGAAGGGTCGTTGCAGCTCGTCAAATCGCGCGAACGGCAGCCACTTGCGCAGCAGCTCGTGGAACGTGCGCCCCTTGTAGACCGAGGCGTGGCGGTAGCCGCGCACGAGGAACTTCAGCAGGTTGAGCCGGAAGTACTCCTTGAGTGAGATCTCACCGGCGGCCACTTCCATCTTCTGGCTGTTGAGGCCGGAGGCGAACAGCCCACCCATCACAGCCCCCATGCTGGTGCCGACGACTTCGTCGACGACGAGGCCAAGGCGCTCAATCGCCCGCACGATGCCGATGTGGCAGAAGCCGCGCATGCCGCCGCCGCCGAGCACGAGCACGGTTTTGCGCGGCCGCACGGCGCGATCGGCGACGCGCGCGGCGACCGCAGCGGCGACCCCGAAGGGCCCGTCCTGGGCCGGGGCCTGGTGCGCGTGCGACGTTCTCAAGGGCAGTGTGGCGTAGCGGCGCCGAGAAAAGGTCGGCAGCCAATGTCTCTAGATCGGTCATCGCAAGAGGTTGCCTGAAGGCCGCAACCTGCCACAGCCGACAACTAGTACAGAGACAGCAGGGAGATCGCACCATGATCGGTTGGCAACGACTGCAACGCCAAAGCCGCGCCGAGCAGCGCCAGATGCAGAACGCACTGCTGCAACGCTACGTGCGTGAGTACCTATGGCCGTTCTCACCGTTCTACCGCGAGCTGTTCGAGCGCGCGGGCGTGCGACCCGAGCAGATCCGCACCGTCGATGACCTGCGCCGGCTGCCACTCAGCAGCAAGAAAGACCTGCTGCCGAGCGCCGAGGATCCGCAGAAGTTCAAGAAGTTCATCCTGCAGCCGACGCCCGAATCGATCCGTGCTTCGTGGCCACTGTCGCGCAAGCTGCCGCTGCTGTGGCAGAAGTGGACGCGTGGTGCTGCCGCCGTGCGCCAGCGGGTGCGCGAAGAGTTCGCGCCGTGCTTCATGACGTTCACCACCGGCCGCTCCGCGGAACCGGTGCCGTTCTTCTACTCGCCGCACGACATCGCCAACTTGCACGACACTGGCGCGCGCTTGATCGACGTCATGGGGCTCGAACGCGAATACCGCGTCGCCAACGTCTTCCCCTACGCCCCGCACCTCGCGTTCTGGCAAGTGTTCTTCGCCGGCCAAGCGACCGGCATGATGGCGCTGTCGACCGGCGGCGGGAAGGTGATGGGCAGCAGCGGCGACTTGCGCGCGATCACGCGGCTGAAGGCCGACGCCCTGATCGGCGTGCCTGGTTACGTCTACCACTTGCTGCGACGAGCCGCCGCCGAACGCCTCGACCTGTCGTCGATCCGCCGCGTGGTGCTCGGCGCCGAACGGGTGCCGCCGGGCTTGAAGACCAAGATCTGCGCGCTGCTCGCTGAAGTCGGCGCGCGCGATGTGCGCGTGTTCGGCACCTATGGCTTCACCGAGGCGCGCATGGCCTTCGCCGAATGCCCGACGCGCGACAACGAGTACACCGGCTACCACCTCTACCCCGATCTCGCGATCTTCGAAGTCGTCGATCCGGTGACTGGCGAAGTGATGCCGGACGGCGAAGACGGCGAACTGGTGTTCACGCCGTTGCACGCGCGGGCCAGCACCGTGTTTCGTTACCGCACCGGCGACCGCGTGCGCGGTGGTTTGCAGTGGCACCCGTGTCCCCACTGCGGCCGCACCGTGCCGCGCATCAGCAGCGACCTGACGCGGGAGTCGAGCCTGAAAGACCTGCAGCTGCTGAAGGTGAAGGGCACGCTGGTCAATCTTGAAGACTGCGCGATGCTGCTCGGCAGCTTGGCGGAAGTCGAAGAGTGGCAGATCGAGTTGCGCAAGAAGGATGACGACCCGATGGAGGTCGATGAACTCACTGTGCACCTGGCGGTGAAGGAAGGCTGCTCGCCAGAAGCCACCGCGGCGCGCGTGCACGACCTGTTTCGTTCGCGCCTGGAGATCGCGCCCAACCACATCGAGTTCCTCGGACTCGAATCGATGCTGCGCAAGATCGGCATGGAGACCGAGATGAAAGAACGTCGCTTCGTCGACTGCAGGCCAAAGCTATGAACATGCGCGATCCATCCCGCGACTTGGCGATTGTGACCGGCTTCCGCACGCCGTTCTGCCGTTCTGGTGGGGCGTTGCAGGGTGCGGCCGCGGCCGACTTGGCCACGCACGTCTTTCGCGAACTGCTCGACCGCACCGCGATCGCGCCGAGTGCGATCGACGAAGTGATCCTCGGTTGTGCCGGCCCCGATGCCCGCGAAGCCAACGTCGCGCGCGTGGCCGCGCTGCGGGCTGGCCTGCCGACGAGCACGCCAGCGGTCACCGTGATGCGCAACTGCGCGTCCGGCATGGAAGCGGTGCTGCAGGCCGAACAGAAGCTGCGCGCTGGCGAGGGCGAAGTGTTCTTGGTCGGCGGTGCCGAGTCGATGAGCAACTTCCCGTTGCTGATGGGTCCGGATCTGGTGCGCTTCTTCACCCGTCTCGGCAAGTCGAAGTCGGCGCTGCAAAAACTGCGCGCGATGCTGTCGTTCCGGTTGCGCGCGCTGAAGCCGCGCATCGCCATCGTCGAAGGCCTCACCGATCCAACCACGGGCTTGTTGATGGGCGACACCGCCGAACGAGTGGCGCGGCAGTTCGGCATCGACCGCGCGGCGATGGATGCGTTCGCGTTGGCGAGCCACCAGCGCGCGACGACAGCACAGCAACAGAACCGCTTCGACCGCGAGATCGTGCCGATCGTGGCACCGCCGACGTACCGCGAAGCGCTGCGCAGCGACGACGGCGTGCGCACCGAGCAGACGATCGAAGCGCTGCAGAAGCTGCGCCCGGTGTTCGACCGCCGCGAGGGTGACGTCACCGTTGGCAACGCTTGCCAAGTGACGGACGGCGCCGTCGCACTGCTGTGCATGTCGGTCGCGCGCGCCAAGCAGCTGGGGCTGTCGCCGCTCGCGATCGTGCGCGGCACCGCCACCGCCGGCTTGTCGCCGAGCACGATGGGACTGGGGCCTGTGCACGCCACACCGAAGGCCCTCGCCAAGGCGGGACTGTCGCTGGCAGACCTCGACCTGGTCGAGATCAACGAAGCGTTCGCAGCCCAGGTGCTCGGTTGCGTCGCGGCCTTCGCCAACGACGACTACTGCCAACGCGAGCTCGGTCTGACGGGCGCGCTCGGTGAACTCGACCCACGGCGCGTCAACTGCAACGGCGGCGCCATCGCGCTCGGTCACCCGATCGCCGCGTCCGGCGCGCGCCTCTTGCTCACGCTCGCTCACGAACTTCGCCAGCAAGGCAAGCGCCATGGCCTCGCCACGCTGTGCATCGGCGGCGGCCAAGGCCAAGCCGTCGTGTTGGAGGCCGCATGAAGACGCACACCGAACCAGCGACCCCGGCGAACGCGAAGCCAGCGCGTGGCCAAGTCGTGCTCACCCATCAAGACGGCATCGCCATCGTTCGCCTCGGCAGCGCCGACGAAGGCGTCGTCACCCTGACCAAGGAACGGCTGCAATCACTCGACGTGATCCTGCAGTCGCTGGCCAACGCGGCCCACGTGCGCGCCGTCGTCATCACCGGGCCAGGTCCTGGCATGTTCTGCGCAGGTGCGGACATCGGCTTGATCCAGAACATCACGGTCGCCGCCGATGGCGAAGCGGCCGCGACGTTGGGCCGTTCGATCTTCGCGCGCTGCCAGGCGCTGAAGGTGCCGGTCGTGGCCGCGATCGAAGGCCCGTGCCTTGGCGGCGGCCTCGAACTCGCCCTCTACTGCGATGTGCGCGTCAGCAGCGACCACGCCGCCACCCAGATCGGCCTGCCCGAAGTGAAGCTCGGCATCCTACCGGGGTTTGGTGGCACGCAGACGCTGTCGCGTCTGGTCGGCCTGCCGAAGGCCCTCGACCTCATCCTCAACGGCAAACTGCTGCGGCCCAAGCAAGCGCTGAAGCAAGGTGTCGTCGATCGCTTGGTGCCGGCTGCCAAGCTGCTCACCGCCGCCAAGCAAGAATGTGAACGGCTGCTCAAGGCCTCGCGCAAGGCCCCCTCGCGCCGCCTGCGCGGCATGGCGTTCTGGTTGTCGAAGACGCCACTGCGCGCCCTCGCGGTGCGCGCGGCCAACAAGGCGCTGCAGCAAGGCCAGGCGCGTTTCTATCCAGCTCCACGCGCCGCCTTGGCCAGCTGCGTCAACGCGTTCACGCAAGCGAAGGACCGCGCGCTCGCGGCCGAAGCCAGAGCCCTCGGCGAACTGATCGTCACGCCCGTCAGCAAGGGCCTCGTGCACTTGTTCTTCCTCACCGAGCGCAGCAAGCGCCTCGGCAAGCAAGACGGCGCCCGCGATCTGCAACAGGCGTTGGTGATCGGTGGCGGCGTTATGGGTGCGGGCATCGCTGGTCTGTTTGCCGAGAAGGGCCTGCGCACGCGCCTGTGCGATGTCGACCTGGCGCCGCTCGCGCGCGCCAAGGCTCGTTTGCAGCAAGACCTCGGCAAGCGGCAAAAGCGCGGCCAACTGCAACGCCACGAAGTGCAAGCGATCCAAGATCGCCTCGCCGTGTCCACCGAGTGGGGGCAGCTACATGCGACCGATCTGTGGCTCGAAGCCGTCGTCGAAGACCTCGGCGTCAAGCAACGCCTGATGGCCGACGCCGTCGCGCGCGGCTTACCAGCGACGGCCATTCTCGGCACCAACACCAGTTCGCTGTCGATCACGGCGATGGCGGCGCAGACCGCACAACCCGAACGCATCGTCGGCATCCACTTCTTCAACCCGCCAGAGAAGATGCCGCTGGTTGAAGTGATCCGCGGCGCTGCCACCAGCGACGCCGCGGTGGCGACGGCATGTCGGCTCGCCGTTCGCCTCGGCAAGTTCCCGATCGTCGTCAAGGACGGCGCCGGCTTCCTCGTCAACCGCTGTCTGGCTCCCTACGTCAACGAAGCCGCGCGCCTGTTGCTGGAAGGCACGAGCCCCGAAGCGATCGACGCCGCGATGCTCGACTTTGGCATGCCGATGGGACCGTGTCGTCTGCTCGACGAAGTCGGCTTCGATGTCGCGGCAAAAGTCAGC
>CANEYR010000203.1 GCA_947444055.1 Planctomycetota bacterium
GGCGGCGCAGGTCGCACCGTTGCCGACGCGCCTGCTGCCGGGGGTCGCGTTCGCCGCCAAGCCGCTGCTGCGCTTGGCCATCGTGTTGCTCGGCCTGCGCATTGGACTGCCACAGGTGGCTGCGGTCGGCATCACGGGTGGCGTGGCGATCGTCGCCATCGTGATCGCCACAATGGCCTTCGGCTGGTGCTTTGCTCGAGCGCTGGGTCTGTCGCGCGATCTGGCGTGGTTGCTCGCGGCGGGGCATGCCATCTGTGGGGCGGCAGCGATTGCGGCCGCCGATTCGGTGTTGCGGGCGAAGGAACGGGAGGTGGCCGCAGCGATCACTCTGGTGACGTTGTTCGGCACCGTGGCGATGGTGGCGGTGCCGGGTGGCGGCGAACTGCTTGGGCTCGAACCTACGGCTTATGGGTTCTGGGCCGGTGGCTCGGTGCACGAGGTCGCGCAGGCGATTGCGGCAGGCTTTGCGCGCGGCGAGCAGGCGGGCGAGATGGCGAGCCTCGTGAAGATGGTGCGCGTGGCGTGCCTGTTGCCGCTCGGGCTCATGCTCGCTCTGGTGGCGGTGCGGCGCGGAGGGCGCGCGGCGAGCCGGTTGCTGGTGCCCTGGTTCGTGGTCGCGTTCGCGGTGGTAGCAGTAGTCGATGCCGCGGGTGCGATTCCGGCGGCGGTCGCTGCACCGCTGTGTTCGGTCGGCACCGTGGCGATGACGATGGCGATGGCCGCGCTCGGCTTGAAGAGTTCGCTGCGCGAGGTGGCGGCCGCTGGCTGGCGTCCCATCGCCGCCGCGTCTGCAACGACTCTGTTCGTCAGCGGCGCCGCGTTCGCGTTCGCGACGCTGCGCTGACGCAGTTCAAGGATTGAGCAGCAGACCGATCGGGTTCGTGACGTCGCTGAACAACTGCGGGTTGCCGAGCAACACGGCGGCGAAGTGGGTCTGTCCAACCAACAGCGCTACGCCTGGCGGCAAGGTGAACGTCGCGCGGCCGAGTCCCTGGGCATCGAGCACGCCGAGGAAGCCACCGAACACCGGTCCGTTGAGGCCATCCAAGCCGAGCGTGGTCAGTGCGTCCGGATTGAGTGGCAAGGTGACGCCAGGAGCCAGCGGCACCCCGGGACTCGTGCCGGAGCCACTCCACGCGATCAGGTAGAGCGTGATCGCTGGGTTCGCGCACGGCGCCACCACCGTCGGGTGCAGGGTGCCGCCCGCCGCCAGCGACATCGTCGCCGCGTCGAAGGGATGCACGAGCGGGTCGAGGTATTCGAGTTTGGTCACGCAGCCGCCGGCTTGCCCGATCACCACGAACTGGCGTTGGTTGTCGTTCTCGTTGGTCTCCAGCACGACATTGGTGCGATCGGCGACCGCGAACCCGTACCAGACCTGTGGTGTCAAGCTCCACGGCAAGTGCGCCACGTGCGCGAGCACCGTCTGCTGCGTCGCCGCGAGGTTGGTGACGGTTTCCTTGCCGACGAAGAGACTCTGCGTGGACCACGTCGATGTCGGCGACAAGAAGTACTCGACCGTGAACGGGCCCGCGCTGTTGGGGCCATCGTTGACGACCGTGGTGTAGAGGGTGACCGTTCCACCTGGTTGCACCCAGACGCTGCTTTGGCTGACCGAAGGAATGCGCAATTGCGCGGCGGTGGGATCAGCGACGGTCACTTGCCAGGAGTGCGTTTCGCGCATCAGTTGGTTCGGGTCTTGGCGCACCAACAGCGTCTGGTCGAGCACGCTGCACTGCAGCGTGTAGAGACCAAGGCTCATCCCAGTTGTGTTGAGCAGATAGTTGGTGGTCGTCGCTAAAGGAATCACCACACCATTGAGCTTCCACTGGATCGCTGGATTGTTGCCAGCGGGAACAATGTGGCTGAACGAGAACGGTTGGCTCGCGGGCACGTTCAAGATCAGGTTCGTGCTGGTGGGCACCGTCGCCACGATGGTGTCGACGACCGAGTTGGTGATCTTGGTGATGTTCTCTTGGCAGACGCGGCACAGCGCGACGCCGAGGCTGCGCATCAGGCAGTTCGACTTCGGCCGGTAGAGGCCATAGACGTAGTAGCCAGCCCCTTGGAACGCACTGATGCCGTCGGTGCCGTGCCAGATCGACCACTTGGCGCCGGTCGGCGACGTCGTGATGTTGGCTGAGCTTGGCTCGCCACCGGTATAGGTTTGGTTCGGGTAGTCGTACTCGTCCGCGAGCTGGCCGAGGCTGTGGCCGAGCTCGTGGATCTGCACCTCCGACATCGAGCCGCCGTTGTAGCTCACGGCGAACGTCGACGCGCAGCCGCCGTAGCGGTTGTCATTCACCATCACCAGAATGCGGCCCTCGTTGGCGGGCGCGAGCGCGGCGTCGGCGAGCGCTTGCGTCGTATTCTGGATGTAGAGACAGCGATCGGTGCCGCCGTAGTTGTAGGTCGCGTTGTAGACGGTGTTCTTGTAGATGGGCGGCGTCTCGTCGGGTCGGTCCGCACCGCTGTCGACGCTCGCTCGAAACACGGTGTGCACGTTGTAGTACGAGCCGAAGGTCGAGTACGGCTGCTTCTGGAACAGCGCCGTCAAGAACGTGGTGACGTCTTGGTTGAACAGCGCCTGCTGCGCTGCTTGGTATCCATCGCCGAGGATCACCATGTCGTAGCGCGACTGCGTCGAGCCGTTGTTGAGCACGGTCGTGACTGTGGGCGCTTGCGCGATCCCGGTGGCCGCGAACAGGAGCACCCCCGCCATGGACGCGAGAGGACGGTTCATCGGCCACCGCCGCTGAGTTGGCGCACGGTGTCGCCGGGGATCGTGCCGAGCAGCACGCGCGGCAGTTCGACCGCCTCACCGGATCGAGAGAACGTGTAGCTCGCGGCGGCGGCAAACGCTGGCACGTTGGCGAGCATGCCGATGGTGGGGTCCTTCACGACGCAGCCTTCGACGCGCACACCACGGCCGGCGTGGGCGGCTTCGGTGGCGAACATGGAGACGTCGAGTGGGATTTCGGCGAGCACGTCACCGCGGCCGTCGTGGATCGTGATCGACCAATCGGACGTGAGTCCCTTGGGCACGCCAGCCCACGGGTCGGCCTTCGCGCTGGCGGCAGTGATCGTGAGAGCTTGTCGATTGCCTTCGACAACGAGCACGTAGTGGCCGTTCGCGATGGGTGGTGCGACCGGGGTTGAGGCGGCTGCCGGAGCCGCGAAGTCAGTGGCGAAGAACCAGCCGAATGCCGCGAGCGCGGCACCGGCTCCCAAGACGTGGGAGAAGTGCATGAGTGGGAGGCAGGACGAGGCGGGCAGGATACCCACTGTGGAAAGCGACGTCGCGCTCCGCCAGGATGGCGGCGATGGACTTTCGCGGTCAGGTCTTCCTCGCGCCGTTGACGAAGGGCGGCAATCTCCCCTTCCGCCGCTTGTGCTTGGCACACGGATGCACCGTCACGATGGGCGAGATGGCGTACGCCTACCAGGTGATGAAACGCAGCAAGAGCGAATTGGCGCTGTTGCGCAAGCATCCCGACGAGACGTGTTTTGGCGCGCAGATCGCTGCTTCGAAGGCTTCCGATGCGATCCCGGCGGGGCTGGCGGCGGTCGAGCGTGGGGCTTCGTGGGTCGATCTCAATTGCGGCTGCCCGATCCACGACGTCGTCAAGCGCGGCATGGGAGCGACCTTGCTGCAGCGGCCGGCGCACCTGGCGAAGGTCGTCGCCGAAATGGTGAAGGCCATTCCAGTGCCGGTCAGCGTCAAGATCCGGCTCGGGTGGACCGAGAGTGAACAGAACGCGAGCGAGGTCGCCAAGGCGATCGAAGAGGCGGGCGCGGCCGCACTCTGCGTGCATGGCCGTTCGCGCGAGCAGCGCTACTCACGCGCGGCGGATTGGGACGCGATTGCCCGGATCGCCGCCGAACGCACGATTCCTGTGATTGGCAACGGCGATCTGCTGACGTGGTACGAGACGCACGACCGTTGGCAAGCGAGCGGCGTGGCGTCGGTGATGATCGGGCGCGGGGCGCTGATCAAGCCGTGGCTGTTCCGCGAGATCGCCGAGAAGAAGGCGTGGGAGCCGACCGCCAGCGAGCGCCTTGGCGTCTACCACGATCTCGCGCAGAAGATGAAGACGCACTTCCGCGACGATGAGAAGGGCAAGGAACGCGCGATGCGGTTCTTGCCGTGGCACTTCGAGTTCTTCTGTCGCTACCGGCCGTTGTCGGCCGAGAACTTCGTCGAGAGTGCGAAGAACCACCCGCTCATGCAGACGCGGTTTGATGACCGGGAGACCGATCTGCCGACGCTCGAACGGTTGCTGCGCGATCCGCGGCCGGAGCTGCACACGCGCCTGTCCGAGCTGTTGTGGCTGGCGCCCGATGCCGCGAGCGCCGAAGCGAGCGCGCTGGCGCTGGCGGTGGAGTTGCCGCCGGTCGAAGGACAAGCCGGCGAGGTGGTGACGGCGCACGGCTGAGCCGCGCGCCGCCCGCGTCGATCAGGACTTCTTCTCGAGCACCGTGATCGTGACCTCGGTATTGCTGGCGCCGTCGTGCACGCGCAGCAGACCGGTCTTCTTGTCGGCCGGGATCTTCAAGGTCGCCTTGCCGCCAGCGACATCGATCTCCATCACCCGCGCGTCGCTCTCGTCATAGACGCTCAGCTTGGTCTCGGACGAGCGCACCGTCAGCAAGATGGTGTCGCCGGCCTGGCCTTCGGTCTTGTCGGCGTGCAGCGACGTCTCGATGTAGCCGCGCGGCACGTAGCCGTCCGTCCAATTGTGCAGCCGGTTCGTCTTGTAGAGGGCGAATGCGACGACGCCGAGGAACAGCAGGAACATGATGACCTTCGGCCACGGGCTCTTCTTCGGCGCGTACCTGTCGACCAGCGAGCGTTCCGAGCCGGCGGGGATCTTTGGCAATGCGGTCAGCGAACCGCCGAGCGGGATGTTGACCTTGGTCATCGTGTTGACGGCCCAGCCGTTGGCGTCGAGGATCGGGCCCAGGTTGCGTTGCCGCAGCTTCAAGAAAGCGATGAACATCGACGGCCCGGAGATCGCGAGCAGGATGCCGACGATGCCGACCGGGATCCATGCACCGAGGCCGAGGAAGCCGCCCAGCGCGCCGGCCATCGCGGTGCTGATACCACCGAC
>CANEYR010000204.1 GCA_947444055.1 Planctomycetota bacterium
CAGCGCAACCTGCTGCTCGCCGAACTCGGCGCCCCCAGCCTGCCGGTGGTGGCCATCGGCAAGCATTCGCCCCTGCGATGGCTGCGCGAACCGACCGCCGCGTTCCCCGACGCCGTCGACGCCAGCTTGCGCATCGCCCTGCGCCGTGAGTGGTTGCCGAGCGACGCCGCTGCGCGCTTGCCCAACAAGGGTGCCTCGGTGTTGGCGGCGACATTGCAACGGCGCGGAGTGCAGGCGCCGAGCAATCTGCCGTCGGCACCGCTGCAATCGGTGCTCGCCAATGTGGTCGCCCTGCTGGCCGAACCTGCTGGTGACGAGAACCTGCTGGCGCTGGCCGACGCTCTGCTGACGCGCGACCCGGAGCACGGCGAAGCCCGCTTGCTGCGAGCGCTGGTGCTCTACCTGACCAAGCGCTCGGCAGAAGCCATGCAGTATCTGACCACGACCCTAGAGGCACACGCTGACGACTTGCGCTGCCGCTACCTGTTGGCGGTTGCCGCCAGGGATGCCGGCGACCAACCGTTGCTGCGACTGGCGCTGCGTCGTGGCCGCGCCTTGCTGACGGCATCCGAGCTCGATGGCGCCGCCGCCCCCCTGCGATTGCCGTCGCCGGTGGCGGGAACCGCGCTGTTGGCCGCACTGGAGTGACCCGTCGGTTCCGCCGCCGCGTGGCTTGCACAGTGGCGCGCCGTCGGGGTCTTCGCCGCCGTGCGATCCCGCTGACGCTCGCTGCTTCGGCTGGTCTGCGCGTCACCGTGCAGTGACCGCAGGCGCGGGCACCACTACGGGCGCTCGCCGAGCACGATCGGGATCGGCTGGAAGTCGATCGCGTCGACGGCCGCCAAGTAGTAGCGGATGCCATCCGCGGTGCCTTGAAAGCCGTACTTGTGGTCCTTGCCGTGCAAGTGCCCGTAGACGCACACCTCGGCACACGCCTCCTTGATCAACGGCACGGCCGCGGTCTCGCGCCCATCGCTGTAGCGCGGCGGATAGTGCAGCAGCGCAATGGTGCGAGCGCCGCCAGGAACGCAGCCGCCGAGCTCCTTGCCCGCCTTGATCGACAGCTTGAGCCGCTCGATCTCGCGCGCGAACACGTTCGCCGATTGCGGATCCGCCCACGGCGCCTCGGGCGGATCCCACATTCGCGTGCCGATCACGACCGTGCCGTCCGGCATCTTCACCGCGTTGTTCTGCAGCAGACGAATCGACGGATGCAGCACCTTCTCGACCTTGCTCCGCGACTGCCACCACGTGCAGTGATTGCCCTTGATGAGGATCTTGTTGCCCGGCCGCGCACCGAGCCAATCGAGGTCGGGCTTCGCTTCCGCGAGATCGAGTCCCCACGACGTGTCCCCGCCGACCAGCACCCAATCGTCGGGCCCGACCATGGCGTCCCATGAAACCTGCATGCGCTGGGCATGACCGACCCATTGCGGGCCGAAGATGTCCATTGGCTTGTCGACGCCAAAACTCAGGTGCAGGTCACTGATCGCAAACAGACGCAAGAACGGTTCTCCGGCAGAAAAGGGTGTGCTGTGCATACGGCGTGCTGACCGTCGCGCAATGGTCGGCGCCGAGATGTTGGCGGCCGGGCAGGCCGCGAAGTCGCAGGAATGGCTGGCAGCTAGCGGCCCTCGTCAGACGATGCCGACATGCTCGCGCGCCAACTTCTCGCCACCATGGTGGCCTGTTCTGGGTTGTCGTTCGCCACGACGCTCGCGCAAACGCCACCGTGCCCCGAGGCGCCAAAGGGTCATGAGCCCGCGCTGTGGCAGAAGGCGTGGGCCTTGCACCACCAAGCCCTCGTCGTCGACACCCACATCGACACCACGACCCGCATTCTCGATCAGGGTTTCGACATGGGGCCGCGCGCGGCGGACGGCCACGTCGACTTGCCGCGCGCCAAGGAAGGTGGCCTCGATGCCGCTTTCTATTCGATCTATGTCGACTCGCGGTTCTACGGCGACGAGCAGGCGCTGTTCGCGAATGCGCCGACGTCGATCAACGACGACTGGCTGCGACCGCGCGAACCCGGCGCCGCGAACGGCAGCGCGCGCCGCGCCCTGATGATGATCGACGGGCTCGTGCGCACCGCCGAACGGCACCCGCTGCGCATGACGTTGTGCACCAGTGCGGACGAATTGGTGGCGACGGTGGCGGCCGGCCGCCACGCGGCCCTGATGGGCATCGAAGGTGGCCACGCCATCGAAGGCGACCTCGGTTTGCTGCGGCTCTTCCATCGCCTTGGCATTCGCTACATGACGCTGACCCACACCAACCACAACGAGTTCGCCGACTCGTGTGCACCGGCGGATCCGCGTTGGCGCGGTCTCAACAAACTGGGCGTCAAAGTGGTGCGTGAGATGAATCGCCTTGGCGTCATGGTCGATGTCAGCCACGTCAGCGACGCGACCTTCGCGGATGTGATGCGAACGACGCGGGCGCCGGTCATCTGCTCGCACAGTTCGCTGCGCGCCTTGTGTGCTCACCCACGCAACATCACGGACGACATGCTGAAGGCGATCGGCCAGAACGGCGGGGCGGTGATGATCAACTACAACTGCGGCTTCCTCGATGGCGACTATGCGAAGGCGCGATCGGGCGAAGCCACGCGGCGCATTCAAGAAAAGGCGGCGCGCGATGCGTTGGCTGCCGACAGTGACGAGTTGCGCCGCGCCCTGGCCAACCTCGATGCGCGCTTTCCACCGGCCCCGCGCCCACCGTTGGCCAAGTTGGTCGAACACGTGCTGCGCGCCATTGCGATTGCCGGGCCTGATCACGTCGGGCTCGGGAGCGACTTCGACGGCGTGCCGTGCGTTCCCGAAGGCATGGACGATGCGACGTTCTTGCCGCGCCTCACCTACGCGCTGCTCGCCGCCGGTCAGTCCGAAGCCACGGTCGGCAAGGTGCTCGGCGGCAACATCGTGCGGGTCTTGCGCGCCGTCGAAGCGAAGGCACTCGAACTGCGACGCGACGCACCCGAGTGCAACGACGGGCGCGTGGACAGCGAACCACTGGTCCGCTGACGCACGGCCGCGGGTTTAGATGCCGGGACCTGCCGACGAACCGAAGTCTGCAGCACGCATGCTGCCCGGCGGCAAGGTGTGCGACACGCTGCCAAACCCGATGCCATGCAGCGCTCGTTGCACGAACTCGCGCAAGCGCTCGAAGCTCGACACCGTCACTACGGACGGCGTCACGATCTGCGTGGCGGGCCGCAGCAGATTGCGCGCAGCAAACAGGTGGTAGACGAGCGAACGATCCTTCGGCGTCGCTTGCTCGCCCAAGGCCGTCATCAGCAGCTCCTGCGGGTTCCAGGTATCCGGCGTTCCCGACAAGCCAAACTCGGTGCGCCGCGGGATGACGTGATCGAGCACGGCGGCTTCGAGCACAGAGGCCATCAACACCGTCGCCAAGCGATAGTCGTTGGCAGCGAGGGCACGTTCGTAGCTACGCAGATCAACACTCGCCAGCGACCGTAGGCGCGGGTCGCACAGCTTCACATGATCGAAGAGCTGTGGCTCGATCTGGCGCTCGGTCGGCGCCGCGGCGATCGGCGCCGGCGCCACGGGACGCGGGAGCTGGCCGGTATGGTTGGTGAAGACGCCATCGAACTCACCCGTCCCCCGTGGCGACATCGCCTGCACCTCTTCGCCGAAGGTAGGCACGCCCTGCACCATGCTGTTCGTCGTACTGGGCGGCAACACCTTCGCACGTTCGCGCACATCGCCGAACACCTTGTTCTGCAGGCGGGTGGTCAGGGCTCGCACTTGTTCACTAGACGTCGCGCTGAGCCGTCGCAGCGGCAGTTCCATCAAGGGCTTGGCGGCCAGCTCGACCGCCCAATCGCCGACGACCTCCAGCTTCTTTTGCAGCCACGACCGTTCGTCCGGTGGAACGGCTTGCTCGATCAGTCGCCGATCGATCACTTCTACGGAGCGCCGACAACTCGCCACCAGCAGTCCGGCATCCGCATCCGCGAGATCCAGTTCGACCTGATCTTGGTGACCGCTGACACACCGCTGCAGGTAATCCCGCAGCCGGCGCGTGTCGCCATACAGCCGTGGTAGATCCGCCGGACCAGGCGCGCCCATCTGCGACAACTCGAGTCGAAGGGCGCCGAGGTGCTCAAGAGTGAGCTTCGCAGCTTCCAAAAAGCAGACGGCTACGACTTTCTTGACCTGCAGTTGGGGCATCGCGGGTTCTCGCCCCACCCAATCGACTACGGAATGTCTCGGCCTTAATGCGTGTACTCGCAACTTGCTAAGGGCCGAGACGACTGAGGTGTCGAGAACCTGCACACGTCCCTTCACGCGGCGCCGTCCGTGCGGGCTGCATGGTGCTTCCGCCTCAGAGTGAGCCGACCCGCAACGTGACCCCGCGGCGATTGACGCGCCCTGCAACGACTGCGCGAGCAGCTGCAGCACTCCGTTTTCGATGACATCGAGCCCTGATCCCGTTCGGCTATGCTGCGGGGCTCGATGACGACGCTCGAACAGCAATTGGTCGCGCTACTCGGAGCCGCGCGCGTGCTGACTTCGCCAGATGCTCTGCTCGCTTGGGAGTGCGATGGCTTCACCGTGCACAAGTCGCGACCGCGCGCCGTGGTGCTGCCGGAGTCGACGACGGAAGTGCAGGCCGTGGTGAGCATGCTGCATGCGGCGCGGGTGCCGTTCGTGCCACGCGGCGCGGGAACGTGCCTGTCGGGCGGACCAACTGCCCAGCAGGACGCCGTCGTCATCGATCTGGCGCGCATGCGGCGGGTGCTGCACATCGCTGCTGACGACCAGTACGCCGTGGTGCAACCGGGAGTGGTCAATCTCGACCTCACGACCGCGGTGAAGCACTTGGGCCTGCATTACGCGCCGGACCCCAGCAGCCAGACCGTGTGCACGATCGGCGGCAACTTCGCCGAGAACAGCGGCGGCCCACACTGCTTCAAGTACGGCATGACCCAGGACCACGTGCTGGCGGCCACCGTGGTGTTGCCCGATGGCACGATCGCGCGCCTTGGCGACGCCGCTGGGCCGCGCCTGCCGCACGGGCTCGA
>CANEYR010000205.1 GCA_947444055.1 Planctomycetota bacterium
AAGCTCTCGGTCAGCAGCAGCACGCGATAGAAGTCCCAATCGCCGGCAGGCCCCGTCGTCGGGATGAGTCCGTTGCAGCGCGCTGGCAACGTCACCGTCGTCGCCGTTCCACCGCTGCGCGGATCGTTGTTCTCCGCCCCTTCGGCGACGATCGGCGGCGCCGTCAGCGTGACGGGAACCGCGCCGCGCACATCGAGGGTGTAGGCGCCGCCAGCGATGGCCGCCGCCCCAGCTTCGACCGCGAGGTAGTAGGTGCCCGCCGGCAGCGCATTGGCGTAGAGGCAGGAGTAGTAGCCGCAGCCAACGCCGTCGTCGTTGCTGCGCAGGGGCGACCCCGTGCCATCCAGCAGCGTCACCACCGTGTCGCCGACCTGCACGCCGTAGCCAGGGCCCGTCTCCACGCGCAAATCGGTCGCGCTCGCCAACGTCACCCGGAACCAATCGCTGTCCACCGTGGTGCTCAGCACGCCTAGCCCTTCGCGTCCCAGCGGCAGGATCGTGGCCGTCGCCAACGCCGCGTTCGGCTCGATCGCTTCGGGCACCTGCTGAGCGAGGACCAGAGCCTGCACCAGAACAATGACGACGAGAGCGCGCATGAAGCGCCGCACCATAGCTGGGGCCGTGCATCCTGCCCACCACCGCCCTCGACGAGCAGGGCACTCAGCGCGGGCGATGCATCAGGATGCGGTGGTCCGGGTCGATGTGGTACTCACCGTCTTCGACCTTCAAGGTGCCCACACCACCGACCATGCGCACATGTTGCTCGATGCCGCGCAGCAAGACTGGCACCGCCAAGCTGAACGGCAAGTCGCCGGGAGTGCGCCAGCGCAAGTGCAGCACGCCGTCCTTCACTTCGCTCTCCAGCTTCGGCAGCGCCGCTTCCCGCGCATACACATCGAAGAACCAGGTCAGGTCTTCCCCCGCGATCGCAGAGACCAACTTGACCAGATCGTCGGTGTCGACGAACCGCACCTGCGAGCCATCCGTTGCCTTCAGCGACGCGGCCGTCGGATAACAGAAGCGCTTCAACAGCACGAAGAACTTGTCGTCGCCAAGCTGCCAGCGCAGCGTGTGCAGCACGTAGCTGCCCTTGTAGTAGATGTCGTTGCCGCTGCTCGCGAAGTAGATCTCGTAGCTGTTCTTGCTGTCGCGCGGCGCCATCGGCGTGCGGTTCATCAAGCGGTACTTCGCGATCTCGTCGTCGTAGGCCTTGCGCCCAAATCGCAGCTCCCGATACAGCGGCTGCATGTAGGTGCCGAAGCCTTCGTGCAGCCACATGTCCTTCCAGTCGCGGCACGTCACCAGGTTGCCCCACCACTCATGCGCGAGTTCGTGGTTGTGCAGCCAGTCGTACTGCTCGTCTAAGAAGCCGTTGCCGTAGGCGATGATCGTCTGGTGCTCCATGCCAAGATGCGGCGTCTCGGCAATGCCGTACTTCTCGTGCCGGAACGGATACGGCCCCAGCAACTGCTCGAAGGCGTGCAGATGGTCGAGGAACTGCGGCATGCAGCGCTTGGCCTTCGTCGCGCTGTCGGGCAACACGAAGAACTGGATCGGCATCTTGGTGCCGTCGATGCAGGTGAAGGTGTC
The DNA here is from genome assembly GCA_947444055.1 of Planctomycetota bacterium. Classification (GTDB taxonomy): domain Bacteria; phylum Planctomycetota; class UBA1135; order UBA1135; family UBA2386; genus UBA2386. The sequence goes on from CANEYR010000205.1 coordinate 1,591, forward strand.
CTTCAGCTCGACGTACGGCGCGATGTTGAGGGCGACGTTGTAGTTGGCGATCGGTGAGATCGTGCGCCAATGGAACGTGCGCTTGCCGTCGGCCTTGGTCGGCTTGCCTTGCAAGACGCCGTTGCTGGCGACGATGAGGCCCTCGGGAACGGTGCAGTAGAGGTCGAAGCCATCCGGCTTGTCCGAAGGATGATCCTTGCATGGCCACCACAGGTCCGCACCCTCGCCCTGGCAGGTGGTCGCAATCCACGGCTGCTTGTCCTTCGTCAACGCCCAGGTGAAGCCACCATCCCACGGTGGCCGTTTCGCTTCCCGCGGCACGCCGCCGTACTGGACCGCCAGTTCGAACGTGGCGCCGATCGCCAACGCCGCCTCGGGTCGCACGTGCAACAACCCACCGTCGCGAGTGAACGGCACCGCCTTGCCAAAGAGCTTGACCGTGCGCACGGTCAGCGCCGCATCGAGGTCGAGCACTAGCTCGTCCGCGGCCGCCAGCCACTTTGCTCGCATCCCCAACTCGCCATCGATCGACTTGCCTACCGGGTCCACGACGATCCGTAGCGTGTAGTGCTGCACGTCGTAGCAGGCCTGCTCAGCGCGCAGCACCCCACCCGAGACATTGCGACTTTGCGCCAGTGCCGAGGCTGCGAACAGAACGGCCGCGACGGCAACCTGGCGCAACGCCAGCCAAAACGTGAGGGTCAGCACGGCGGGACTCTACGCACGACCACGCGCCGTTGCAGTGCGTTCCTCGCCGCGCGCTGCGATCAACGCACCAGGAAGTTCCGCCCGCTGCGCACCCGATCGCGCCAGTAGTCGAGCAGGTCCTGCATCGTTTGTTCGAACGAGATCTGCGGCACCCAGCCGGTGTGCGCCGTGAACTTGCAGGTATCAGGCACTTGCAGGTCGGCATCGATCGGCCGCAGCCGTTCCGGATCGGTCACCACCGCGATGTCGTCGCGCGTCGACAGCGACAGCAAGTGCCGCAGCATGTCACCGACCGTGCACGAGAACGAACCGCCGATGTTGTAGTAGGCGCCCACCACCGGGTTCTTGGTAACGAGCAAGTGGTAGGCCCGCACCGCATCGCGCACATCGGACCAAGTGCGCATCGACTCCAGGTTGCCGACCTTCAATTCGGGGCCGATGCGTCCTTCCTCGATCAACGCAATCTGCTTGGCGAACGTCGACTCGGCAAACACGTCGCCGCGCCGCGGCCCGGTGTGCGTGAACATGCGCGTCGTCATCACACACAGCCCGTACGCCTCGGCATAGAAGCGGCCGACCAAGTCAGTGCCGACCTTGCTGATCGCATACGGCGAGGCGGGATGGAACGGCGTCTCTTCGTCGATCGGCAGATGCTCCTTGCCAACGCGGCCGAATACTTCCGACGACGCGCAGACGTGGATCACCGGCCGTTGGCCCGAGCGATGGATCGCATCCAACAAGCCCGCGGTGCCGAGGATGTTGGTCTGCAGCGTCTCGATCGGCGCCAAAAAGCTGGTCTGCGGGTAACTCTGCGCCGCCAGATGAAAGACATAGTCGGGGCGCACGGTCTCGACCGCGCGCGCCAAAGACGGGTGATCGTTGAGGTCGCCGTACACCAGCCCGATGCGGTCCTTCTGGTTGATGCGCGCGAGCAGGTGGTCGACGTTCGCCAAGTCTTCGTTCCAGCGCAGCAGGCCGGTGAGTTCCCAGTCCGTGTGCGCCAGCAAGTAGTCGGCGAGGTGGCTGCCGACCATGCCGGTAAAGCCGGTGATCAGCGCTCTAGGTGGACGCGGCATAGGCTCCTTCGCGATCGCGCACGCTCAGGATCGGATCGTCGATCGGCCAGGTGAAGGCCCACGCCGGGTCGTTCCATCGCAGCGTGAACTGCCGCCCTGCGGCGAAGTGCGTGCTCTGCTTGTACCAATAGACCAGCGGTCCCTGCAGCACACAGATCGAGTTGCCAAGGCCTGGCGGCAGCAACAACTGGTGGCGCGTGTCGCCGTTCAGTAGGAAGGCTTGCCAGCGATGGAACGTCGGCGACTCGGGCCGATTGTCCGCGATCAGCGCGTAGCCCCGCCCCGCCAACACACTGACCAGCTTCCAGGTCGCGAAGTCGCCATGCAGACCGCGCAGCACTCGTTCGTGGGAGACCGAGATGTCGTCCTGTACGAACTCGATGCCTGCACATACCTCGCGGTAGTGCTCGCTGTCGAACAGCTCGACGTAGCTGCCGCGATGGTCGGTGAAGAGCTCCGGTTCGATCCGCTTCACGCCGTGCAGTTCGGTGTCGAAGACGCGCATGAAGGTTCTATCGGGCCGGTGCGAACGGGATCTTGAGGCCCCGCAGCGGCCGTTCAGGGCGCGCTCGCGCCACGAAAGGCCCGGACCCAATCGACAGCCGCCGGTGCCCACGACGGGAACGTGAACGGAAACCCGCTGGCCAGCAAGCGGCCTGGCACGACGCGGCGGCTCTTGCGCACCAACTCGGTCTCCGTGCGCAAGAGGAAGGCACCGACCTCCAGCATCCACCTGCTGGCAGGCAAGCCGAGGCGCGTTCCCCACGCCGCCCGCAGCGCTTGCATGAAGGCGCGGAACGGCAGGGGCTCCGGGGCCGCGACATGGACCGCTCCCGCCAGGTCGTCGTGGGCAATCAGCCAGTCGACGGCGCGCACAAAGTCGGCCCCGTGCAGCCACGACACAAACTGGCGGCCGTCGCCAGCACTGCCGCCGAGGCCAAAGCGAACGAGCCGCAACAGCACATCGAAGATGCCGCCGCGGTCGGCACTCATCGTCATCGCCGAACGCAACAACACCGTGCGCGTGCGCGGCAAGTGGACCGCAACCGCAGCGGCCTCCCAGGCCTTCGCCACCTCGATCGAGAATCGCCAAGTCGACGGCGCGTTGGGCTCCTCGCCACCGAGCTGACCCGTCGCTTCGTCGTTGGCGGCGTCGTAGCGGTGGGAGTAGATCGTTGCCATACTCGCCTGCAGCCAGACCCGCGGTGGCTGCTGGGCGGCGGCAATCGCGGCGCCGACGGCATGGGTGCTGTCGACCCGCGAACGCAGGATCGCGTCGCGATTGGCCTTGGTGTAACGGCAGTCGACCGAACGGCCAGCCAGGTTGATGACGACGTCGGCCCCATCGATGGCCTTGGTCCACGCCGCCAGCGTGCCGTTCGCACGAAACGCCTGGCCCGCATCCCAGGCCAGCGTTTGCCACGGCGCTTGCCTAGGCACCCGCCCCAGCTCGACCACCTCATGCCCCGCCGCCTGGAAGTGCCGCGCGAGCAGCGTGCCAACCTGACCGGACCCACCGGGAATGACGATCTTCATGACGTTCTTGCTAGCGAACAACCGCCGCATCACGAGCCCAATTGCACACTCGCTCCGCAGCGATGACTCGGTGCAAAGGCTGGCCTCGCTTCGTATGGTGCGCCGCGTGGT
>CANEYR010000206.1 GCA_947444055.1 Planctomycetota bacterium
GGCCTGGTCGCTTCCTGCTGACGGGCTCGACCAACATCATGCTGTTGCCGCAACTGGCGGATTCCCTCGCCGGACGACTCGCAATCCAGAATCTCTACCCGTTGTCGCAAGCGGAATTGGTGGGAAGTGAGCCGACCTTCCTGGCGCAAGCGTTTGCCGGTGAGTTTGCGATGGCCGCGTTCGACCGCATGGGTGAAGAGTTGCCGGTGATGCTGGCGGCTGGCGGTTTCCCGGCCGCGTTGGCGCGCAGGGTCCCGGCGCGCCGCGCCGCGTGGTACCGCGACTACGTCGAGTCCATTGTGCAGCGTGATCTTCGCCAGCTTGGGCGCATCGCGGCGTTGGACGCGCTGCCGCGGTTGCTGCAGGTGGCCGTCTCGCAGACCGCTCGTCTACTCAACGTCAACGAGTTGGCCGCGCCGTTTCAGGTGAGTCGTCCGACGATTCGCGACTACCTGACCTTGCTCGAGCGCGTGTTCTTGCTGGCGGAATTGCCGCCGTGGCACAGCAACCGACTGAGTCGGCTGATCAAGACGCCGAAGCTGCACATCGTCGACACGGGACTAGCGTGTGCCCTGCTGGGCATGCGCGCCGATGATCTGCGAGCCGACCGTGACACGATGGGGCGGTTGCTCGAGACCTTCGTCTTTCAGGAACTGCGGTGCCAAGCCAGTTGGAGTGAGGAAGAGCACCGCTTCTCGCACTTCCGCGACAAGGATGGGGCCGAGGTGGACATCGTCGTGGAGCGTGGTCGTGCCGTGGTCGGTGTCGAAGTGAAGGTCGGCGCTACGGTGACGTCCTCGGACTTCAACGGGTTGCGCAAGCTGGCAGCGGCGAACGGCGAGCGGTTCGCTGCTGGTGTGGTGCTGCATGACGGTGAGATGTGCGTGAGCTTCGGGGAGCGGTTGTTTGCGGTGCCGTTGCGTGGTCTCTGGTTGGCCGCGACCAGACGCAGCAAGAGGCCTGCTGGTGGTGACGTCGCGAGGGAGCGAGGAGTGAAGTGGCGCGCGGCCGTGCGACGGCGCGTGCGGTGAAGGAATGCGGTGAGGGCCAGCCGAGGTCGCGTCATTCGACGCGCAACTGGCGAGCCTTCTCGGCGCGACCTGCATTGCGTTCGACGCCGATAGCGCGCAAGCCCATCGCGTTGGCGACAGCTAGAGCAGTGCCGACCCCGCAGAACGGGTCGACGAGACAGCGGGCGCCCGCTCGATCGCGCAACCACGCTACCGCCGTGCGCACCGCCGCGAGCCCCATGGCGCGCGCCCACGTCATGCCGCCGAGTTCGGGCAGCACATCGGGCGTGGCATCTTCGATCGCGTCGCGCAACGTGTGAGAGAAGCACAGCAGGTGCGCATAGCCAGGTCGCGCGAACGTCGTCTGGCCAGCAGGCGCGCGGCACACGACCTTGTGCCAGAGCAAGCGAGCACCCGCCGCTGCCGCCGCTTGCTGCACCAAGAAGGCCTTGTCGATCCAGACGCCGTCGCGCTTGACGTCGGTTTGGTAGAAGACCACAGCACTGGTGGGGGGCGTGCTGCGCACCACCAGTTCCGCCGCCGCGAGAAACCACTCGCGCCAACGCTGCGTATCGCGATGACGAAACTCGACGACGTCAGGCAACGACGTCAGCACCGCCGCATCCAGCGGCAGTGGGTTGGCAGGCAGCCATTGCAGGGCATCCGCCGCGTGCACGATTCGCTCGGGAGCGTTCACGTGATGTCGGTGGGGAAGCTGCGCGGCAAGGGCGTCGGTCGCATGCTGTCGTTGTAGCAAGCCGAGAACGCGGACGACTCGCGTCACTTCACCGCGCCGATCGCCTGGTCGAACGCCACTGCTCCACCCACCACCGGCAGCGCCAGCGACGTCGCGCCGAGATCGATGGTCAGCTCGGTCCCCTTCGCCGGCCACAACGTGAAATCGCGATCGCTTGAGAACAGCATCAGCCCGATGCGTCTGCCCTTGGCGATGACTTGGTCGTCCGGCTGCAGATCGAACGTCAACTCGTACTGGCGGCCAGGCACCAGCGGCTCACTCTCGCGCAGGGAAGCATGGTTCTGCGGATCAGCCCACCCGCGCGTGATCACGTTGTCGGTGATCTGCTTGCTGTCGGTCCATGGCAGTTGCACGAGCCACACCGACAGGTTGGCCGCCGCCTTGCTGCACGAGAGGCGGATCGTCAGCTTGGCAGTGCCGGACAGATGCAGAGCGGTGGCCAACGGCGGCGTCGCATACAGCAACCGATGCGGTGAGCTGGCAGCCCCCGCCAGTTCGGCGCCCGCCACCGCCACGTCGTCGACCAGCGTCTCGGTCGGCTGCTGGCCGATTGCACGCTCGCGGCGCAGCTCGCCGATGGCAGCGCCACCCACCTGCGGATACAGCGACACCGACTGGGCGTCAGGGTGCGGATAGTCCGCGTACGGCGTGGGTGCGTTCTGCTTGTCGCCTTCGCGCACGATCCAGCTGCGCGGGTCCTTCTCGACGCCGTTGTCGACACCGTAGAGAAAGCGCGTGAACCAACGATTCTGCAGCGTCAGCGGCGGTGGGCCGCCGTGGCCGCCCTGATGGAAGAAGGCCTGGCACGGCACGCCCTTCAGCTTTAACGCGGCATAGATCCGCACGCTGTGTTCCGGCATCACGTTCCAGTCGTTCCACGCGTGCGCCATCAACACCGCGGCGCGCAGCGGCGCCAGGTCGTTGAGATAGTCGCGCCCGGCCCAGAAGTCGTTGTAGTCGCCGTGTAGCCGGTCAAAACGCGTGTGCATCTCCGCATCGCGAACGTGCTGGTTGCACCACTGCCGTCGCGCCGGATCGCCGCTGTTGATGAAGTCGTAGAGGACATCGATGTCCTCGCCCATGTAGCCGCCCGGGTGCCGGACCAGGCCATGGCTGCGGTAGTAGTGGTAGTACGAAGTGTTGGGCGCGATCGGGATGATGGCTTCGAGTCCCGCGACGCCGGTGGTGGCGGCGGCCAGCGGCAACGTGCCGTTGTAGGAAGTGCCGGTCATGCCGACCTTGCCGGTGCACCAGGTGGCGGTGACCGCGACGTCGCCATCGACCGTCGTGAAGCCCTTGGCGCGCCCGCACAACCAGTCGATCACGCACTTCGGCGCCAGCGATTCGTTGTCGCCACCGACGGTCGGACAACCCTGCGAATAGCCGGTGCCTGGCGACGACGAGTGCACGACAGCGAACCCGCGCGGCACCCAGGTCTGCACTTCGCTGTTGGAGATCATGCCGGCCGCCTTGCCGACCGCGATCGACGGCATCGCGCCACGCACCGGCGGTTCGGCGCCGAGTTCGTGCTTGGGATCCCAGAACCAGCGGCTGTCGGTGCCGCCGGTGCCCGCGAAGTACGGACTCGACTCGTAGACGACCGGTACCCGCAGCTCTTCCGCGTCGGTCTGTCGCGGCCGCGTGACGTCGACGTGCACGCGATCGTTCTTGCCATCGCCGTCAGAATCGAAGGTCGTCTCTACCCACAGGAAGTGGCGGATCCATTCGTCCGGCTTGGCAAAGCCCGCGACGATCTGCGCCTGACCATCGGTGAACACCGGCAAGGTGCGCGCGGGTTGCTGGGCCAGCGCCGTGGTTGCTGCCAACAGCGCGCCGACGACGACGCGACCCACGATGGGGACATGACACACAGAGACCAGGGTCGACATGCTTGCGATGACTCGGCGGTAGAGAGTGAGGAGCGACCCGTGATCGCGAGATGGCGGCACGGAGTCGACGGCCCGAACGCGACGACCGCGCTCGCCGTCATGCGCGCAGGCCACTGCCAACCTGCGAAGCGGCTGCACTGACAGGAACACCATCCCCGCACCATATCGCCGCGCCGCGCGCCGTCAGCAGACCGCCGGCACCGCGACCAGTTCGTAGACGCGCAGGAACCGCGACGGATCGCTGCCGAAGCCCTGCACCGCGTTCGCTTGCCCCGCTGGCGCCACGCGCAGAAACCATGGCGCCAGTTGCCGGTCCCACCACGACAGCGGCCGCAGCGTGATGTGCCCGGCGTAGTGGAACTCGACTAGTGCGATGTGCGCGACCACTCGCTTCACCCCGAGCCGCACGAACTCGGCGACCATCGGCCGGATCGCGCGTTCGGGCACGTGTTCGAACACATCGAGCGCCAGCAGCGTGTCGAAGCCGTGCTCGGGCCCGAACGGCATCGCGTCCATGCGCCCTTGCCGCAGGAACGCCGCCACTTCCGGGTAGGCGATGCGCGCGAGGTCCGCGCACAGATCGAAACCCCACGCGTCGATGCCGCGCGCGCGCAGTTGCCGCACGACTTCGCCGGCGGAGCAGCCCGCGTCGAGCACCTTGCCGGGCGCGCCGAGTTGCAGCAACTGGTCGAGCACGTGGCGCTTGAACGCCGTCTCCGCGGTCGAGTCGACCGCGTAGTTCTGGTTCTTGTGGTAGTCGCCCGCGTAGAGCGCCGCGAGGTCCTCGTCGCGCACGTCGGCGAAGGCGCCGCGGTGGAACGGCATCAGCAGGTGCCGCAGCTGATCGAGCAGTGCAGCCGTCGCCGGGGCTTCGGCATTGCCCTCGAGCACGTCGATCGCGGGTGCGGGTCGTCGCCAGTCGCAAGTAGCCGTGCCCGCGAGCCCGGTCGCCGACTCAGCGAACTCGAACACGCAAGCATCGCCGCTCCAGATGCCGCCGGCGACGCGCATGAGCCCCTTCTTGCCAAGGACCTCGACCTGGTAGCCAACTTCGAACATGCGCATGCCATCGACCGCTCGCTACCAGCGGCTGAAGCGCGCCAGCGGCGCCGTTCCATTTTCAACTTCGGGCGCGCTTGCAACGGGCAGGAAGGGCGGAGCGGTGGCACCGAGTCTCTGCACCGGTTGGCGGTGGGCCACATCGGGGCGTCGCCACACACCCGGGCGTGCGGCGACAGACTCACCTAGTCGACGAAGTGCGATTATCAGATCGTTCCGTAAGGGCGGAGCGTTCGTGGGCTCATGCATGGCACCGGCGAC
>CANEYR010000207.1 GCA_947444055.1 Planctomycetota bacterium
GAAGTGCTTGGCGACCGTGCGCGCATCGACCTGAAAGCCCGAGTTGAAGGCCGGCTGCCCACAGCACGTCTGCGCCGGATCAAACGTCACCGTGCAGCCGGCCCGCTCGAGCACCGTCACCGTCGCCTGCGCGACCTCGGGCCACAATTGGTCGGCAAGGCAGGTGGCGAAGAGAGCGACGCGCCGCGTCACGACAACACCGCGACGCCCTTCACGTAGTCGCCCGCCAGGTGCGCGCCGCCGAACGCGCTGGGCACCGCGGCGAGCCCTTCGTAGCGATGCGTCAACATCGAGTCGACGCGCACGCGTTTTGCCGCCAGCAGCGCCTGCGCCTGCCGGTAGATGCGCGGCCGACCATCGTCGTCGAAGGCGCCCGACGCACCGATCGAGGTGACGAAGTTGGTCTCGCGCCACTGCAGTTGGTTGAGCAGCGAAAGCGGCGCGTCGCCGTGGCCGATGCCATAGAGCAGCACGGTCGCCTGCTTCTTGATCAACGGCGGGATTGCGGCGAACACGGTGCCGGCCCCCGTCGCCTCAACCAAGTACTCCGCCCCGCGCCCACCGCTCTGCGCCATCACAACGTCGCGCAGCTCGCTCGGCGTCACCGCGTGCGCGCCGAAGGCCGCGGCCACCGCGCGCTTCTTCGCACTCGGATCGCAGACGACGATCGTGCCATCGAACGCGTAGACGCTGCGCAACACCTGCACGAACAAGAGGCCCGCTGGCCCAGCCCCGAGGATCACCGCCGTGCGCACGCGCGAGTCCCCGCGGCCAAACCGATAGCGCGCGTTGCTGCGTTCGCCGGCGTCGGTGCTGTGCAGCACGCAGCCGAGTGGCTCGACCATCGCCGCTTCCACGAAGGCGACGCCGTCACCGACTGGCAGCACGCTGAGGTCCGGCACCACGAGCTCCTCGGCGAAGCCGCCGGGCAGGCCGGTAATGCCGTGTTCGCGATAGAACTCGCACTGGTGGCTGTGACCGGTTGCGCAGTACTCGCAAGCCGGTTCGCGCCGTTCGCTGCGGCAGTTGCGGCCCTGGTCGACGACGACGCGATCACCGATGGCGACATCCCGCACCGCGCGGCCGCGCTCCACCACCGTGCCGGTGATCTCGTGACCGAGGATCAAAGGCGAGACCTCGAACGGGATCGGCTGCCCGCGTTCGTCGAGGTGAAAGTTCGACTCACCCGACCAGATGTGGAAGTCGCTGCCGCAGACGCCGACCGCCGCGGGGCGGATGCGCACGTCGTGCGGCCCCATCGCCGGCGATGGCACGTCGAGCAGTTCGAAGCGGCGAGGCGCCACCAAAGCGACTGCGCGCATCAGAGCGAAACCGACTGCTCGGCCCAGAACTGGAACTCGCGGTGTTTGGTTTCTTCGGCGCGCGCGGGCACTTCGCCACTGGCGGTGCGCACGACGTGGTCGAACACGCGGCGACCAACCTGCTCGATCGTCTCGGTGCCGTCGATGATGGTGCCGGCGTTGATGTCGAGGTCGCGATTCATCCGGTGGAAGATCGGCGTGTTGGACGTCAGCTTCAGCACCGGCGCGATCGCGTTGCCGATCGTCGTGCCGCGCCCGGTCGTGAACACCACCACCTGGGCGCCTGCCCCGATCAGCCCCGGCGTCGACTCCTGGTCGTAGCCCGGTCCTTGCATCAAGTGCAGGCCATGCGTCGCTGGCGGTTGCGCATACGGCGTGCAGCCTTCCACGCGCGTGGTGCCGGCCTTCGCCATCGCGCCTAGCGACTTGATCGTGATGTTGAGCAGGCCGCCCTTGATGTTGCCTGGGCTTGGATTGTCGTCGAGCTTGGTGCCGAATTTGGCGGCGTACTCCTTGTACCAATCGACGTACTCGAACACTTCGCGCGCCGTCGCCAAGTCCTTCGCCCGCGCCGCGAACAGATGCTCGCCGCCGCAGAACTCGGGGACCTCGGTGATCATCACGGTGCCGCCGTTCTGCACCAGCAAGTCCGCCGCGTGACCGAGCGCTGGATTGGCCGACAAGCCCGAGAAGCCATCCGAGCCGCCGCACTTGACGCCGAGCGACAGGTGTTCGACGGACTCTTCCGTGCGCACCGCCTGGTTGACGACAGCCAGCATCCCGGTGACGAGTTCGAGGCCTTTCTCGATCGCGCCCTGGGTGCCGCCGCATTCCTGCACGCCGATCCAGTGCACGGGCTTGTTGGTCGACAGCCCCCCGCGTTGCTTGAGGTAGCGCTCGACTAGCGACAGGTTGGTCTTCTCGCAGCCGAGATCCATGAACAACACACCGCCGACGTTGGGGTGGTCGGCGTAGTTGGCGAGCGTTCGCAGCATGAGGTCGAGGTTGCTGCCATCGCTGCAGCCGCAGCCTTTGTTGTGCGGCAACGCGACGACGCCGTCGACGTTGGGGAAGCGCGCGCGGCTGTACTGCGTGAACTCGGCGATCGTCGCAATCTGCGCGGCCTCGTGGCTGCTGCACATGCTGGTCGGCACGATCAGCACCCAGTTGCGGGTGCCGACTTTGCCGTTTTCGCGGCGATAGCCACGGAAGGTCACGCGCTGGTCCTTCGGCACAAACTTGGGCGGCGGGTTGTGCAGCGTCGTCGGCAAATCGCGCACGACTGGCACTTCGTTGCTCATGTTGCCGTGGCTGATCGGATCACCCGCCGCGATGCCCTTCGACGTGCCGATCGGTTGGCCATACTGCAACACGAAGGTGCCGACCGGGATCGCGCGCGTGGCGAAGCGGTGGCCGGGCGTCACGTCACCGGTGATCGACAGCGAACGGCCATCGGGGAACAGGACGACATCGCCCGCGGCAAGGCCGGTCTTGACGACGGCGACGTTGTCAGCGGGAGAGACGACGACGGCGCACTGCGAGAGGGGGCGTGGAGACGACGAGAGGGACGTCATTCGGGTCGGCATGCTAGCTGGCCGTCGTGCCAACTGCAGCCGTGTTGCTGCGACTCGCCGTTCGGTCCGCAATCCTGAGTCGCTACTCAGCGCCAGGCGGCCGCCGCATCGACCAAGGCCAGCAAGGCGCGAACGACGTCGGCGTAACGAGCATCCGACGCCGCCGCGGGGGGAAGTTCCCGCTGGAATCGCCAGGTGCCGCCCGCGCCTTCGAGCGTGAGGGCGAGCACGAAGCGCTTGCCGGTGACCTCCGTGCCAACGGCGACCACGGGGCGGATCACGGGCGGCAGGTCGAACAGACCGGCGCGCGCGAGCTGCGCCACGGTCGTCGCCAACAACTGGTTGCCATCGGCCGCCTTCGCTTTGCCGCGACGCGGCGGTGACGGCAGCTCGGCGCCGCGAGCCTGGACCGTCCACACCAACTCACCCGCCTTCCATTCGATGGCCAATAGATCAACGTCCGCCGACCCATCGCACGCGAGCGTCAGCGCCCCAGCGGACACCCGTTCACGCGAAGCGACACACGCGGCCGCGGCGGGCGCCCCCACCACCAGTCGAAACCACTCAGCCAGCGCCGACTCGCGATACGCCTGGTCCCACGAGTTGTGGGCAGTGCGTTCGTAGATCGTCAACACCGGGGTGCCACCTTCCGCCTGCACCGCCGCCACCAGTGCCATCGACTGCCGCGCGGGCACGACCTTGTCGTCCTCGCCGTGGAACGCCCAGATCGGTGTCTTCACCAGCTCCGACGCCACATCCGCGGGCAAGCCGTAGCCGCACACCGGCGCCATCGCGGCCCACACCGTCTGGTGCTTGGCGCCGATCGCCCAGGTGCCAGCGCCGCCCTGCGACAGCCCGGTCAAAAACCGCCGCTTGCCGTCGATCGCGAAGTCCATCTCAGTCGCCGCCAACATCGCCATCACCATCGCGTCGTGGTCGCTCCACTGCGATTGCTTGTCCGGCTTCTGCGGGAACACCACCACGAACGGCCAGCGCTGCGGGTCTTGCTTGATCGCGGGACCTAACCCAACTTCGACTTGCTTCTCACCATCGGTGCCGCACTCGCCCATGCCGTGCAAGAACATCAGCAGCGGCCAACCCTGATCGGGTCGCGCCCCCGGCGGCACGTAGACCACGTAGCGATGGTCACGCCCTTCCAGCGACAACGTCTTTGGCAAGAAGCCAGTCATCGGCACGGCGACAGCAGGTGTGGGTTCGGTGGGCTGTTGCGCAATCAGTGGAGCGCCAAGCAGCGCGAAACTCACCAGCCGGAGAAGGACATGCATCATCGTCGGTGAGGCTACGCGATCTCGGCCGCCAGCCGCGGTCCAAGACATCGCCGCTCTCGGCGTAGCGCCGGGCGCGCGTGTCAGATGGACTCTGGCCCGGCACCCTGCTTCACTGGACTAGCCAGCAACTTGCCGATCGCGGCGCCGAGTTGCAGGTCGTCGACGCCGCCGAAGTGGCGGAACCGTTCGACACCAGCGCGGTCGAGCAACAACAGACTCGGCGTGCCGCGCAGGCCGAGCCGCGCCATGGTCGACGGCACCGGTTGCCCCGGCACCGTTCGGTCGATGCCGATCGGATGATGGATCCGGTACTCGTGCAGGAACGCGCGCAGTACGCCGGCATGCATTGCGTCGTGATGCTCAAACACCGTGTGCAGGCCGACCACTGCCAGTTCCGCACCGGCAAACGCCTCTTCGATGCGGGCGACTTGCGGGATCGCGTTCATCACGCAACCTGGGCACAGCAGCTGGAACGTGTGCAGCACGACAACGCGGCCTCTCAGGGAACTGAGTTGGAAGTCGGCCGGTGCGTTGCACCAAGTCTCGACGTCGATGCGGAGTGGTTCCATGGGATGGCGTTGCGGGCTGCGCAGCAGGATCGGCTGAGGTGGATTGGCGAGGCGGCTCAACGTAGCGGGGCGAAGGGCGTCGCCAAGGCACGCCAACGATCAGCCCTTCGTGGTCGGCAAGTCGCGCACGTCCAACGTCCCCGCTGCC
>CANEYR010000208.1 GCA_947444055.1 Planctomycetota bacterium
AGCCGGCGAGACCGCCGTGCAGGGCCTGCAGGGCGAACAGGCCGGCGATCGAGCCATACTTGTCGCCGAAGACAACGCCTGGCAGGCGGTCGCCGCACCATGCGAGCGCCACCGTCAGTGGGGTGCCGACCAACAAGAAGGCGTGCACCGCGCGCAACCAGGTGCGAGCCAGGCGCACTGGATCGCTGCGCAGTTGCGCGTAGGCGGGGATGGCGACGGGCGCCAGCACGCGCAGGAAGATGTCTTCGGGCAGTCTGGCGAGGCGCCCTGCGAAGTCGAACACCGCGAGCGCACCTTTGTCGGCCAACACTTTGCCGAGCAAGAACGCTGGCGAAGTGAAGATCATCAACAACAGGAACGGGGTGCCAGCCGCACCGACGTTGTAGTGCAGCAGTTCCTTCAGCACGGTCGAGTCGAGGCACCAACGTGGCCGGTGGGGTGCGGACCAGTAACTGATCACGGCGCGGATGATCGTGTTGGCCAGGTGACCGACCAGCATGGCCCACACATTTCCCCAGGCGAAGGCGAGGGCCAAGGTGATGGCGACGCCGAACACGGTGGCGAAGAAGTCGCCGAGAACGATGCGGCGAAACTCCAGCCCTTTCATGCTCGCGGCGCGCGCGGGGCTCTGCAGTGCGTCGAGCAAGCCGTTGCCCGCCAGCGTCAGGAACAAGCCTGGCAGCCAATAACGCGCCTCGACTTCTGGGTCGGCAAAGAACCACGCGAGTGGCCACGCTAGCGCGAACAACACGGAGCTGATCGCAATGCTGCGCAGCATGCGCACCGTGAAGACGGTGTTGAGATAGGTGCGATCCGCTTGTCGCTGCGAGCTGATGGTCGTTTGGTCGCCGAGAAACAACGTCAGCGACTCGACGACGCCGATGCCGGTCAAAACCACGATGAACAACCCGATGTCGACGTCGGGAATCTGCTTCGCCAGCACGATCGGCGCCAGCAGTTGCACCACGCGTTGGCCGCCGACGCCGAGGAACTGCCAGAACAGGCTGTGCAACGTGCGCTGTCGCAGGTCGCTCGCGGGTGCGTTCATGAACGGGTCGCCGCCACCGCGGATCGTGGCGAGCTGCTGCCCGCGCGAGCGAACACGTGGTGCCAGGACGCCAGCACCAAGAGCGAGTGCACGGTGAGCACGTTGGCGGCGAGGCGGTCCGGTGTCGCCAGCAACGATTCGAGCCACGCTATGGGCAGGGTGTCGGCAGCGAAGGTGCCGCGCGTCAGCAGCATCTCGCGGATCACTGGCAGTTGGGCAGGGCCAAGCCACTTCGACACCGCGTTCGGGAAGCCGTGCTTCTTGCGCGTCGCGATCGCCGGCGGCAGATGGCGCGCGGCCAGCTGGCGCAGCATGCGCTTGTTCTCGTGCTTGCCGCCGAACTTGTGGTCGCCGTGAATGCTGAGGGCGAATTCGGCAACGCGATGGTCGAGGAACGGCACGCGACCTTCGATCGAAGCGCCCATCGTGGTGCGGTCGAGCAGGCTCAGCAGTTGGTGCGGCAGATACGTCTCGGTGTCCGCACACAGTTGACGATTGCGCGGGTCCAAGCTGGCGGCGGCCTGGAAGCTCTCCGCCAGTTCTTGCAGGTGATCGTGAGCGACCAACGGCCGCAACGCCGCGCGATCCGCGGCGGTCAGATGCGTCATCGCCAGACCGTGGTGGGGCATGCGGTCGCGTGCGAAGCCGCGAATCGCCGCGCGTTCGACCACACCGCGGCGCATGCCAGTGGCCCGTGCCGCCAAGTTGTCGCCGAGCACGTTCGCCAAAAGGCGATACGCATTCGCCCGCGCGCTCAGCCGGTAATGCCCGTAACCAGCGAACAACTCATCGGCGCCGCTGCCTGCCAGCAGCACTTTGACGTGTTGGGCTGCGGCGCGCGCGACGCACAGGGCAGGATAGAACGCCGGATCGGCGACCGGCTCGTCGTTGAACCACGTGGTCTGGTGCAGCTCCGCCAAGAAGTCGGTGGCGGGGGCCGTTAGCTCGACTTGCTCGATGCCGAGTTGCTTGCAGACTTGGCGCGCGCTCTCGATCTCACCGGGGTCGGTGTCCGGGAATGCGATCGTGAAGGCGCGCACGCGTGCATCGCCAAGGTGTGCGTAGTGGGCAATCAGGCTCGAGTCGAGGCCGCCGGACAGGCTGATGCCGATCGGCACATCGGCCATCAACTGCAGCTTCGTTGCATCCGCCAGCAGCGCGTCCAGCTCGTCGAGTCGATCGCCGGTCCGCGCGCTGACGCGTTGCGCCAGCCGCCAATAGCGTTCGCGGCGCGGCGGTTGCCCCGGCCGCAGCAAGAGGCGTTCGCCCGGCATCAGTTTCTCCACCCCTTGGCAAAGGGTGGCTTGCCCCGGCACGTAGAACAGCTCGAGGAACGGCACCAGTTGCCGCGAGTCAATCGTCGGCGCCACCAGACCGCTGGCGAACAGGGCCTTTAGCTCACTGCCGAAGACGACCGCTTGCTTGCTGACCGCGAAGTACATCGGCTTGATGCCAAGGCGATCGCGGTAGATGCGGCAACTCTGGTCGCGTCCGTCCAGCACGCAGATCGCGAACATGCCGTTGCAAAGCTCGACGAAGTCCGGGCCGTAGCACTCGTAGAGATGCGGCAACACGGCGGCGTCGCTGCCCTTGACGACCTCGATGCCGTGTTCGACCCGCAGCTTGTCGCGCAATTCGAGGTGGTTGTAGATCTCGCCGTTGAAGAACACCTGGATGCGGCCGTCGCGCGAGCGCACTGGCTGATCGCCGGTGACGAGGTCGACGATGGCGAGGCGCCGGAAGCCCACCGCCGCGAATGGCTCGGCTGTGACGTTCTGCGCATCCGGTCCGCGGTGCGCAATGCTGGCTGCCATAGCGGCGGCGATCGCCGCGAGTTCACGTTCGTTGGCGAAGGGAACTAGCTGGTAGATGCCGGCGAAGCCACACATGGGGTCGAGACTCGTTCAAGCCGCGGAGGGCGCCGCATCCTATCGGTGCACCGCCGGTGATTCTGGAGAATCGAAGGCCGCTCGCAGCTGCTGGGGGTCGATGTCGGCAGGCAAGGACCGAATCTCGGGCAACCGCCGCAGCCACGTGGTCTGGCGGCGAATGAGTTGGTGCGTGCTGCGTCGGATGCGATTGCGCAGCTCGGTTTCGTCTTTGAAGCGCCCTCGCAAGAACGCGCGGCACTCGGCATAGCCAATCGCCGCCGCCGCCGTTTGCGAGAAGCCGCCGTCGCGTTCGATCGCTTCGGTCTCCGCCACGAGCCCGGCCGCCAGCATGGCCTCGGTGCGCACCTTGACGCGAGCGTGCAACTGCTCACGGTCGCGCTGCACGACGACGATGCGGCACGGCCGCTGCCAATCGGCGCGGCTGAAGTGGTGCTGCTGCTCGCTGATTGGTTGCCCGGTCAGCTGCAGCACTTCGAGGGCGCGCACCAAACGGCGCAAGTCGCGAAGGTGAATGCGCGCCGCCGACGCGGGGTCGCGCAGTTGCAGTTCTGCGTGCAAGCAACCAGGGCTCGCCACTTCGCGCGCTTCCAGCGCCGCCCGCAGCTCACTATCGCGGCTCGGTCCTTGCATCATGCCTTTGAAGAAGGCCATCAAGTACAGCGGCGTACCACCGACGAAGAGTGCCCGTTTGCCGCTGGCGTGCAGGGTGGCGAGCGTCTGCTCGGCGCGTTCGCACCAGCGCGCCGTGTCGAAGGTCTCATGCGGATCGACCAGGTCGATCAGGTGGTGCGCCACCCGCTGGCGTTCGGCCGCCGAGGGTTTGGCGGTGCCAATGTCCATGTGGCGGTAGACGGCCATCGAGTCCATCGACAGGATCTCGCGCCCCGTCGCCTCGGCCAGCGCCAGCGCCAGCGCGGTCTTGCCGGAGGCAGTGGGGCCAGTGACGACCCATAGCGGCTCGGAATGCGGAAGGGCGGTCAAGGTGGGTGCGCAAGTTAGCGGCTCCGCTCTTTGCAGTCGCCACCCGCGCCCTTAGCTTCCTCGCCCGCCAAATGATTGCGTTCCTCTCCGACATCCACAGCAACATCGAGGCGCTGTCGGTCTGCCTGCAGGAGGTCGATCGACTCGCCGTCAAGCGCATCATCTGCCTGGGCGACATCATTGGCTATGGCCCGCAGCCGCGGGATGCGCTCGCCACCGTGATGCAACGGGCGGAGTTCTCGCTGCTCGGCAACCATGAGCACGGGGCCATGTTCTACGCCTCGGACTTCAATCCGCGCGCGCGCGCTGCGATCGATTGGACGCGCGACCAACTGAGCCGCCGCGATTGCCCGCGCGATGAGAACATGCGGTTTTGGAACTATCTCGACGGCATGAAGAAGGAACACCGCGAGGCGCAGATGCTGTTCGTGCATGGCTCGCCGCGCGATCCGGTGCGTGAATACATGGTGCCGCGCGATGCCACCGACAAGCAGAAGATGGACGAGTGCTTTGCCAAGATGGGCGATGCCAAGTTGTGCTTTGTCGGCCACAGCCACGTGCCAGGCGTCTACCTGCGGTCGGGTGGGTTCGTGATTCCGGCCGATGTCGGCATGGAGTGGCGAGTCAACGAGCCGGCCATCGTCAACATTGGTTCGGTTGGACAGCCACGGGATGGCGATCCGCGTTCGTCGTTCGTCACCTACGACGGGGACGGCAGCAACGGCGTCGTGCGCTTCCACCGCATGCAGTACGACGTGGCGACCACGATGGCGAAGATCCGCGCCATTCCGGAGTTGCCCGATTACCTGGCCGACCGCCTGGCCCAAGGTCGTTGAGCTGGTCGCCGCAACCCGCAGTGCGACCCCGACGCGTTCTTAGAGAAACTCATCATGCAGACGTTGTTGCGTACCTTGTTCCTCTGTGTGTTCGCGGGGTTTGCCGCGGCCCAAGGCGAC
>CANEYR010000209.1 GCA_947444055.1 Planctomycetota bacterium
CAAGTTCCGACTGCGGTGCCCGCGACCGCACGAGACTCGCGCTCGACCAACTGCGCCACCTGAGGATCAGGCGAGCTTCGGCTCCTTCCACAAGCGCACCAGGAAGCGACTGTCCTCTTCCACAAGGTCGGGCTCGGTCCCGTTGTGCGTGAGCATTCCCTCGACGATTTTCCTGGGTACGCCGAGCCCAGTGGCTTCGACGTAGCGGTAGTCGCGCAGCACTTCCTTGATCAGCTCGTTGCGGGACGCGCGGTAGCCAGCCCGCATCTTCTCGACGGTCACGGTGTTCGGCAGTCGCCCGGGCGAGATGATTTCCAGCCGGTCTTCGTAGAGGGACAACTCGATGTCCATCACCGCGATGGTGTAGTCCCGGTGCGCGATGGCATTGACGATCGCTTCGCGCACAGCTTCGAGCGGGTAATCCCAGCGCTCTTGTCGTCGCCCTCCGGCGTCGATCGATCCCTTGATCTCGATGTTGCGCCGAACGAAGTCGAGTGATTGCTCGATCAAGCCTGCCTCGACCGCGGTGCTGTTGTCCGAGAACCCTGGCGTCAGCCCCGGGTACTCGTGTCTGCCACCCGTTGCGGGCGAGCTGAACAGGGACACGACGGGTCCGCGCAGCGACGCCCTGGCCTTCGCGCCGTAATCTTTCACCTTCCCGCTGTACGCAACGGCGCTGACCCCCGACTGCGGGAGGAACCTCTTCGGATTGAGGCCGAAGAGCAGCAACCCCCCGGCACTCGGCACAGCTCGACCTCTGTCCTCGTACATCAACTCCGTGTTGATGAGCAGGCGGGTCCATGCATCGCGATTGCCGGCTTCTGGGCAGGCTTGGCGGCGAACGTCACGGAAGTAGTTCCCGAGGCGACGCAGGTCGAGGTCATCGAGGCTCGATCCGGGAACGGGCTTTCGATCGTACTGCAAGTGCCCCGCCTGCATGTAGAGCCGCGCCTCTTCCTCGTTGGTTGCATCGCGAGTTGTTGTGCCCACGCGGATCTGGGTAACCCATGCCGAACCGCGCTTCACCTTGTACGGCTTGTCCGGCGCGTCGGCCGGCAGCGAGATGATGCCGACGATCTTGCCGTTGCCCCAGTCGATGGTCTCCCAGAAGGGGATTGGCGCGGGCTGAATGTTGCTGCCCGCGACCTGCATCACCCACTCCTCGGCTTTGCCGATGTCCTTGGTCAGTCCGGAGACTGACTTGTCGTTCTCGACTCCGAGCAGGACGTGACCACCCTCAAGATTCAAGAAGGCAGCCATCACCTTGGCGAGCTTCTCCGGCGTGAGATCGTCGCGCTTGAAGTCGACACCCGAGTTCTCACCGTTGTGGATCAGCTCCGAGAGTTCCGTGCGATTCATGGGTTGTTCCTCAGAAGCCGTACTTCCAGCACGTCGCAGCGCGAAGGCCCAGGTCTTCAGGCTTGACGATGTCCTTCGCGTTCACGACGGCAACGGCAAAGTTGTGCTCGGCTGTGTGCTCGCGACGGTAGTCGACGCTCTGGTTCTTCACGATCGGCCGCAAGTCGTCGAGCAACTCGTCAGGGCTCGCGGGGATCTGGATAGCCAGCAGATCCTTGCTCTGCCACGCGCGGATCCGGGCGACGATGGCACGAGCATGTGATGCGGCATCGCCTGGCGTCGGCTGGCCGCGGAACGTCGCGCCGTAGTGGTGAGAATTCACCTGCAAGGCGCAGCGATAGAAGACTGCGCCGGCGGGCTGGCTGAGCGCCTTGGTGTTCTTGTCGTTCTTCGTCACGATAGCTCTGTTGCGTAGTGCGGGCCGCGAGGCCAGGTCACTCAGAAGCCTTCGGAGAGTCCACGTTGGCCCGGTAATTCGTCGTCGGCTCAGAGTATCGAGCCTGCATGGCGATGCGACTTCGTTCCTGTCGCAACTGCGCCATCAAGCAGCGTGCTCAACGGCACGAAGTCTGTGGCGACGAAGGAAGTGAAGGGCCGAAACTGGGCTTCCTGCGCCGAGCTGTCGCTGCTCGTCCACTAATCCTCACTTGGCGATCCTCACTTCGCGCCCTTCTTCTTGCCGTCCTTGCGCAGTCGACGTCGCCCCAACAACAACTGCTGCTCCAGGTGCTGGCGTTGGGCCGTGTAGAACGCGCGCAAGAACTCCAGGCGATGGTCGCCGATGGTCGCTTCATCCGGCCACGCCAGTCGTCGACAGATGCTGGTCGTGACCGCCGCCAAGGTCTCAGCAGCCCCCGCGGCGCGGGCCTTGCGCAACAGGTCTTCGAGCACCGTCAGTTCGTGCTCCCCATAGATCGACAGTTGCTGCGCAGTGAAGTGGAACTCCGCGGCAGCGGCGACCGCCGCCGTGCTTACACCCACAGGATCGGCAAGGTCACGCGCCAGTTTGGCCGGCGGCGACACCACGACGCGCGTGCCGGCCAGCAGATCGCCGATGCGCAGACGCTGCGGGTTGGTGAGCGGGAAGAACAACAACAGCAGCACCCACAGCGACGCAACGAGGCGCACGAGGCCCTGGTGTTCGGCGAACAACATGTCCGGATACAGCAGCAGCATCAACGGCATGAACAGTTCGATCTCGCGCGTCAGATTGCGCGCCAACAGGATCTCGGTGGTCAACGGCCCACCGTCGGCGCGGATGACCCGCAGATGCAGACGTCGCTTGCCCGGCGTGCTGCCATTGCCACGCGTCTCGAACCACACGAAGTAGCCGTAGCGCAGCCCGAAGACCACGAGCAGAACGCCACCCGTGCCGAAGGCAAACCAGGCCAGATAGCCGGCCACGAGCCCCAGCACCAACAGGATCGCGAGGTCGTAGGCGAGCGCCACCAACCGTTCACTGGCAGCCGCCGTGCCAAACCGCAGGTCGATGCCTTCGGGACTGCGCACGATCTGGGTCGGCAGCGCCTTGCTCATGCGCGCACCCGGCCAGCGAGGCTGAAGTAACCAGTCCACAGGCCCGCAAAGACCGTCGCCATCACGTAGCGCACCGGCACGTTCTGCACGACCTGACGAAACACCCCTTCGACCATTCCCGCGAGCAGCAGCATGACCACGCTGCCGGCCACCACCGCGCCCATGCGCCGTCCGACCAGCGCCAGTTCGTGCAGCCGCGAATGGCGACCTGGAAACACCACTTGCTGCGCCACCGCCAAGCCCGCCGCCCCACACAAGACGATCGCCAAGATCTCAGTGACGCCGTGCGGCAGGATCCACGACCACCACTCGACGGCCAGCCCACGTTGGTGGAACAGCGCCGTCATCGCCCCGAGCATCATGCCGTTGTAGAGCAGCAGCAGCACGACGGGCAGGCCGAAGACGAACCCCAGCGCGTAGGTCAGCATGCCCACCGACGAGTTGTGCGTGAACAGCATCATCGCAAACGCCAGCAGCCCGGCGCCCGCCCCTTCGCCGAACAACGTTTCGCGCAGCTTCTCGGTCGCCGCGGTGGGGTCGCGACCACTCGCCATGCCGGCGTCGATGAACAGGTAGTAGTTGTCGGTGTCGGCAACCACCATCGCCCACGCCAGCAACATGCCGAGCACCAGCAAGACCGCCGACAGCGCCACGTGCTTGCCGATCGAGCGCACCGCGGTTGGGAACCCAGCGAGCAGGAACGGCATGAACACTTCGGCCAAACGGCGCTTGGGCGCGTAGACCACGAGGTAGGCGCGGGCCACCAAGGACTCGAGGTAGTCACGCAGATTCTGGTCGAGCACGCTGGCGCGGGCGACGCCGAGCGACGACAGCGCGGCGCGATACAGCACCGGCAGGCGCGCGATCTTCTCGACTCCGACACCCGCCAACCCTTCGCGTTCGCAGCGATGCACCAGGTCCTCGAGCTCGACCCACGCCGCTTGGCGTTCGCGTCGAAACTGCACCGACCACGGCAAACTCTCGACGGGTTTCACAGCAGCTCCCGGCGCTTGATCTGCAAGTAGCGTTGGATGAGGCCGGCGTCGAGCGCGGAGACTTCGGTGTCGAGCACCTGCGCCCCGGCGCGGCGAATGCGTTCGAGCACCAGCTGCCGTTCGCGATGCATCTCTTCGGCGACGACGGCGCGATGCACATCCTCGATTCCCGTCAGTTCTCGATTGGCCAACGCCACCAGCAGCGGGTCGCGCATGGCGACGAACAGCAGCACGTGCCGCCGCGCCAACCAGCCCACGTTCCGAAGCATCAACTCGGCGGTGATGCTGTCGACGAAATCGGTGAACAGCACCACCAACGTTCGCCGCCGCAGTCGCTGCAGCAGGTCCGTCATCGCCAACGTCAGATTGGTCTCCGCCGACGAGTAGTCGAGCGTCGTCAGGCGATCCTGGATCGCTTGCAACGACGCCATGCCCGACTGCGGCAGCAGCACCGGCTGCGGCTTGTCAGCAAACCCGAAGTAGCCGACCCGGTCGCCAGTGCGCAGGCAGACATACGCGAGTTGCAACGCCGCGAGAATGGCGTGATCTAGGCGCGGCAGACCGCCCAGCGGCTCGCCCATCAACCGCCCCGCATCGACGCACAGCATCACCGGGTGATCGCGTTCGGCGCGAAACTCGCGGCACAGCACTTCGCGATGGCGCGCCGTCGCCTTCCAGTCGATTGCGCGGCGATCCATGCCGACCACAAACTCGCGCAACGACTCAAAATCACTGCCGTCGCCGAGGTATCGCTCGACCTTGAGGCCGGTGGCGAAGTCGCGGTTCTGCACCAAGCGCGCCGTGCGTTGGCGCACCGCGGGCACATTGGTGATGACGCGCACCGTCTGCCGCAGCGGCGTGCGCACTTCACACCACAACAGCCCAAGCGGACCCGTCCAACGCGCATGGCAGGACTGCAGCGACAGCACGCCGCGCCGCGTCGGCTGCAGAGGCAAGGCGGCGCGC
>CANEYR010000210.1 GCA_947444055.1 Planctomycetota bacterium
AACGTATCCACCGCGAGCCACGTCGCGGTGACTGCGGCCGGCAACAAGCCGGCGACCGTGACGAGGCGACGAGTGCCAGGCAGGGCTGCGCGCGCGACCTCGAACATCTGCTGCAGACCCACGGCAGCGAAGAGGCAAAGCCCAGGCAGACCGACCATGGCCGCGATCGGGGTGGCGACGCCAAACCAAGCGAAGCCCATGGCGATGGTCAGCGGCACCGTCGTCGCCAACCCGATTGCTGTTCGCCATGGGGTTGCACACGTAGCTCCGATCCCGGCGAGCAGCACCACCGGCCACGCCAGCACATCGAGCGATAGCAGGCAGTACAGCCCCGCGATCACGGCGGTTCCTTGCGCCAGGAACGTGCGGGCGCGCACCGGCAAGCGCATCGAGGCGAGCGCCACCGCCGCGGTGAACCCAAGCTCCGCACTGCTCGCCGCCAAGACCAGCAGCGCGATCGCCAGCACCCGCATTGGCCGCAGCCAACACGCCAACGCCAACAACTGCACCGTCACCGCCACGACCAGCGGTTGCGTCGACTGGCTGGCCGCGAGATGCATCGGATGCAGCGCCAACAGCACGGCCGCCGCCAACGCTGCAGGCAGGCCGACCAGCGGGCGCCCGAGCAACGCCAGGACCGGCACCGCCAGCGCTCCCGCGAAGGCGAACGGCAAGCGCAGCCAGCCTTCGCCATAGCTCGGCAACCAGCCGCTCTCGCACAGCCAACGCAGACCGAGATAGACGGCCGGCGTGTTGCTCTCCGATGTCGAGAAGAACCCGTTCGCGCCCGCGAGCGGCAGCGTGATGGCGCGCCACGTCACCGCCTCAGCCTCGCTCCACGACCATTGTTCGATGCGCAGCAGACGCAGCAACGTGGCGAGCAGCGTGATCGCCAACAGCGCCACAAACTGGGCGCGCGTCCACCGCAGCGTGCGAACGTCGGCAGTCACGACAGGCGGTGCGAGCGAGGACATCGGCGGCGCGACAATAGCGACGCCAACGCAGAACGACAGCAGCCGCCGCAGCGACCCTGTCGCGTTCGCAACGCGCGGGTCGTAGGCTCGACGATTCATGAAGCACTCCCTTTTCGTTCTCGCCCTGGCGACGCTGTTGCCAGCGCAGACTCCCCCACCGCCAGCGCCCACGACGACGTCTGCCACAACGGTGGCTCACAGCACGGTGACGCACAGCACCCTCGCCGCCCTGCAACGCGACTTCCAGGAGAAGAAGTTCGCGGCCCTCGACGCCTATGTGGCCACGCACAGCAACGCGGCGGACGTCGGCGATGCGATCGCTGAGGCGGCTGGGTTGGCGAAAGAACTGGGGCGATCGGAGCACACGCTGCGCCTCGCCGACCTCTACGTGCAGCAACTCGCCGACGGCCCAGCCGCAGGCGCGATGCGGCTCTTGCGTGCCGTCGCCCTGCGCGACACCGGCAAGGCGCCCTTGGCCGTCGAAGCGTTCCGCAAGGTGATCGCCGAAGCGGGCAACGACATCAACGGCATGGTCGAAGCGACCACGATGCTGGCGGAGATGTTGGTGGGCAGCGGCAAGAAGGCAGAAGCCGTCGCCTTGCTCGCCGAAATCGGCGCCTCGCGGCCGGACGTGCGCGGGCTCAAGGAACACCTGCAAGGCATCGCCAAGAACTACGACCTGATCGGCACCGAGCCGATGGCCATGGGCCAAGCCGACACCGCCGGCAAGGCCATCGATCTGGCTGAGTACAAAGGCAAGGTGTTGCTGATCGACTTCTGGGCGACGTGGTGCGGTCCGTGCATCGCCGAGTTGCCGAACGTCATCGCCGCCTACGAGACCCACCACGCGCAGGGCTTTGAAGTGCTTGGCATCAGCCTCGACCAAGACCGCAATGCCTTCGAGAAGTTCATCGTCGATCGAAAGATGACCTGGCGGCATCAGTTCGATGGCTTGGGCTGGAAGAACGAAGTCGCAGTGGCCTATGGCGTGCAGTCGATCCCAGCCACCTACTTGGTCGGTCCCGACGGCAAGATCGTTGCGGTCGGACTGCGCGGCCCACAACTCAGCGAAAAGATCGGTCAGCTGCTCGCCGCCACCAAGTCGGCGCCGAAGTAACGCACCGCCGTGCTCGCTGTTCGCAACTCGCCGACGGCGCGCCAGCACTTCGAGGCGCTGGCGTTGGCCCTGCTATGCGCCGTGTGCTTTCTCGGCGACTCGCTGTGGCCGGGACGAGCCCTGGTGCCGCACCCGCCGGAACTGCTCGACGTGCCGATGGCCGAGGCGCACGCGAACGGCACGTTCGACGCCGCCGACGCGTTCCGCGGCAACATCGGCATGACCGACAAGTACCTGCAGTCCCTCTGTTGGGACCGCGTCATGCAGGATCGCTTGCGCGGCGGCGAGATCCCGCGCTGGACCAACGACATCGGCGGCGGCGCCCCGTTCGTACCGCAGATGGCGCAGCCGTACCAGCCGATCAACCTGCTGTTGATGTGGCTGCCGAGTGAACAGTGGTACGGCTGGTGGTTTCTCGTGCACCAGGTGCTGTTCGGTTGGTTTGGCTACACGTTCTTGCGGCGACTTGGCTGTGGGCACGGCGCCGCTCTGCTTGGGCTTGTGGCGGCGGTGCTCGGCTTGTGGACGCAATGCAAACTGCACCACAACGTCATCCTCACGGCCGCCCTGTCGCTGTGGCCGATGCTGTCGGCGGTGCATGAACTGGTGGCGAACGGCGCGGTCGGGCGCGCGCGGCGATTCGCCGTCGGGTGGCTGGCATTGTGGGCTGGTTTGTCGTGGTCGACCGGCTTCGTCGTCATCAGCTTGCAGATCACCTACCTGACGCTGGCGTCGGCGCTGCTGTTCTTCTTGTGCGCAGAACGCGGCGATCGCTGGCGGCGGCTGGTTCCAGTTGGCCTCGGTCTCGCCCTGGGCGCGTTGCTGTGCGCGGCGAACATGATCCCCATTCTGTTGGCAGCGGCGCAGTCGGCGCGCTCCACCTGGACGGCGGCCCAACTGCAAGACGTCGGGCTCGAATGGGACCACGCGCTGGCCTTGTGTTGGCCAGATCTGCTGAGCTGGGCGGCGGATCGTTTCTATGTGCCGAGCGGGGAAGGCCCCCCGTTCGCCTACGAGACGAAAATGCCGTGGAGCCAGCTCGTGCTGCTGGCCAAGCCGACGCGCGCCAGCGACGGCAGCGCCTTCCAGAGTTGGGTCGAGACGTCGTTCGCGATCGGGCTGTTGCCGCTCGCTGCCGCGCTGGCCGCCTTCTTCGATCGCAGTCGTCGCTGGCTCGCCCTCGCCGTCGCCGCGATGGCCTTGCTGTCGTTTGGCTTCGCCACCGCCGACCAGCCCTTCTTCGGGCTCGCGAAGCTGGTGCCCGGGTTTGCCGTCGGCGACATGCGGCGGCAGTTATTCACGACCAGCATGATGCTCATCGTGCTGGCGAGCCTCGGTGCCGACACGTTGTTGCGCGGTGGCCGCCGCTGGCCAACGGCGGCCTTGCTCGCGGCGGTGGCGGCCGTGTCGCTGCTGACGCTCGGGTGGCTCGGCAAGAACCACGACGACCCGACGTTCGTGCGAGCCACAGCCGAGCTGCTGCTCGCCGACGCCGACCATCCGGAGGTGCAGCAGTTTCAAGGCAACGTCGACGCGGCGGCGGCGGGCATTGCCTTCGTGATGAAGCCGGGAGAAGCCGCCCACAACCACACGATGCTGACGGTGACGGTGTGGCGTTCGCTGTTGGTCGCGGCGCTCGCGCTGGCCACGCTGTGGTTCTGCGCTGGCTGGCGCGTGCCGCTGTGGCTCGCGCTGACGATCGTCGAGTTGCTGCATGCGGGCCGCGGCCCGGTGCAAACGGTGCCCGCCGAACGCGTGACGAAGATACCTACCGTGTTGCAGCCCCTCGCCGCGGCGGCCTTGCCAAACGGCGAACGCCCGCGCCTGTGTCGCGTCAGTGCGCCCGGGGCCGGGGCAGCGACGGCCTTCCCCGGCAACCTGCCGGGCTTCCTCGGTCTCGAAGACAGCGGTGCCTACAACCCGCTGCCGCCCGCTCGCTACGAGCAGTTCATGGCGCTGATCGATCCGACCGCGGCCTACGGCGGGGCTGGCGTCGGTGCCTTGCATGCTGCGGCGCCACTGCAGCACCCACTTTGCGATCTCTATGGCATGCGCTTCGTGCTGACGCGCGAAGCAGTGACGCCCTCGGCGACGCTGCTCGATCGCACACCGACCGGCACCGGCGTGTTCAAGCTCTACGAACGCACGACGACGTTGCCGCGCGCGACGTTCGTGCAACACGTGGATGTACTGAGCGACACGAAGGCTCGGCTCGCAGCGTTGGGCGCGAACGACCGCGACGTCGCGCACCGCGTCGTACTCGAAGATGCGAACGCGCCCCGCCCCACCACGACGAGCCCCGCCAAAGCCGTCGTGACGATCGAGCAACGCACCGACGAACGGGTGACGGTCCAGGTCGACAGCGACCGCGACGGCTACGTGCGCCTCGCCGATCCGTATGACCCTGGCTGGCGCGCCACGCTCGATGGTGCGACGACGCCGATCCATATCGCCGACCACTACCTGCGCGCCGTCTACGTGCCGGCCGGCACCCACCAGATCGTGTTCACCTACGACCAACCGCGCGTCGTCTGGCCCTTCCGCCTGACGGCGCTCGCTTGGTTGCTCATCGCTCTCTTGCTGGCCCGCGGCCGCGGCACGCGTGCATGAACAAGTACGCCCGCCATCTCGCCATCCTGTCGCTTTGCCTGGCACCCTTGCTGTGGCTGTGGCCCTGTGTGT
>CANEYR010000211.1 GCA_947444055.1 Planctomycetota bacterium
AGTGCGCGCGCGCTCGACGTGCTGTTCGTCAATCCTGGTGGCCATCGCCAGATCTACCAAGACCTCGGTAGCAACCTGACCGCCAAGGGACCGCCGATCTGGGCTGGACTGCTCGCCACGCACGCGCGCCTGCGCGGCCGTTCGGTGCAGATCCTCGATGCGAACGCGCTCGACCTTGGCCCGGCAGACGTGGCGGCGGCGGTGCGCGAGCTGCAGCCGCTGCTCACTGTCGTCGTGGTCTACGGCCACAATCCGAATGCGTCGACGTTCGTGATGCCCGGCGCCTCCGCCGTCTGCCACGCGATCGCCGCCGAAGATCCCGACGGCCACCTGCTGCTGCTCGGTGGGCACGTCGCCGCGCTGCCGGAACGCACGCTGCGCGAAGAACCGGTCGACTTCGTGTGTGCGGGGGAAGGGGCCTACACGATCGACGAACTGGTCATGGCCCTGCGCGCCAACGCCGGGCCGGCCGATTTGGCGAAGGTGCGCGGCCTGCTCTGGTGGGATGGCGACGTGCTGCGTAGCAATGCGCCAGCACCGATCGTGCGCGACTTGGCGCGCGAGATGCCTGGCGTGGCTTTTGACCTGTTGCCGATGGCGAGCTACCGCGCGCACAACTGGCACTGCTTTGGCGAGCCGTCGCGCCAACCGTATGCGGCGCTCTACACGACGCTCGGTTGCCCGTTCGCGTGCACGTTCTGTTGCATCCAAGCCCCGTTCAAATCGGGCGAAGCGGCGGCCGGATTCGATCCGTCCCTCAACAGCTACCGCCGGTTTGACCCCGACCATGTGGTGGCGCAGATCACCAACCTGGTCGACCAACACGGCGTGCGCAACCTCAAGCTCGCCGATGAGCTGTTCGTGCTCGACAAGAAGCACGTCGCCCGCATTTGCGATGGCCTCACGGCGCTGCGGGCGGACCTCAACATCTGGGCGTATGCACGCGTCGACACCTGTCGCGATCCGGACCTGATGGCGCAGATGCGCGCAGCTGGCGTGCGCTGGTTGGCGCTCGGCATCGAGTCGGCGAGCGAACGTGTGCGCGGGGATGTCGATAAGGGCTATCGCCCCGAAGCCATCGCGAAGGCCGTCGACATGGTGCGTGCCAGTGGCATCCACGTGATGGCAAACTACATCTTTGGCTTGCCCGAGGACGACCAGTCGACCATGCGGTTGACGCTCGACTTCGCGAAGCAGCTCAATTCGGAGTTCGCCAACTTCTTCTCCGCGATGGCCTACCCGGGTTCGCAGCTCTACCGCGATGCGGTGGCGCGCGGCTTGCCGCTGCCGAGCAGCTGGTCGGGCTACAGCCAGCACAGCAAGGATTGCCTGCCGCTGCCGACCAAGTTCTGCAAGGGATCGGAAGTGCTCGCGTTTCGCGACCACGCGTTCGCTGAGTACTTCGGCAATGAACGCTACCAGGCGATGGTGCAGCAGACGTTTGGTGAGACGACGCTGCGCGAAGTGCAGGCGATGCTCGCGCAGCCGTTGGCGCGTGAGCACGCCGCGAACAGCCTGCAGCCGGCGGGCGCTTCGTGAATGCGCCGCTGATCACCGCGATGGTGTCGACCTACGCCAGCGAACGCTACCTGCGCGGTTGCCTCGACGACTTGTTGGCGCAGACGCTGCGCGACCAGATCGAGATCGTCGTGATCGATGCGTGTTCGCCCGAACGCGAAGGCGAGATCGTGCGCGCCTACCAGCAGCAGCACGGCAACATCCGCTACCTGCGCACGGAGGTGCGCGAGGGCACGTCGGCGGCGTTCTCGCGCGCGACCGGCATGGCGCGTGGTCGCTACCTGACGACGGCCAACACCGACGACCGGCACCATCCCGAGTTCTGCGCGCGCATGGCGGCGGTGCTCACGCAGTGTCCGCAGTTTGGCCTCGTCTACGCCGATGCCGCGATCGGCTCGGTCGACAACGAAACGTGGCAGAACACCACCGCGACCCAGCGCTTCGCGTGGCCGCACTACACGCCTGCCACCGCGCTGTCGTGTTGCTTGTTCGGCGCGCAACCGATGTGGCGCCGCGATGTGCACGCGGTGGCGGGGGATTGGTCGGCGCAGCACCCGATCGCCAACGACCACGACATGTTCGTGCGGTTGGCGCGCGCGTCGGGCGCTGTGCATTTGAACGAAGTGCTCGGGCTGTTCTTGCAGCGGCCAAACAGCAATGCCGGCAGTGGCAACCATGCCGCGGTCGTCGCCGATGCCTGCGCCGTGCTGCAGACGCATCGACGCAGTTGGGCGCTCGATGAAATCGTGCCAGGTGCGACTAGCGAAGGGCCGCTGGCCGAAGCCGCGGCGTGGTTTGAACTCGGCAACCTGTGTGCGCTCGGTCCCTACACCGATGCCGCAGCCGCGCTGGATTGTTATCGGGCGGCGGTCGATCGACCGGTGCAACACGGCGATCGCGCCCTCGTGCAAGCCGCATTCGCCAACAACAGCGGCTGCATCCTGGCGTGTGCTGGCATGGCGGACGCTGCCAAGCGGGCGTTCGCGGCGTGTGCACCCGGGCCCATGCGCGACCACAACGTCGCGCGGCTCGCGCAGCCTGCCTCGCGACGCGCCGGCCTGCGGCAGTTTCGCTTTGTCGAGATCGAGCACCCCGTGGTCGCGGCGAGTCGTCGAACGCGCGGCGTCACGGTCGCCAGCAACGGTCAGGTGGACTTCGGCGACGAGCACATGCAGGTGCCGTGGGATGTGTTCGTCGGGCCCAACGGAGTGCCGTGGCAGCGTGCGGCCGAAGTGGTCGGCGCGAGCGCCTGACCACCGTCGCTCACAGGCACTTCTGCAGAATCTCGATGTCCTGTGCGTACGAGCTCGCGAGCAACGGGCCGAACGAGAACCGCATCATCGCGCCGAGTTCGCCGTGGTCGCCGCGGCGCGCCATGTCGCACAAGCGGCCGGGCAAGATCGCCGCATCGTGCTGCATCAGCCGTTCGTTGAAGGTGTCGCCGGTCAGTCCCTTTGGCAACTTCGCCCAGTGGTAGAAGCCGCCATTGCCGGTGAACAGTTCGAGCCCAAGACGCTGCAAGCCTTCGGCGTAGCGGCGGCGTTGGCTGGTGTAGAACTCGCTGACGGCGCGCCGAGCCTGGGCCACCCGTTCTTGCTGCAGCAACTGCGTCACGTAGATCTGTGAGGCGCGCGAGACGCCGCCCATGCCGAGCGAGCTGTAGTTGCGGAACAGTTCGATGTGACGCTTCCCGGCGATGACCCAGCCGATGCGCATGCCTGGCACCTGCAGTCCCTTGGTGGCAGCACCACAGACGAACAAGTTGGTCGCGTCGATGTCGCCGATGTAGCGCATGGCGCTGGTCGCTTCGCCTTCGCAGAAGAACTCATAGGCCTCGTCGATCAGGGCCGCGCGCGTGGGCGCGCTGTAGTGCTGCACGAGTTGTTGCAGGTCGTTGCCGCTCCAGGTGACACCGGTCGGGTTGCACGGGTTGCTCTTGATGAGCAACGTGTTGGCCGCCGTCGGATGGTCCTTCAACGTGGGGCGGAAACGATTCTGCGAGTTGCTCGGCACCATCACGTAGGGGCGGCGCAGCAGCTTGAGCAGGTCCCAGTACGGCGTGTATTCCGTCTCCTCGATCGCGACTTGCCAGTCCTCCAGCAGGAATGCCAGGATCGCGAAGATGCCCGGGCGGCCACCCGCGAACACCGCGACGTGGTCGGCGGTGATCGACGCCCCGTAGAAGTGGCGGTAGTAGGCGGCGATCGCTTCGCGCAGGGCTGGCTGGCCATCGGCCTTGGGATACATGCGATCACTGGCGGTGATCGCGATGCTGTCCGGCAAGGCAGGGCCGTTCGGCAACTGCGTCGTCAGTGGAAAGCCTTGGGCCCAAGGATGAGTGCCCGGGTCACCCATGTACTTGTGGCTGACCTCGGCGAAACGGAACAGGGTCTCGTAGACCCCCATGGGTGGGAACTGGCGCAGGACCACGCGGCGCACCATACGAAGCGAGGCCAGCCTTTGCACCGAGTCATCGCTGCGGAGCGAGTGTGCAATTGGGCTCGTGATGCGGCGGTTGTTCGCTAGCAAGAACGTCATGAAGATCGTCATTCCCGGTGGGTCCGGTCAGGTCGGCACGCTGCTCGCGCGGCACTTCCAGGCGGCGGGGCATGAGGTGGTTGAGCTGGGGCGGGTGCCGCGGCAAGCGCCGTGGCGAAACGATGGCTTGGGATGCGGGCCACGCGTTCCGGGCGAACGGCACACTGGCGGCGTGGACCAAGGTCATCGATGGGGCGGACGTCGTCATCAACCTGGCTGGCCGTTCGGTTGACTGCCGTTACACCAAGGCCAATCGCGCTGCGATCCTGCGTTCGCTGGCCAGCGGGTTCGAGTTCACGTTTCCGTCGTGGGCACCGGCTGCCGTCGATCTGGTCCGGGCTTTTCGCGGGCACTCACGAACTCTGAGCGAACTCTGAGCGAACCCTGAGCGAACTCTGAACGCACGTGACGGGGCCTCAAGATCCCGTTCGCATCGGCCCGATAGAACCTTCATGCGCGTCTTCGACACCGAACTGCACGGCATGAAGCGGATCGAACCGGAGCTCTTCACCGACCATCGCGGCAGCTACGTCGAGCTGTTCGACAGCGAGCACTACCGCGAGGTATGTGCAGGCATCGAGTTCGTACAGGACGACATCTCGGTCTCCCACG
>CANEYR010000212.1 GCA_947444055.1 Planctomycetota bacterium
GCCCGGTGGGCGGGAAGTGGGCTGCGAACGGGCGCGCAATGGGCGCGATCGGGCGCGAGTGACCGGCTGGACGAGGGTGCGCAGGTGCGGCAGACTGGCGGAATGGGTTCCGGGTGGTCCGGGACCGCTGCTTGAAACGCCTATCCGCACGAGCACGTCGATCAGGTGGACTCGCCGCAGCAGCTCCGCCCACGAGTACCTCCGCTGCCCTCGCCGCCGCTTGCCCGGCGCGTGAGGAACGTGCCGTGCCTGCATCCGGCGCCCCGCCTCACAACCAGCCTCGCCTGGGTCAGCCTCGACGTTCTGCGC
Source organism: Planctomycetota bacterium (assembly GCA_947444055.1). Lineage (GTDB taxonomy): Bacteria > Planctomycetota > UBA1135 > UBA1135 > UBA2386 > UBA2386. Next base: position 310 of record CANEYR010000212.1, read on the forward strand.
CGCGCCACGTCCGTCCGCCGCCGCCACCTGCGGCACCACCCGCGGTCTGATACCCGCGGCCGGCGCGAACACGCCGTGATACGTCACCAGATGCCGACGTGGCCGCGGCACCAGCGCGCACAGTCGCTCCATCAGCACCTGCGGCGACATCACGACGTGCGTCGTCCCGTCCTTCCACCGCTTCTTCAGCGAGTACGCAACCCGCCCGTCCGGCAGCAGCGACAGCCGGCTTTCCGCGATGGCAGGGCGTCCTGCGTAGCGGCACAAATGCTTCAGCCGATCGCGATCGCGACCTTCCACCCGCACCGCCGCGTGCAACGAGAACCCATCGACGTCCGCGCACAATGGCCCCTTCACGAACGGCTCGTGCCGCGTTCCGCGACCGACCCGCTGATCCCGTTCGCCCGCGCGTTCGCCCAACGCCGCACGTCCCTGCACCGCTGCGGCACCGAGTTCGGCCAGCAGCTCGCCGGCAGCACCGTCATCCACCGCCTCCTCGCCCGCAGCCGGCAACTTCCCCGCCCGCCGCAGATACCGAAGCACCCGGGCGCGGATCGCAGCCACCAGCTTCGCCACGTCGGCATCCGTCACTTCCCCGTGCTCGCAGAACTCCACGCCGCCAGCGCCGAGATCGTGCGCAAACACCCCGTCGGTCCACAGCACGTGGAAGTGCAAATTCAATCGAACGGCCGAATCGAACCGTTGTGCCCACGCCACGGCTCCGGCCCGCGGCCGCGGCTTGCCCTGCCGGCGCGCTCGCGACTCGTAGTAGCCCGACACCGCCCGCACCAGAATCCGCCGCACCTTGGCGCAAACGTCCGGGTCATACGCACACAGCAACCGCACCCGATGCGACCTGGTGATTGACGACGAGGGCGACGATCTTCCCGCGGCAGAGCGGGCGGCCCGTGACTCAGCGCTGGCGAGAGCGTGGCAGCAGGCACAAGCGGGACTGGGGCGCCCTGTCGTGGACGTGATCGACGAGCTGCGGCGACGGTGATGGACAGTGTGGTCGTTCCAGATCCGCCGGGGAAATAGGTGCGCGTCCTGCGGCCGCGATCAGAGCGTGCCGATCGTCAGCACCAACCGGTTGGTGCCGGTGAGCGCAGAGAACGAGCCGCCGAGGAAGTCGAGGGCGAGCACCTGCTCGTACAGCGGCAGCCCCACGAGCGTGGCCGTGTTCGGCAGCGACAACTGGGTCGCCACCTTGCCGCCGTTCGGCAGCAGCGTCACCACGAAGTCGGGACTCGCCTGCAACACGCAGCCAGCGACACCTTCCGGCACGAGCGAGGGCAATGGCACCGCCAGCGACGACAAGCCATAGACGCCGAGCGCCACCCCGGCCGCCGGCATGCCGGTCGCCAACCCGCGGTAGGTCGCTCCCGTCCACGGCAGTGCCAAAGCCGCGAGCACGTTGGCGCCGCCGCTGCCGGTGCAACCAACGCCGCTCGGCAGCGCGGTGGCCGGGCAGGGCGTCCACAGCCTGGCAAACCCCGCCGACACGACGCCGTCCACCACCGTCGACTGGGCACACAGGATGCTGCCATCGGGGGCGATGGCTAGGCTGCGCGTGGCGCCGGCGACGTTCGACGCCAGCGAGATCCATTGCCCGCCGTCCCAGCGTGCGATGCCCGCCGCCGGCAATCCGCCCGCATGGGTGAAGAATCCACTCGCCACGAGGTCGCCATCGGGCAACCCGACGAGTCCCTTGATGTTCGGGCTGCCCGAAGTCGAGCTCATGCCGCTGCCGAGTGGCAGCCACGTGGTCCCATTCCAGCGCGTGATGCGCGCCACCGGAGCGCCACCCGCGACCGCGAACGTGCCGCCTGCGACGATGTCGCCCCCGGGCAACACCAGCAACGCAGTGACCGACCCACTGATGCTGCCGAGGCCAACCCAGTTGGTGCCATTCCAACGAGCGACCGAGGACCCGCCGAGCAAAGAGGACGTCCCCCCGGCGACGAAGTCACCGTTCGCTTCGGCGGCCAGCGCGGTGACGAACGCGCCAAGGCCAGCGCCGATCGGTGACCACGTGGAACCATTCCAGCGCGCGATGCGCGCCGCCGGCACCCCGCCCGCCGTCGTGAAGCTGCCCCCAGCCACAATGTCACCCCCGGGCAGTTCTGCGAGTGCCAGTACGCCGCCGCTGCCACCGGTGACACCGCTACCCAGCGGTGACCACGTGCTGCCATCCCACCGGGCGATTGAGTTCACGGGCACGCCGCCGACAGCAAAGAAAAGACCGCCCACAACGAAGTCGCCGTTGCTGGTCGTCAGCAGCGACTCGAACCCCCCGGTGAAGCCTGCACCAAGCGTCGACCATGCGCTCCCGGTCCAACGCGAGACGCGACTCGGGATCACCCCGTTCACCGAGTCACGGGCCGCCAGAATCGGCGCGCTATCGAGCCCGGCACCGATGACGCCTAACTTGGTCGGGGCCGAAGGCGGGCCGAACTGGCTCCACGCGAGGCCGTTCCAGATCGCGATGTTGGCCGCCACCACGCCGTCAACGGAACCGAACGAGCCCCCGACGACGATGGCACCGTTCGTCGGCAAGAGGCCAGACAGTGACCCTGACATCGCACCGAGCTGGGACCAGGCAACGCCATTCCAACGCATCAATCGGTTGCTGCCCGCGAGAATGTCACCGTTCGGCAATGCCGCGACGACGAGAGGGCTGTCGCCGGGCAGGCCAGCGCCGAGGTTCGACCAGAAAGTGCCGTTCCAGCGGGCAATCCCGGTGGCCTGGGTGCCCCCGGCGGAAAAGAACGGACCGCCCGCGATCACGTCGCCGTTCGGGGCGATCGTCAACCCGAATACATAGCCGTTCATGCCCGCCCCGAGCGATGACCAGCCGGCGCCATCCCAGCGCGCGATGCTGTTCACGAGGATGCCGCCCGCCTGCGAGAACCAACCACCAACCACCAAGTCCCCGTTCGGGAGCACGGCCAGCTCCATGACCTCCGCACTGAGGCCGACACCGAGCGGCGACCACGCCGATCCGTCCCAGCGGGCGATGCGATTCGCCGCGGTCCCGCTGGCCTGGGTGAAGTTCCCCGCGGCGATCAGGTCGCCGTTCGGCAGAACCGCCAACGATCCAACCCCGCCATTGAACGCCGTGCCGAGCGGCACCCACGCGGTCCCGTTCCAGCGTTCCACGTAGTGGGTGAAGGTGGACGCAAAGACGGAACTTGCTGCCACCAAGTCCCCGTTCGGCAGGACGGCCAAGGCGCCCACGGCATCCCTGCCGCTGCCGAGAGGCGTCCAGGTGCCGTTCGCCGGATCGAACGCGACGACGCGGTTCGCGACCACGTGGCCCGCCGCAGTGAAGTTGCCAGCGAAGACGAGGACCGGCGTGCTCGGGCCAGGGCCATCCGGATCCCACTCCGTGACCGCGTAGACATTGTTGTCCGTCCCGGGCACCGGCGGGCCTTGCTGCCATTGCGGTGCGCACTGGCTCGTTGCGTATGCGGCGAAGGCCACGGTGATCGTCAGGAACCACGAAACCGTCGCAGCCGGTCCGCTACGGGGGTGAGTGTGCGTGTGCATTGAGGGCAAGGCTCTAGCTGGGCGGGATCGGATGGTAACGAGGGCGTAGTGCGGGAGTGCGCGTTACAGCAGGTGGACCATCATTCCTCAGCGCGGCGCCGTCAATGCCCTGCGCGCGGCGGGTTCCGGCGTTCCGTCGCCGGCAACTGCAGCGTCGGCTGTCCACCTTCCCGAATTGACCGCGCCTCCTGACCCGGAAACGACTGGCGATACCTCACGGCCTTCCACCCCTGGCTCCCGAGCCAGGAAGGAAGAGTCCGATGCCGCAGTCCTCGCCGCCGCTGATCCCGCGGTTGTTCGAGGACACCGAGATGTTCGCCGTGGAGGGGGCGGGCGGCGGCGCTGAGGGAGTCGGCGGCGCGATTCGGCGTTCAGCCCCGCGTGGAAGGGCATCCAGGTCTGCACGCGAACGTGCGACCAGCCGAATTTGTCGGCTGGTGCGCAATGTATTGGTACGCGCGGTGTCGGGCTTCTATGAGCGAATGGCGCTGCGTGCCGGTGTGCCGCGACCGCGGGCGGGAGCGGTGGCGTTCGTGCAGCGGTTCGACTCGGGATTGCGGCTCAATGTCCACTTCC
>CANEYR010000213.1 GCA_947444055.1 Planctomycetota bacterium
AAAGCCGTGCGGCAGCTCGAGGTCAAAGCATGTGAGCGTGTCCGCTTTGAGCGACAGCCCATCTTGGTGCGCATAGCTCAGCGTACCGGCGGCGACGGCGTGATCGACGAGGTCGGCCCCAATGCCGGCCTCTTCCTGGCATTCCTTGCGCAGGGTTGCCATCGCGGTAAACCCGATCGATTGCCCGCCCGCGACCATGTTATCGAGGTGCCCCGGGTAGGTCCGTTTGCCACGAGCGCGGCGCGCGATCCACAGCGCCACCCCGTTCGGCACGACGACGTAGCCGTTCAGGTGCACGCCGCGTGCATGCACACCAAACCAAGTGACCACCGAGCGGTCGATCGCAAGAAATGGCTCGTAGGCATCGGCTGCTTGCACGGGATACAGCTCGCCGACCGGCGGGCGCGCGTTCCCGCTCGCGGCCAAGCGGTCCGCGACTGCCGCCATGCGCTGCGAGCGCGCTGCAAAGTTGTCGCCGACGAGCGTCAGGCGACCAGCTGTTCGCACGAACGGGCTGCCCGGCACCAGCAGCATCGCGACGCGATCGCGATGCACCCGGCCCACCGCGCAGCCGTTCACGAACCATGGTTCGAAGGCGGCGAAGTCGACGTCGTGACAAGCACGAATGCGTTGCAGATAACGATCGCAGGACATCGAGGGACGCGGGCCGCGGCGAGGCTTCGCGAATCACAGTATGACCCGCGATGCACTCTAGGTCGCCACGAGAATTGCCGTCGCCGTTCGCATCCCTACGCTACGTCGATGCAATTCCACCGCGCCATGATCGCCGGCGCCGACCTCGAGGCGGTGTGTCGCGAGGCGACCGCTGAAGTGTGGCAACACCTCGGCGCTGGCGCGATCGATCTGGTCGTGGTGTTTGCCTCGACGCGCTATGGCGCCAATATCGATCGCCTGCCGGTGCTGCTGCAGGAAGGGCTCGGGGCGCGCACGCTGGTCGGCTGCAGCGGGGCCGCGGTCACCGATGAGACGCAGGTGTTGGAAGGGCGCCACGCGATCGTGGTGTTGGCTGGACGACTGCCCGGCACGCGCATCGACTCGACGCATGTCGCCTACGCCGAATTGCCCAGCCCAGACGCCGGACCGGCGGCGTGGCGCGCGCTGCTGCCCGAGATCGCCCAACGCCGCAGCAGCATGTTGGTCTTGGGAGAACCGTTCCACGGCGACGTGCGGTCGCTGTTGACCGGCCTCGACTTCGCGTTCCCAGGTGTGACCAAGGTCGGCGGCTTAGCCAGCGGCAGTCGACATCCAGAGGGTCTCTCGCTCTTCTGCGGGCGAACGACGCACCACTCCGGCGCCGTGATCGTGTCGTTCGCGGGCGATATCGAGCTCACCACACTCGTAGCCTCAGGCTGCCGCCCTTTTGGCCGCAGCGGCCGCGTCACCAAGACTCAGGACAAGCGACTGCTCACGGTCGACAACAGCCCGGCGCGAGCCTTCGTCGCCGAACAACTTCGCTCGCTGTCAGAGGCTGATCGCGCCATTGCGGAAGCCAGCCCCTTGCTGCTCGGATTGGCACCCGATCCGTTCGCGGCGTCGGAGGCCCAGAGTGATGAGTTCTTGGTGAACGACATTCGCGGCGTCGACCAAAGTGGCAACCTCGTCGTCACCGAGTCGTTGCCGATTGGTCGCTCGGTTCGACTGCTGATGCGCGACGGGGTCGCGGGCGCCGAAGAGCTGCGTCAACGACTGCGAGAGGCGGATCTGGGGGGCGCCTCGGCAGCCTTGCTCTTCCGCTGCCTCGGGCGCGACAGCGAAGACCACATCGAGTTTGCCCGCCAGGCGGGCGATGTGCCGCTGGCTGGATTCCACTGCAACGGCGAGATCGGTCCTCTCGCCAACAGCACCCACTTGCACGCCTACAGCGCGGCGTTCGGCTTCTTTCGACGGCGAGTGGCCCGATGACCAACGTCGCCGCCCTGATCCGCACTTGGTTACTGATCGACTTCTTTGGCGATGCGCGGCGGGCGGGCAAGGGGCACGCCAGCAGCCTGACCACCACGATCTTCACGCAGTCGTTCTTTGCATTCGTGTTCGCCGCACTGCTCTACCCGGAGACACCGCCGGTGCCGTTCGCGGCCGCTAACCTGTGCTTGTCGTCGCTACTGATCGCCATCGGGGCGCTCGGCGATGAGAGTCGGCCAGAACGCCGCGCGGCGGATGATCATCTGCTGACGACATCGCCAATGAGTCGGCTGCGCATCGCGCTCGCCCGCAGTGGGCACGCGGCGTTTTCCGTGATGCTGGTGACGATCGGCATGGCGCTGCCGCCGGCCATTCTGCTCGCGTTCGTCACCCACGACTCCCGGCAAGCGTTTGGTTACTTGCTGGGCGCCTGTGCATGCAGCGGGCTGGCCTGCGGCGCCCTCGGCCTGTTGGCACGCGTGGGCACACGCTGGCTTGGCGCCGGACGAACGGCGTTGCTGATGGGATCGGTGAAAGCGCTACTGCTCGGTGGCGGCCTTGTACTGTTCGCGATCGCTTTGCCGCGCCTGCAGAGCACGGCCGACGCGCTGCCCTTCGGTCGTCTCGGGACGCAACTGCTGCCTCCCTATCAGGTGGCAAGGTGGCTGGCGGCGCCGAGTGCGGAGGCGTGGCGACCACTGCTGCTGCTGGCGAGTGGCTTGGCCATGCTCGCGCTCGCCACGCTGATTGGCGGTGTTAACGCCCTCGCCAGAACCCACACGACGCGCGCGAGCGGCACGCTACGGATCCTCCGGCGGCTGACGACGCCGGGGCCACATCGCGCGATCGCCGAGTTCGTCGCGACGGGCATGTGGCGTAGTGCTGGCTTTCGCACCCGTGTGCTGCCGTTGCTTGGCGTGCCCGCGGCCATGGTGCTGCTGACGATGCGCGGCACCGGCGCCCGCAACGACTTCGTGCTGACCTGCGTACTGATGCAGTTGCCGGCCATCTACCTGCCGTTCTTGGTGGTGTTCCTGCCGCGCGCCGATCAACCCGGCACCGCCTGGATCTTTGCGCACGCCCCTCGAATCTGGCTGGAGGACGTTCAGGATGCGACCTGGCGAGCGCTGGTGACTCACGTGCTGCTGCCGGTGTTCGCCATCGCGATGCTGCTCGCGTGTGCGACCGGGGCGAGCGGGCTCGCGGCGTTGCCCGCGGCGCTGTTTGCGTTGGGGGTGGCGGTGTTGTCGGCACGCGTCGTCGTGCGATCGTTGATGGTCGTGCCGTTCACCGAAGCTCGCGAAGGCGATCGCGGACCTGAGTTTGGCAGCGTGGTCGGCAACGGAATCGTGCTTGGCGGGCTCGGCACCCTGTTTGGGCTGGCGCTGCCTGAAGCGCTGCGGTGGCCAGTTGCCCTGGTTGTCGTGGCCGTTGCCGTGGCGGGACTCGCACGTCGGGTGGACCGGCGTGAAGGCACCGCGATTGTTTTGATGAGTGCGCCCGACGAGCCAGCGAGCGACCATGCAAGCCCAACGGAACCCGCTACCGATGCGCGAGATCCAGCCGTTGGGACACCACTCGAGCCACCAACCTTGCGGCGCGAACTACGCGCCATCGCCGCGCTGTACGCGTTCTCCTGCCTGCTGCCGCTGGCCGTCGGCACGATCTTCGCTGCCTAGGACCCTGGTTGTCGGGAACCGAGCGGCTGCCTACGGTGTGACGGTTTCTCACCGAGGTAGCCCATGAACTCGAATCCCGAGGTGATGCAGTCCGCCGCGCCCGCCCCACTGCGGCCAGGACAGGACAATGGTAGGCACGAAGCGACGCCCGCGCATGCGCAGGCGCACCCCGCTGCCGCGCCGCGTGCGGGTGAAACGCGCACCAGCGAGGACCCGTTGCGACGGACAGATCGGTATCGGCTGGTGATGCCGTATTCGCTGCGCATCTGAAGGAACCGCCCGTGACTCGCGCGAAGGCGCCGCGGTTGGTGATGAATCTCGGCGTTGGGTTCAATGCCATTCCCGCTGCCAGCCGATCAGTCGGCATGGACAACGCCCAGAATCAACGGCGCTCTCCGCGGGTTCGCATCGCGGCCGTCGCGTCGCTTCAGACTCACGGCACGCTGAACGCCAACAACCAAGCTCTGTGCGGGGTGAAGGACATCTCGCGGACAGGCATCGGGATCGAGACGGGGCAACCACCCATCCCGGGGCAGGCTGTGCTGCTGCGGCTCGCTCTGGACGATACG
>CANEYR010000214.1 GCA_947444055.1 Planctomycetota bacterium
ACGAGGGTGCGCAGGTGCGGCAGACTGGCGGAATGGGTTCCGGGTGGTCCGGGACCGCTGCTTGAAACGCCTATCCGCTCAAATTCCATGCCGGTGTCGGTTGTGTGTGTTCCCCAGTATTTAGGCAAGCAGCCAAGGGACCCGGTCTATTTGTTTTCATGTGGATAACCTTCACCTTTTACGTTAGGGAACGCTGATCGCCTGCAATGCGCAAGCGTCTACCTTCGTTACCGAATGTTCCCATGTGCGCGTTCAGCTGGCGTCAGGGCTGTTGACCATCTCTTTATGGTCTGCTGTTGTCGGTTGTATGTCAAATTATGTTTAATCGTGGCTAACCCAGGTGCCGTCTATGAGGACTCGGGCGAACGCTATATCACTGGAAGGTATGCATGTTCCCGAGATCGTCACAAAGGTTACGCCAGGGTACTTAGGTGGGCCGTCCACGATGATGAAAGCGACATTGCTGCACGTGTAATCCAGTTCGCTTGGACTGTCCAAACTGCCCTGGCGTTGATAAATCTTGATCGGGTTTGTTGGTGTCACTATCTTCATGTCGGTTTACCTTTTCCTGCTAGTCGGGATGAGATTGCCTGAAAGTCTGACGGACGCCATACATGGTGTTCCATGCCAGCTCCGCTCGAGTGCGTGCCGTTGGCAATGGTGCACGAACTCGCGATGTAGGGCCGAGGGGTGAGAATCGGCCGGCGCACGCGAGGCGCGACGCGAAGACTCCGTGAGTCGTCTGTCGGGTAGCCCTTGCCGTTGCCCGCTGCCGCCGGCCTTCCAACGTACCTTGCACCAGTGGGTTGACGTGGCGAGAAGGCTAGGTGAACGTGGCGTCGAGGACCCTAGCGGTCCAGACTGCGGGTTGTTCACTACCGAGGCGAATCATGAACACTGCGAAGGGCTGCCCGTGGAAGACGATCGCGCTGGTCCCGACTGTGCTGCTGTTGGCTGTAGGTGCGCAAGATCCGAAAGTGGCGCCGACAGCGGAGCGCGCTGTTGCAGCTGCACAGGCCGCCGCGCTCTCGGCAAAGTGGGCTTTCGAGGCCACAGAGAAGGCAACGAACGCCGCGCACGTGGTTGCAGCGCAGATGGAAGCAGTAACCCAAAACGCAAAGCTCACCGAGTGGGTTGCCGGTGCGGACTGGAGGCTGGCGGAGCCGTGGTGCTCGAAGTGGGCCATGGAGGCCGAGGCTTGGGCGTCCGCAGAGAATGAGAAGGCGCGGGCCGAAAGGCGTGCGAAGGCTGCAACCCGCAGCCAGTTTGGGGAGGAACCGGCCGAGGAAGTGGAGCCGGATTCCGAGAGGGTCGAGGAGTTGGCGCGTGTCGCACGGCGGATGGCTGAGGCCTTGGCGAAGGCACCAACGAGCGAAGCGGCGGCGAAGCAGGCAGTGTCGAACGCTAGCTACTACGACTGGGAATTATACGGTGTCCGCAGGCCTGAGTCGTCTGAGGAGCATGCGGCACGACTGCTGAGGGAAGCGGAAGCGAGTGCATGGGTGGCAACGGCCTCGGCTGCGGCAGCAAGGGCTGCGGAAGCAAAGGCAAGGCAGGCGAGAAACCCAGACGATTTGACGTTGCCAGCAGCCTCAGCGAAGTGGGAGGCTCTCGCGAAATGGGCGAATGCTCCAGAGAAGGGGAGAGACGCCCGCGAAGCGGCCCGAGCAGCTGCCGACACCGCGAACGAAGCCGAGGCGGCGAATGCAAGTGCTCGGACAGCACTCGACGAAGCAAAGGCACGGATTCCGCAGGCCAAGGCCAGTGTGAAGGAAGCCAAGCAGCGGCTTGACGAGGCCACGAGTGCCTACGAGAAGGAGCAAAACACCAGTCGGCGTCCTGCGTTGGCTCGGCGGATGAGCGAGGCGCAATCGAATTGGGCGAAGGCCGTCGAGAATGTGCGCGACGAAGAGGAGGCTGTCGGCGAAGCCGACCAGCAATTTGCGTCAACGAATGCGGCACTTGCCATCGCCAAGGCCCAAGCGGAATCGACAAAAACTGCAGCAACAGCCGCCGTCCGTGCATTCACGGATCTGCAAGTCGATGCCAAGAAAGCGCTGGCAGCGGAAGCGAAAGCGATTGAGTTGGTCAGGGCCGCGGCTGCCGACCAAGTTGTGAAGTGGAACGCCGAAGCAGGCGTGATGGCGAAGGCTGCCGCGAAGTGGGAGGCGGAAGCCAAGGCAATCGCACGGGCCAAGGGATCCGAATAGGTCGCAGCCATAGCGCATCCATGCGGCAGGCGTCGTTGTGCCGCCCGCTCACCGCCACATCCTCGGATCGACGCGACGTTGTTCGTCGAGCACCCTGTCCATCTCTGGATCGCTCTGCCACGTCCCGACTATGTCCGAAAGATCCCGCAGTACCGGCGGTTCACCGGCGAGGTCGAAGGCGCGAAGCAGTGCGGCGACGACGACTTCATCGAGGCTTTTGCCCGTCCGCGCAGCCTCGGCGCGCAGGGCGTGCACGAGGGACTTGGGCATGTTCCGTATCGTGAGCCGCATTCCGGAACGGTAGACCGCGGTCGCCGCCGCGAGAACCCGTCCCAGCAGGTCCGCCGCACCTTGATCAGCAGCGCGTTCGCCAGTCCCCGCCACGCTCGCTACGCTCTCCGCCCCCGTATGCGCCTAAGCCAGATCCTGATCTCCACCCTCCGCGACGACCCCGCCGACGCGGAGATTCCGAGCCACCGATTGCTCGCCCGAGCTGGCCTGATCGTCAAGATCGCCGCCGGCGTCTACACGTTCGCCCCGTTGATGTGGCGCAGCGTGAAGAAGTTCGCGCAGATCGTGCGCGACGAACTCGATCGCGAGGGCGCCAACGAAGTGATGCTGCCGATCATCCAGCCGAAGGAGCTGTGGGTCAGCAGCGGCCGTTGGGACCGCTACGTGAACGACGGCATCATGTTCACCTTGAAGGACCGCAAAGGCAGCGACATGTGCCTCGGCCCGACGCACGAGGAAGTGATGACTGCGTTCGTCAACACGCAGGTCAATTCCTACAAGCAGCTGCCGGTGAACTGCTACCAGATCCAGGACAAGTTCCGGGACGAGATCCGCCCGCGCTTCGGCCTGATGCGCGGTCGCGAGTTCATCATGATGGACGCGTACTCGTTCGACACCGATGTGCCGAGCCTCGACGTCGCCTACTTCCCCAGCCTGCGCAAACACCGCAGCACCCGGCCCCGGATCGTGCGCACCAGCTTCGCCACGTCCGGGTCGGTCAGTTCGGCATGCTCACAGAATTCCACGCGGCCCTTGTGCAATTCATGCGCAAACACCCCGTCCGTCCACAGCACGTGAAAGTGCAGATTGAGCCGAAGACCCGAGTCGAAACGCTGCACGAACGCCACCGCACCCGCCCTCGGTCGCGACTTCCCCAGCCCCCGCGCACGCCGCTCGTAATACCCCGACACCGCCCGCACCAGGATCCCGCGCACCGCCGCGCACACGTCCGCGTCATACGCGCAGACATGCCGCACCCGATACGGCAGTGACAGCACCCATTGCCGAACCGGCACCTCCGGGATCACCCGATCCACCAACCACGCCGCCGTGTCCACCATCCGCCGCGTCCCGCAGTTCGCCGTTTGCGCCGAGCACCTGACACGCGCGCCGACAGCACACGACGAACCGACTCGGCGAGTTCGGCCTGCAGGAGAACCCCACCAGGCCGCGGCCCAGCGCCGGCCACCACAGCACGGACCGCCGCGGCGACCAGTTCGGCAGCGGCATCTCGCGCGACTGCGTCCTCCGCTTCCTCGGGCGCTTCCACCTTCGGAACCACCCGCGAACGGATCCCGGCCGCCGGCGCAAACACCCCGTGATACGTCACCAGATGCCGACGCGGCCGCGGCACCAGTGCGCAAAGACGCTCCATCAGCACCTGCAGATGATGTCGCTCTCGGCCTTCGTCGCGGCGCTGCCGGTGAGCACGCGGCCGAGCAGGGCGGCGGCGAAGGATGGGTGGTCGATGTAGGCGTCACCGCTGACGAAGACGACGTCGACTTCGTTCCAGCCGCGGGCTTTGCACTCCGCCATGGTGGTGGGGAGGAAGGCGGTGGCGGGCGGGGTGCTGCAGGGGCTGGCCGCTGGGTTGGGCATTTGGGGCGAGGATGGTAGCGGATCGGTGGGGCGGTGCGGGTGGCGTTGCCGTGGGCTGTGCGAAAGCGT
>CANEYR010000215.1 GCA_947444055.1 Planctomycetota bacterium
AGCGACCACACTGTCGGCCTGCACCACTTCCGCGTGCGCGGCGGCGATCGCCACGAACACGGCGTTGCGAGCCGGCACCCAGACGGCGCGCGCACTGCCGAGATCGCCCGGCAACGCCTCGGTGCCTTGCGGCAGGTCGCCGTTGCTCAGCATCAGCCGCGAACCCGAACGCTGCGCCAATTCGCCGAGCCACGGCAGCGCGACACTTCGCCACGGCACGTCAAAGCGACGGGCCAGCACCTGCGCGGCGGCCGCCTCGCGAACCCGCGCGCGCTGGCCGTAATCGCAAAACAGACACATCGCGAGCCGATTGCCAGCCGCCAAGAAACTCGCGGCGGCGACGCCAGAGTCGAGACCACCCGACAGCAGGGCTACGCCGAGTGCCACGTGCACCTCGTTCCCGACCACCGGCCGTTCACTATCCGAGGGTTCACTATCCGAAGAATCACTATCCGAAGAATCACTGAATGGTGAACGTCACTGGTGCGGAGCGCGAGTAATCGACCTCGCCGCGCACGCGTTCCGCGAGCAGGAAGTCATCCGCCGTCGCCGAGGACAGCGATGACCACACGCGCCCTTCCACCTGCACCGACCAGGTGCCGCTGGCTAGGCCAGCGACGTTGGCGGTCACCAGATCAGGGAACTGCGCGGTGTCGGTGCCACTCGCGCCGTCGCGATCGGTGACGAACATGACCCAATGGCGGCCAGCGCTGTCCGTCGCCGTCACCTCGAAGGTCGACTGCGCGCCACCTGCCACCGCGGGATCGAAGCCATCGTCAAAGATGACGGCAGGCGCCAAGCTGGCCGGACCCGGAGCGGCGATGACGGGAATTGGCAGTGGTCCCGCACTCTGGACCGTGGCGTTGCCAAACGCCGCCACCACCAGCACACGCGCCCGGCTGAGGCGGCCCGCGGTGTCGCGAGCTTCCACGGCACTCCACAGCAGCGGTGAGAACCCAGCGAAGCCGACGAGCAGCGGCAAGCCATAGCTGGCGTTCAACGAGTACGACGTGCCCGTTGGCGCGCCCGGAAACCCGAGTCCGACCAGTGCCTGCCCTTCAAAGCCCGACAGCGACATCATCATGCGCACCTGCGGCGCGCCACCGACGAGGTTGCCAAGGTCCAAGCCCAGAGCCGTGCCAAAGTCCTCGCTGTAGGCAGCCAGTTGGCTGAGTTGCCCGGTGCTCGGCAGCAACGCCAACGTCTGCCGCGACACCGCCCCACCAGCGGCTGGAGCGGCCGGCGGCGTTGGCACCGTCAGCGTGGTGCCGAGCATTTGGGCGCCTTGCGAACTGAACGGTGGGTTCGCCGTTGGCTCGAACACCCCGGCAAAGCCGGTCAGCAGCTGCGGGCGATTGGGAACCACGGCGGTGTCTGGGATCGTGTTCGGCGCCGCGTTGGCGGTGCGCACGCCGACGATGCTGCGGCTGTCGAACGCCGTGTTGCCGACGATGGCCGTGACGCCAGCTCCCGGCGTGAAGGCGACCGTGCCGTTCATGGTCGCCGTTGCATTCGTCAGCGGCCGCAAGGGCAGCGACACGAACGCCGCCTGGGTCGAGTGCAGCGTGATCAGGTCGAAACCTGCACGCACGATCGTGACGGTGTGAGCCATTGACACCAGTCCCGAAAACTCCACGCGACCAAGACTGTTCGTGGTGCCAACGAGCTGCCCGCTGGCGGGCACGACGGGCACGCCGATGTCGACCAACACCGTGGCCCCCACGATCGGCTCCAGGTTGGTCTGGTCGTAGGCCTCGACCGTCAACGTGCCCGCGAAGGTGCCCGTAATCAGGCCACGTTGGATCAGGTTGCCGGTCGAAGTCGCCGCCGCCATGTTGCCAGCGCGATCGGTCAGCGTCAGCGTGTAGCCACGCGGCGTCGGCAAGCGCCCCAACAGAATCGGGTTGACCAAGAACTTGCCGGTGTCGTCGGAGGCGAACATCGTCGCCGTCGGATTGACGCCATCCGCCAAGGTCGCGGCGGCCAGCGCTTCGCTCGCCGTGCCATAGAACGCCAAGTGTTCGACATCGACGAACACGTCGCGACCATCGGCAGAACCCGGCGGCCCGGCTCTAGTCAGCGTCGGCAGCGTCAGGTCGAACAGCGGATCGTCGCTGCCATTCTCGTGAATGAATGACGACGTTTCTGAGTTGCGTTGCAGCTGGGCGGCGAAGACCAGCGTGCCGTCATCGAACTTGGGGCTCTCGAAGGTGCCAAGCGCGCCACTGAAATCGACGGCAATCGTCTGCGCGCCACCGGCCGGCACATCGGCGGTGCGTTCGAAGAACGCGAGGTCGCCAATGCCCGTGGTCTCCTTGTCGCCGCCGTAGATGCGGGCTCGCACCTTGTCACCAGCGACCGCGTCGGCAGGCGTCGTCACGTTCAACACCACACCGGCGAAGTTCGTGCGGTTGACCTTGCCCTCAAACCCGACGATCGCATTGCCGAGCTGTACGCGCGTCGGCGCCGCGGGTCCGACGGTGGTGAAGCGGGCGAACGGCGTGCGGCCGCGAAAATCGAGGTTGCCAGCGGTGCCGAATGTGATGTCGGCCGTGAACACCAACTCGTACTCGGTCGCAGCAGATAGCGCCGCGGTCGGATCAAACCGCGCCACGCGGCCGTCAGCGACGCCGACCGTGGTCAGCGGCAATTCGATGTTGCCCGCCAGCGGGGCGCCATCCACGGGTTGCACCTTCAGGTTGGCAGCGACCAGGGTGGCGACATTCGCTGGCCGATCGAAGACGACCAAGAAATCGCTGTCGCGGGCCATGTCCTTGGCGATGTCGCGCGGCCACAAGGCGAGGATGCGGCCGTCGGTGAACGTCTCAGCCTGGTTGACCTGGAACTCGCCAAGCACGGTGCCTGCCGTCGGCACCTCGAAGCGGATGCCATCGCAATCGCGCCCCTCCGGCAGCATGACGATTTCGTAGGTCGGCGTCTGCGCATTCGAGAGCGCCGTCACCGGCCGCAGCACCAACACGCGTCCATTGGCGAGGAAGTTGTACTGACAGGGCAGCACCTGCGTCGTGCCCTTCACCCGGACGATGATGCGGCCATCGGCGCCCGCCGGACTCGTCGGCAGAATGGACTCCTCATTCACGCTCTCGTTGAACTCGACCACGATCGGCACCGCCAATGGCCAACCGCCGCCAGTCGGGTAGGTCGCACGGACCTTGGGGCGACCGGTGCGCACATCGCCACCGACCGGCACCACCTGCACGATCGACTCGACCGTGGTGGGCGGCGGCGCCGGCGGGTCGTTGTCGCGATCGAAGGCGCGGCCGACGTTGTCGCACCCACTGATCAGCAGTAGCAGCAGTAGCGGCAAGAACGCGCAGCGGGGCAATGGCATCATCTGGCAGTTGGGTGGCACGCGAGCAGCCTACGGGATGCCGCAGGACGGGGCGCGCGGGCGGATTATTCCCGGCGCAGGCGTTGGCAACCAGCCCGAGCAGGAATCCCTCGCACGCTGCCGCCGTCCGTGCCGCCGTCAGGCCGCCGCGGTAGCACCGGCTCGTCGCCGCCAGCACAGCAGCCCCAGCGCGAACACCACCATGCCGGTGCTCAGCGTCTGCCCCATGGTCATGCCAAGCAACACCGGCTGCGGGTACTGCGCATCGGGTTGGCGCACCAGCTCGAGGCACCACCGAATCACCGCATAGCCAAGCAGGAACACGACTGCGTAGTTACCGCGCACCAGCGGGCGCTTGCGGGTCAGCCAGTAGAGCACCAGCAGCACGAGCCCCAAGAGCAGGCCTTCGCCCAGCCCTTCGTAGAGTTGCGACGGATGGCGAAAGGGCACCAACGGCTCGCCATTGGGCAAGGTCTCGGCGCTGACCTTCGCCCAATCGAGCTTCGGCGCGATCGCCGCCCAGTCAATCGCCCGACCTGAATCGTCGACTTGGCTCAGCATCGGCTGCACGTCGGCGAAGGCGCGCTTGCCATAGGCCACCTGGATGCACAGCTCGCGATCGCGCATCGTCCAGCCTTCGGAAATGCCCAGGCGGTCCAACGCCCGCGGGTCGGTCGGAAACTGCATGACCCCGAACACGCCCTTCGCTTCGATGCGGCCGTAGAGCTC
>CANEYR010000216.1 GCA_947444055.1 Planctomycetota bacterium
GACCCGCACGACGCGGTTCTTGATGCGGTGCGTGAGACCGTCGACGCCGTGCGCCTGGATGTAGGCGAACACGAAGGTCAGGAAGATCAGCAGCAGGAACGGCCGCAGCAGGTAGAGGACCGCGATCAGCAAGCCCCACACGAACGACCGCGTGGCCAAAGAGAAGATGCGATCCCACGGTGGGGGAAGGGTGCGTTCTTGCGACTCCGGAGGGGACATGCCGCGGCGGACGGTACGCACGGTGCATCAGGTTCGCCAGCCGTGACCAGGAATGCCCGGCGAGTGAGGGCTGGTCCCTGGCCGTTCCTGTTCGGCGGCGTTCGTTCGCGTCATGATCTTCGCATGCGTCGAGCTGTCGTCTGGTCGAGCGCCGTGGTGGTGGTTGGCGCCTGCAGCAAGCCACCGGAACCGTCTCCCGTCGCGTTGTTGGCAAAGCCGCTCGTGGCGCGCGCGCCGATGACAGGGACGCGCTTTGCAAAGGTCGATCCGCTGACGTCCGGGCTCACGTTTGCCAACCTGCTGCGGCGCGAGAACGTTGTCGCCTACGTCTACACCGGCGCTGGCCTGGCGGTCGGTGACTACGACGGCAATGGTCTGCCCGACGTCTATCTCGTCTCTCAGGACGGACCGAACAAGTTGTTCCGGCAAGTGGCCCCGCTGCGCTTCGAAGACGTGACGGTGGCGGCCGGTGGGCTGGACGGCGGCGACGCATGGGGCAATGCGGCCTCGTTCGCGGACGTCGATGGGGATAGCGACCTCGACCTCTACGTGTGCAATCTGGAATCGCCAAACCTGCTCTATCTCAATCAGGGTGACGGCACCTTCCACGAGAGTGCCGGCCCGTTCGGGCTCGGCCTCGTGGCGGCGAGCATGGGCTGTGCGTTCGCTGACTACGACAACGACGGGGACCTCGATCTGTATGTGTTGACGAATCGAGTGCTCAAACACCAGCTGCCGGACGAGATCGTGGCCGAGGTCACGTTGCCAAAGGCGATGCGCAAGACGAAGGCTGAACTGCTGCCGCCGATGCCGCGGTTCGAGTCAGACAAGGACGGCAACCTGGTGGTGCCGAAGGGCTACGAGGACCACTTCTTCACACAGCCTGGGCATGCGCATCCCTTCCTGGCTGGGCAGCGCGATCGTTTGTTCCGCAATGATGGGTATGCCCGCTGGGCCGATGTCACGGACGAAGCCGGCATCGCCGACCACGGCAACGGCCTGTCGGTGGTGTGGTGGGACTGCGATGGCGATGGCCTGCAGGATCTGTATGTCGCCAACGACTTTCAGTCGCCAGACCACCTCTACAGAAACCTCGGGAACGGTCGCTTCGCGGATGTGGCCAAGCAGCGGTTGCCGCATACCCCGTTCTTTGGCATGGGTGCTGACTTCGGCGATCTCGACAACGATGGGCGCTTCGACCTGTGCGTCGCCGACATGTCGAGCACCTCGCACTATTGGGGCAAGATGCTGATGGGCAGCATGGACCAGCACCGCTGGTTCTTGATGAACAGCAACCCGCAGCAATACATGCGCAACGCGCTGTATGTGAACACCGGCACCGAGCGCTTCCTTGAGGCCGGTCACTTGAGCGGGTTGGCGAGCACGGATTGGACGTGGGCGGTGCGCTTCGTGGATCTCGACGAAGACGGCAAGCTCGACTTCTATGCGACGAACGGCATTCCGGTGTTCACCGACAACCCTGACATTGGTGAGGAGTTCGCGCGGTTGTGGCAGCAGGGCATGCAGACGCAGGCGCTGGCGCTCTATCGCTCGATCCCGAGTGTGGCCGAGAAGAACATCGCGCGGCGCAACGTCGGCGAGCTGAAGTTCGAAGACATTGGTGCGGCATGGGGGCTCGACGAGTCAAGCGTGTCGCACGGGGCTGTGGTGTGTGATCTCGATCGCGATGGCGATCTCGACGTGATCACCAACAACCTGAACGCGCCGTGCAGCGTGTTCGAGAATCGGACTGCCGACAGCAATCGTGTGTTGGTCGAGTTGGTGGGCACGGTGAGCAATCGACGAGGGGTGGGTTGCACGATCACGTTGTCGGCGGGTGGAGTGCAGCAGACGCGGTTGGTGTCGCTGACGCGCGGCTACATGTCGGCCGGTGAGGCGATCGAGCACTTTGGGTTGGGCACGGCGACGACGATCGATCAGCTGGAGGTGCGTTGGCCGAACGGCAAGCGGCAGGCGTTTGCTGGGCTGCCAAGCAACCAGCACTTCACCGTTCGCGAAGAGGCGGCGGCGGCGCCGTCGGCAAGTGGCAGCGGCACGTCACTGCCGGTGGCGTCCGTGGCCAAGGCGTTCACCGCGAGTGACGCGATCACCGGGCGCCACCAGGAACGTGACTTTGACGACTACGTCGGCCAACCGCTGCTGCCGCATCGGCTGTCGCGATTGGGGCCCGGAATCGCCTGCGGCGACGTCGATGGCGATGGGCACACGGATGTCTGGATCGGCGGGGCGGCGGGGCAGGCTGGCACCTTGCTGCGGGCCCGCGGTGACGGCACGTTCGCCGCGAGCGATGGCCCGTGGCGCGACGATGCGGAGTGCGAGGACATGGGGGCGACCTGGCTCGATTTCGACAGCGATGGGGACCTCGACCTCTACGTCGGCAGCGGCGGTGTCGAAGCTGGCGAACGCAGTGAATTGCTGCGCGACCGAATCTACCAGAACGACGGCAAGGGCACCTTCACGCGCGCCGGTGCCGAGGTGTTGCCGGACCTGCGGATCAGCACGAGTTGTGTTTGTGCAGCGGACTTTGATCGCGACGGCGATGTCGATCTCTTCGTCGGCGGCCGCGTGGTGCCGGGACGTTTCCCGCACGCGCCGACGAGTGCCCTGCTGCGCAACGACGGTGGGCGCTTCGTCGACGCGACCGAGGCGCTCTTGCCCGCATTGCGCGACGTTGGAATGGTGACCGCAGCGGTGTGGAGCGATCTCGATGGGGACGCCTTCGTCGATCTCGCGATCGCGGCGCAATGGCAACCCTTGCGCATCTTCAGCAACGACGCGGGCAAAGGCTTTCATGAGCGCACGCAGGCTGTCGGACTCAGCAACCTGCGCGGGCAGTGGAACAGCCTCGCGGCCGGGGATCTTGATGGCGATGGGGATATGGACCTGGTGGCTGGCAACCTCGGCCTCAACACCAAATACAAAGCGAGCGTCGAGAAGCCGCTGCGTCTCTACGGCAAAGACTTCGACGGCAACGGCACGTTTGATGTGGTCGAAGCGAAGCAGCCCGGCGACATCGTGCTGCCGGTGCGTGGTCTGTCGTGCAGCAGCCAAGCGATGCCGTTCGTGCGTCAGAAGTTTCCGACCTACGACGCGTTCGCCCGCGCCAATCTGACCGAGATCTACGGTGGTGAGACGTTGGCGAGTTGCCTTGAGCTCACGTGCAACGAGCTGCGTCACGTCGTCATCGAGAACCGCGGCGACCGCTTCGTGGTGACGCCGTTGCCGCGCCTCGCCCAGGTTGCCCCCGTGTTCGGCATCGGCATCGCCGACTTCGACGGCGACGGCCATCAGGATCTGATGCTGGCGCAGAACTTCTGGTCGCCGGAGCCTGAGACTGGGCGCTTCGACGGCGGGTTGGGCGCATGGGTGCGCGGCCTTGGCGGGATGCAGTTTGTGGTGGTCGGCGCCGCGCAGTCTGGCATCGTGATGCCCGAAGATGGCAAGGCGCTGGCGTTGCTCGATGTCGACGGCAATGGCAGCCCCGATGTGGTGGCAACGACCAACAATGGCCCCGTGCGCACGTTCGTCGGCCACACCAAGCAGGCGTTGGCGGTGCAGTTGCATGGCGTCGGCGGCAACCCGATGGCGGTCGGCGCGCGCGTGACGTTGCGA
>CANEYR010000217.1 GCA_947444055.1 Planctomycetota bacterium
CTTGGCGGCTGCGCACACTGCCAGCATGGTGGCGGTCTCGTTCCCGCAAGTGTTGCAGCGTCACGTCGCGTGCCCGCCGGTCGACGTCGACGGCGGCACCGTGCGAGCGGCCCTTGAGGCGGCGTTTGTCATCTACCCAACGGTGCGTGGCTATCTGCTCGACGACGCCGGGGCGCTGCGACCGCACGTGACGGTGTTCGTCGATGGCAAGGTCGTGCGCGACCGCGTGCGCTTGGCGCAACGCATCGCACCGACGGCGCGCATCGATGTCTTGCAGGCGCTGTCTGGCGGCTGAATGGAGAACCTATGGCACGACAGCTTCTGATCGCGACTCGCAAGGGTTTGTTCACCGCGACTGAGACGGCGAACGGTTGGCAGCTCGGCGATCCCGAGTTCCGCGGCGTGCCGGTGTCGGCGGCGCTGTTTGATCCACGCGATGGCGCGCTCTACGCCGCGCTCGACCACGGCCACTTTGGGGCCAAGCTGCACCGCCGCGTCGGCAAGAAGAAGTGGGTCGAGTTGCCCGCTCCGGTCTACCCGCAGTTGCAAAAGGGCAAGGTTGAGAAGGAAGGCGGTGGCCGGCCGTGGCCGCGTTCGCTGCGTTTGGTGTGGAGCCTGGAGATCGATCCGCGCACGCCCGGTGGCTTGTGGTGCGGCACCATCCCCGGCGGCCTGTTTCATTCGGCCGATGCGGGGGCGTCGTGGACGTTCAACGACGGCTTGTGGCGCGACAAGAACCGCAAGAAGTGGTTTGGCGGCGGCTACGACACGCCGGGCATCCACAGCATCCTGGTCGATCCGCGCGATGCGCATCGGGTGACGCTCGGCATCTCGTGTGGCGGCGTGCATCGCACGCAGAACGGCGGCCGCACGTGGGCCAACGTGGCGCACGGCATGCGGGCCGCGTTCGTGCCGAAGGACCAGGTCTTGGACGTCAACATCCAGGATCCGCATCGGCTGTCGATGTGCCGCGGCGTGCCCGATCGCATCTGGTGCCAGCATCACAGCGGCATCTTCGTGCAGAAGCAGAGCGAGGCGCCGTGGCGCGAAGTGAAGGGCAAGGCGCCAAGTCGTTTTGGTTTCGCCTGCGCGGCTCATCCGCACGACGCCAACGTCGCCTGGTTTGTGCCAGCGGAGAAAGACGAATGCCGGGTGCCGGTGGGCGGGCGCATGGTGGTGACGCGCACCGACGATGGCGGCAAGACGTTCACGGTGCTCAGCAAGGGGCTGCCGCCAGAACACGCCTATGACTTGGTCTATCGCCACGGTCTCGATGTGGCGGCGGACGGCGCGTCGTTGGTGATGGGTTCGACCTCGGGTCGGCTGTGGCTTGGGGTCGATGGCGGTGCGCAGTGGCATGAGTTCGCTGCGAACCTGCCGCCGATCTACGCGGTGCGTTGGGTCGAGGTGGACTGAGTGGTGAGCCCATGGTGGCGCCACAGCGACCCGCGGCAACACAGCCTCGACACGGTTGTCGCGGACCCTAGCATGTGCAGGTGGCATTCTCGGTCGTCGAATTGTGTGCAGGTGGCGGGGGCCAAGCTCTAGGCCTTGAGGCCGCCGGGTTCGAGCACGCCGCGGTCGTCGAGTACGAGCCTGGTTACTGCGCGACGTTGCGTGCGAATCGCCCGCATTGGAACACCCTGCAGATGGACATTCGGCATGTGCGCGCGCAGGACTTCCGAGGTGTGGACCTGATTGCGGCTGGTGTGCCTTGCCCGCCGTTCTCGATCGCTGGTCGACAGTTGGGCGGCGACGACGAGCGGGACATGTTTCCGCACGCGTTGTCGATCATCGAAGTTGCCAAGCCGACGGCGATCTTGATCGAGAACGTGGCTGGTCTGGCGAGCGCCAAGTTCTCAGAGTATCGCGATCGCGTTTTGGTCCGGCTGCAGCAGGCTGGCTACGAGACGGATTGGCGAGTCATTCAATCCTCGGACTACGGGGCACCCCAGTTGCGACCGCGGTTTGCGCTGCTTGGTTGGCGTCGGCGCAATGGCGCGCGCATCGAATGGCCAAAGCCCGGCATGGGCGCGCCGACTGTCGGCGAGGCCTTGCGGGACTTGATGGGCGTGAACGGGTGGCTAGGTGCTGAGGCCTGGTGCGCACATGCCAATCGCATCGCGCCCACGATTGTTGGCGGCTCCAAGAAGCACGGCGGCCCGGACCTGGGCCCAACCCGGGCGAAGGCGCAGTGGCGCGAACTTGGTGTTGATGGCATGGGCATCGCGAATGCTGCGCCTGGGCGTGAGTTTGCAAAGAATGGGCTGCCGCGGCTGACCATTCCGATGGTCGCGCGGCTGCAGACATTCCCCGATGACTGGAAGTTCCAGGGCGGCAAGACCGCGGCGTACCGCCAGATTGGCAACGCGTTTCCCCCAAAGGTCGCCGCGTCGCTAGGGATCATGATCGCGCGCTATCTGCGCGGTGAGCGAAGCAAAATTGTTCGCCCATCGGGGTCAGAGCTGGCTGCCTCATGACCCAGTCCATGTTGACGGAGCAACGCCGACTGTTTCTGACGTCGTTGGTGACTGAGTTGCTCTCGGTCGATGCCACGGGCATTCCCAACATCGCCGATCGCAGCAGTGAAGGCAGCAAGGGCATTGCGCGCGCCGCGATCGAGAGACTTCTTGAACTTGGTTCAGCGCCGGTCCGCACGAAGGAGGTTGGCCAGGTTGTGGGTCGCAAGTTCGAAGAGTTGGTCGCAACCTTCCTTCGCGCGACGTTCCCCAGACTGACGGTGTTGCGTCCCGGTCATTGGCGGGTGGATAGCACGGTTACCGAGATCCAGAACTTCGAGCCGTTCCGTCTGCTCGCGAACTTGATCAAGTTGCGCAGCAACAAGACGCTGATGGACGACCCTGCACTGCGCGAAGCAGCGTTTGGTGATCAATACCTGATCAGGCCGGACGTGGTCGTAACGCGGCGCCCGGAGCCCGACGAGGTCATCAACAAAACCGCGATGCTGGTCGACCTGCAATCCGGCTTGCGATCGCCAATGCGTGAGGCCAACCACATTGCCAACCATGTGCCATCGATCCTGCACGCGTGTGTGAGCTGCAAATTCACGATTCGCAGTGATCGCGCGCAGAATGTTCGTTCGGAGGCCATCAGCCTGCTGCGTTTCCGTCGCGGTCATGCACCGCACATCGTGGCGGTAACGTGCGAGCCGTTGCCGTCTCGCATCGCCAGCATTGCGCGCGGAACGGGAGAGATCGATTGCGTCTACCACGCGTTCTTGCCCGAGTTGCTGGCTGGTGCGCGCGAGTACTGTCAGGGTGGGCTCAGCGAGCAGATCGAAGAATTGGACTACTTGGTGCAAGCCGACCGACTGCGCGACATCGCGGACCTGCCCTTGGACTTGGCCATGTAGCGGCGGGCTCAGTCCCCTCGTTCACAGCAAGATGCCGACCGGGTGGCTGACGTCGAAGGTGGTCGGTGACAACGCACCCCACAGAAAGAAGAGTGGCTGTCCTGACAGACTGATGCTCGGCGGGATCGTCAGTTGGAAGTTCTCGGGATGCCCAGCGAACGGATTGGCCGGCTGCGGCCGCACGAACACACCAAGCACGGTGTACGGACCGAGCGAACTGCCGAGCGCGCCGCCGACGATGGCGAGGCTTGGCTGCGGCGTGCCGGGCGGCGGCCAGCCGGTCATCCAGGTCTCCACCGATTCGGTGTTGGTCTGCACATCGAAGTGTCGCCACGCCACGGCTTGCAA
>CANEYR010000218.1 GCA_947444055.1 Planctomycetota bacterium
ACGCGCCTTGTTCCCGAGCAGTGGGGACAGAGCAAGACGTCGATCCCGAACACCCGCATCAGCAGCGACGCCCACGGATAGCGCCGCCTACCAGAGCGTCGCTTGCCGCCGACTTCGTGGTGACGCTGCTGCCGAATGGCGGCACCGTGGCGACGCAGTTGGCGCTCCCGAACACGGCCACGCTCGCGGGCCTGCCGTTGTACGAGCAGGTGCTGGCCCTCGACTTCCTCGGCGGTTCGTTCTCTGCGCTCACCGGCACCAACCGGTTGGTGCTGACGATCGGCACGCTCTGATCGCGCCCCACCGATCGCTGGAATGGAATGCCTGGCACCCGCCTCGAACGAGGCCTGCTCTGCAGGCCGATCCGGTGGGCCAGGTGGCGTCGACTGCGCCTCGCGAGGCAGCAATCGTCCATTCGCGGTAACGCGCACGCCCGGACTGCGCACTCGTTGCCATCCCCTCCTGCGCAGCTAGAGCCTTCACTCGCAATGTACACGCACCCCCGCCCTCGCAGTGGAAAGGCCACGACGTTCTCGTGGTTCCTGCACGGCGTCGCGCTGGTTCGGCCGGCCGGCTGCCGAGGCAGGCAACCTGTCACCTGTCCAACGGTGATTTCGTGATATCGCGAAACGATCGTTCGTCGCGACGCAAGGAATCTGGTAGTCCTTCTTCAGTCACACAACGCCGATGCACTCGACCATCCCGCCGCCATTCCTCCTTCTCGCCGTGGCCGTCAGCACCTTGTTCGCCTCGGTGGCGCCGAGCCAGTGCGCTCCGAGTTGGAGCATCACGAACGGATTCGGCGTCGACGGCGAGGTCCGTTGTGCTGTCGAGTGGGACCCGGACGGGGCCGGGCCGCTGGGGGCGCACCTCGTGGTGGGCGGCTTGTTCGTCGCCGCGGGTGGCACGCCCGCCGCGAACCTCGCGATGTTCGACCTGCAGAACGCCACGTGGTCGGCGTTCGGCAGCGGCGCCAGCGGCCTGGTCGAGACGGTAGCGGTCCATCCGTCGGGCGACCTGGTCGTCGGCGGCGCGTTCGGATCGATCGATGGCGTGCTGGCGCGCGGCATCGCTCGCCGTTCGGGCGGCACGTGGCAGCCGTTGGGCTCCGGGGTCGATGTGGCCAGTGGCGGTGTTCGCGAGCTGTTGTGCCGCGCCAACGGTGAGATCGTCGTTGGCGGCAAGCTCGTGGACGCCGGCGGCGTCCCGGTTCTGAACATCGCGCGGTGGAATGGAAGCGCCTGGTCGGCGATGGGCGCCGGGTTGCGGGCAAACATGATCTTGTCTGGCCTGGAGACGATCATCGCCGTCCGCGATCTGGTCGACACGCCGAACGGAGTCCTCGCGATCGGTGACTTCGACGCCAGCGGCGCGCTTCCGCTCACCGCGGCGGCCGAGTGGAACGGGACTGCCTGGAGCCAGGTCGGCACGTGGCCGAGCACACCACTTGTCCGTCTCGAAAGCGGGCGACGATCGGCAACGGGAGACCTGTGGGTCTGCGGTCGCGATCTCGGCACGGGCCTGTTCATGCGCCGGTGGACCGGCGCCGCTTGGATCGACATGCCGATGCCAGCCGGCGGCGCGCTCGCACTGTGCGCGTTGCCGAACGGCAACATGGCGCTCGGCAGCGCCGGCAACTTCGGTGTGACGATGGTGGACGTCTGGAACGGCACGTCGTGGATCAACCTCGGCTCGTCGCCGCTGGCAACGCTCGGTACGCGCATCTTCGCGGTCGAGTGGCTGCCGAGCCTCGGCCCCGACGCATTGGCCGTCGGCGGTCGTGGCATCACGCAGATGTCGGGCACCGCGGCGCAGTCCCTCGTCCTGCATCGAGCCGCGACCGGCTGGCAGGGATGCGCGGGGTGTTTCAGCGGGGATCGCGCGAAGCTGTACGTCGGCCGCGAAGGCGAACTGGTCGTCGCCAACGGCGGTCACTTTGGCGCCACCACGCTCGGGCCGCTCGGCCGGTGGACGGGTAGCGCGTGGGTGACGTCGCCCGCCGCGGTGTCGTCCAGGATCGACGCGCTCGCCTTCGACGCCGCGGGGCGCACGTTGGTGTCGACGGGGGCCGGGTACTACCGGTCGAACGGTGCCGGCTGGACGTTCGTCGCGCCGAGCATCCACACGTCGGGCACCATCCTGCCGTTGCCCAATGGCAACATCCTCTCCACCAACGAGTTCAGCGGCACCTTGATGCGGTGGAACGGCTCGTCGTGGCAGGGGCTGAACGTGTCGCCGAGCCTTCTCGCATTGCACCCGAACGGCCTCGTCATCGCCGCGGGAGGGCTCTCCTCGTTCGCGCATGGCAGCCGGCTCGGCGCGTGGGATGGCACGACCTGGACCGATCTCGACCCCGCCGACCAGATCAACGGCTGGGTGAACGTGATCACGATCCTGCCCGACGGCGCCATCGTGGCTGCCGGCCAGTTCTCGTTCGCGAATCGCATCGCGCGCTGGGACGGCACCGCGTGGCAACCCATGGGTGCTGGGTTCAACGGCGAAGTGCAACGGCTGTGTGTGCTCGCCGACGGTCGCCTCCTGGCGAACGGCCTCTTCACGGCATCGGGCTCGCTGCCGTGCAACCGTTGGGCGATCTGGAACGGGCTCGCGTGGCAAGCGGTGCCCGGCGCGCCGGTGAACGTGTCGAGTGTCGTCGCGCACCCGAACGGCGACGTCTGGGCCATCACGTCCACGCGCACGGTCGCGCGCCTCGCGACGCCGTGTCCGGCCAACGGGCTTCCTCTGGGCAACGGCTGCGCAAGCTCAGGCGGCGGCAATCGCCTGCTGGCGCACGGCTGGCCGATGCTGGGGGCCACGTTCCATTCCTCACTGCAAGGACTGCCCGCGCCGTCGTTCGCGATCTCCGTGCTCGGGGCGACCACGTCGTCGACGCCGCTGTCGCTTCTGTTGCCGCAGGGGCAGCCCGGTTGTGTGTTGGACGTGTCGCCGGACATCACCGCGGCGGTTTTCTCGGCCAATGGTTTCGCGACGATCGACGCCGCGGTGCCGAGCCAGCCTGGCTTGCTGGGCGTCGCGTTTCATCATCAAGTGATCACCGTCGAACTCTTGCCGGCGGGTGGGCTGGGCCCGGTCACGAGCACCAACAGCAGAACCTACACGATCGGCAGCGTGCAATGACAGCTGCGCAGAGCCTGTGAACATCGCGGCGCTCACCGTAGCTCGATTCGATGGGCGGCTGCTGCCGCCACGTTCTGTGTGTTGTCGTCGCTGTCCGCGCAATGCATCGGGCCGGGTACGCCGATTCCGTATCCGCTGGCGCTGACGCCCGCTGGCGGAGGCCCGTCGATCAGTCGCTGTCCGGCGTGAAGCGCATCAGCACCATCGACCCCATCCACTCGCCTGCTTCGTCGCCGTCCTGGTCCATCGAGAAACCGGCCACGTAGACGTGGCCCGCGGAGTCGACGGCGATGTCGAGGCCTTGGTCGTCGAGACCGGCCGGGCCGTCGTAGTTCGCGGTCCAGAGCGGGAAGCCGGATGGCGCCAAGCCGAGCACGAAGAGGTTCCCGCTGTCTGCCCCCGTGAGCGGATAGGCGTTTCAAGCAGCGGTCCCGGACCACCCGGAACCCATTCCGCCAGTCTGCCGCACCTGCGCACCCTCGTCCAGCCGGTCACTCGCGCCCGATCGCGCCCATTGCGCGCCCGTTCGCAGCCCACTTCCCGCCCAC
>CANEYR010000219.1 GCA_947444055.1 Planctomycetota bacterium
ACAAGACCGAGAACGGCGTGGACTGGCCAGCGGCGTTGAAGGCGCTGGCGAAGAGCCAACTCGCCAAGGGGCGCGCGACGCGGGAACTGCTCACAGCGGACGACGGCGCCGCGCAGTTTGCCAAGAGTGACGATGTCGGCATCGCCGCCGCCCGCGCCCTGTGGCCGCTGATGCGCGACGCCAAGAAGGAAGACACGGCTTCGGCCAGTGCGGTGGCCGTGCAAGGCAACCTGCTCGGTCTGGCGCTGCACGCGGTGTATGGCACCAACATCAGTCCGGACGCCACGATGACGCTGCGCTTCTCGGACGGCCGCGTCGGTGGCTACGACTACAACGGCACCGTGGCGCCGTGGGCGACCACGCTCTACGGCCTGTTCGCGCGCGGCGTCGAGTTTGGCAATGTGCATCCGTTCGACATCCCCAAGCCCTGGCTCGATGCCGAGGCCAAACTCGATCTGGCCAAAAAGGCCTGCTTCGTCAGCACCAACGACATCGTGGGTGGCAACTCAGGCTCGTGCGTCGTCGACCAAAACCTCGCGATCGTCGGCTTGATCTTCGACGGCAACATCGAATCGCTGCCGAATGACTTCTACTACACGCAGCAAAAGGCGCGCGCCGTCAGTGTGCACACCGACGCGATCGTGCAAGCGCTGCAGCACGTCTATGGCATGGGCCGCGTCGTCGACGAGTTGCGCGCTGGCGCCAAAGTGGCGCGGTAGCTTCGCGCCATTCCGTCCGGCGTATCGCATCGAGAACGGTGGCATGGGCCGGTGGCGCCTAGCACTCGGCGCCGGAGACTGGGCTATCCCGAACGGCCGATGGTGAGGTAGTCTCGCCCAACCTGCTTGCCCCGCCTGACCGCCGCCACTAGCAACTGATGCGCATCGCGTTCACATCAACCTCTCTCTGGGGCGCTACGGCCCTGGCCCTGCTGCTCGCCAACTCGGCGCCGTTCTTCGCGCCGCCTACGGAAGTGCAGCAGCCTGGAACCCAACCGCTGCAAGCGCCTCTGCTCGGCGCCCTGTCCAACTGCGATGGCTGCCACGGCTACTACGACCAAGCCGTCGAGCCCGTCGAGAACTGGATGGGCAGCATGATGGCTCACGCGGGCCGCGATCCGGTGTTTTGGGCAGCCCTGGCGGTGGCGGAAGGCGACTTCCCGGGCGCTGGCAACTACTGCATTCGCTGCCACTCGCCACGTGGCTTTCAAGAAGGGCGCGCCAGCGCAACCGATGGCTCCGGGCTCAATCCGACCATCGACCACAACGGCATCGAGTGCGCGATCTGCCACAACATGGTCAACCCGAACGCGCAGGAGCACCCCGGTGTGCAGATTGCGCCGTTCATCGCCAACAACGGCGGCGCGCCGGCCACTGGTTGGTACGGCAGCGGCATGCAAGTGTTGGCCGGCAACAGCACGCGCTACGGCCCCTACAACAACGCGACCGCGGGCCACTCTTGGGCGCAGTCGTTGTTCCACCGTTCGGCCGAGATGTGCGGCACGTGCCACGAAGTCAGCAACCCCGTGACCGGTGACTTGGCGCCAGGCAATGGCGCGATGACGCCACTGCCGCCTGGCCAGTTCAGCGGCATCGCCGGCTCGCCAGTCACCGGGAAGGCCGCGTTCAAGAATGCGCCGTTCTCCTACGGCATCGTCGAACGCACCTACAGCGAACACAAAGCGAGTGCCTTGTCGACGACGCCAGTCAGCGCCTACGCGACGCTGCCGAACGACTTGAAGCGCGGTGCGATCAAGCGTGCCTACGACCAGGCGATGCTCGCGGGCATGGGTGGCAACCACGAAGACGGCACCACGCGCTTCTTCACTTGCCAGAGCTGCCACATGGAGCCAGTGATCGGCGAGGGCGCGGCCTTCGGCATCGCGCCGCTGCGCTACGACCTGCCGCTGCACGATCTGACCGGCGGCAACACCTGGGCGCCCAACGCGATCCAATGGCTCGACAACCAAGTGCCGAGCCTTCTGCGCCTTGGCGCCAACCTGACACCGACCATGACCGCGGCGATGAATCGCGGCGTGCTGAGGGCACGTGCCAGCTTGCAGCGCGCGGGCGCGCTCGACATCACCGGCAACGCCCTGCGCGTCACCAACCTGACCGGCCACAAGCTGATCTCGGGCTACCCCGAGGGTCGGCGCATGTGGCTGCGCACACGTTGGCGCAATGAACTCAATCAGTTGCTGCGCGAAGACGGTAGCTACGGCAGCTTCACGACGACCGTGAACGGCACGCCCTACACGGTGAGTTCGATCACCGACCCCAACGCGCAGATCTACCAAACGAAACTCGGCATCACGCAAGATTGGGCGCTGCAGCTGCTGCTGCTCGGCACGTCGCCGACGACGCCGATCGAGTTTGACCGCGTTACCGGCAACGTCACGCTGACGCTCGCCCAGCTCGCGGCGATGCCGACTGGCAGCCAGCACGAGTCGTTCCACTTCGTGCTCAACAACAAGGTGCTCGACGACAATCGCATCCCGCCTTGGGGCTTTGATCGCAACGACGCCACGACGCGCAACGCGCTGCCAGTGCCGACGACGCAGTTTGGCAATCCCGCTGCGGGCGGCGACTACAACCACTTCGACAACGTCGCGCTCGCGCCGCCCGTCGGTGCCACACGCGCCGAGGTCGAACTGCTCTACCAAACCGCGAGCTGGGAGTACATCCAGTTCTTGCGCTTGGCGAACCCGGGCACGAGCCCGTTCCTCGCGACGGCTGGTCAAGACCTGTTCGACGCCTATCGCAACACCGGCGGCTCCGCGCCTGAAGTGATGAGCACCGCGCGTTGGTGCAGCCTGCCGGGCACCAACGAAGACCTGGTGATGAAGACGGCGATCAACGGCGCGACTCCCGACGCGACTTGCGGCAAGGACGTTCGCGTTGGCGACACCATGAACTTCCAAGTGACGAGCCCTCTCGGCACGCACCAACTCCACATCGGCGGCCTGTTCTTGCAGCTGCACGATGCGTGGGCGCCGCCGATCAACCTCGGCATCCAAGGCCTGCACCTCGATCACGACGACGGCTGGGTGCTGATCTACGGAGTGCCCGCAAGCGGCTGGAACTGGAGCTTCGTAATGCCCGCGGGCGTCAGCCAACAAATGCTGCGCTGGCAGGCGCTGATGCTGGCGCCGGTGGCGGTGAACGGGCTGTTCCCGCTCAGCAACGCCTTCGACTTCCGCCAGCAGTAGGGCGCCAACCCGGCGGGCTCACAAGATGTCGAGCACGCCGGTCGCCCCGTTGGACAGTGTGTCGACCGGCGCTGCGTAGTTGCTGTCGCGGCCCAGCGGCATGTTCCACGGCAGCGGCGAACGATCGCAGACGCCGCCGAGTGCCGCCGCTACGAAGGCGCGGGCGAGGCGCGTGATCTCTTCGTTCTTCGTCATCTCGAGCAGCGGATCGATCGCACGCCGATCGCCGATCTGGCCGATGGCGTTCGCGATGGCAGCGAGCACGGCCACGCTCTCGCTCTTCTTCATCATGGCCAGCAGGCGATCGTTGGCGGTGGGATCGCCAAGGCGACCAAGCCCGACCGCCGCTTGCTGCAACAAGAACGGCCGACGCTGTGAGCGCTCGAGGATCTCACCCAAGG
>CANEYR010000220.1 GCA_947444055.1 Planctomycetota bacterium
CCGCAGCAGGAAGTCCGGGTTCTTGGGGCGACCAAAACGCTCATTGCCGACGGCGAACGTCTCGTACAGCAGCACGCCACCCGGCGCGACACTCGCGACCAACGTCGCCAGCAGCGGCCGCCACAAGTAATTGGTCACCACGACCGCCGCGAAGGTGCGGCCCGGCAGCGGCCACGGCGCGCCTTCAAGATCGGCCTGCAGCACCGCGATGCGCGGGTCCGGAGAAGCGAGCAAGGCGCCAACGTCGCGATCGACCGCGAGCACCGAGTGACCGCGCTCCGCAAACAGCCGTGAATGGCGCCCGCCGCCCGCCGCGACGTCGAGCACGTGGCCGCCTTTGGCCACGTGCGCAGCCCAACGCAAGATCGCAGGGCTAGGGTCGGCAGCATCGTGAACGCGCATGCGCCACACGATACGGCGTGACTCGTCGGGTCACAGCCAACCGCCGAGGGAAGCCCGCTAACTGCGGATTCGCAGGGATGCTGAGTTTCCATCTACTCGGCTGCACACCGCGAGATCGCAGCGGCGCGGTCACTGCACGGTGACATCAACTTCGGCGATCTCGCAGGCACGCACCTCGATGGTGCGACGGTGCACGCCGCGGGCGCCGAGGTCGAGCGTGACCTGCCATGCACCCGGCATGAACCGATCGTTCGCTACGACCGGTCCGTTCCCCCGCAGCTTGCCGTCGCTCCAGTAGTAACCGTCGGCATCGGTGAAGCCTGGCTTCTGCGCCGCCCCGTCGGGGCCCGTCAACGTCAGCGTGCCGGCGAGGTGCACGCCGCGCTGGTCGCGGACCTGGACGCGCAAGCGGCCGCCGTGCTGCAGCTTGATCGGGACGTGCGCACCGCCGGGCGGCACGAGAACCTGCAGACGCTGCGCGCAGAGGAAGCGATCGTCGCCCTCGGCCCGGTTGGAGGCGCAGACGGAGATCTGGTAGTCGCCAGGCACAACCTCGCAGCGGTAGCGTCCCTCGGCATCGCGCGAAACGGTCAGCCCGTCGCTGCTCTTCGCCGCTGCCGCGCGAAACAGGGCCGCGAACTCCTTCACCGCGACCGTGCTCGTCACGTCGAACGTCACGAACGCCCGCGCGAGGGCACCGAGTTCGACGACGATCGAGCGATCGGGTGCCGTGTCGAGCGGCAGTTCGAGGTCGACGCCCTCGCCGCCCGACTTCATCGTCAGCTTCTGCACTTGCGCGCGCTCACGCAGCAGCCGCAGCTCGCCTCGTTCGTCCGTGCGCGGGCGATCGCCGCCGGCGAACTTCTCCCAGAGCATGTAGGCGCCCGGCACGGGCTCACCGGCGCGCACCACGCGTAGCACGACCGTGTTGCCGCCGAGCTGGAACGGCACGTGGGCCGGCGCCGTCACCGTCCGCATGTCGGTGAACGGCTCGATGCACGACGGTCCCTGTGCCAAGTAGAGCGTTCCCTTCATGCCAGCCCGAGCCGCGAGCCGGAAGGCGCCGCGCTCGTCCGTGGTCGCCCACGGCGCGACGATCAGCTCGTCCCAGCTCTTGCCGCCGAGGTTGACGGTGAAGGCATCGATCTCGAGGTCGAGATCCGCGTCGCTCGGCGACCAGTACACGCGTTCTCCTGGCACCGGCCGGCCCTGTGGATCGCGCAGTTCGCCGGTGATCATCGTCGGCTTCGCCAGCGTCAGCGTAGGGGCGACGCTCACCGCACCGAAGCGGGCCTGCACGCGCACCGTCGCGGGCAGCAGGTCGTCGCGCGCCGTGGTGGTGGTAGGCACCGTGCCCTGCGCGATCCGGCGCTCGCGGGCCTCCATCTCGCGCATCGCGATCGCGACGAGGAACAGTTCGCTCTCCATCGGCACCTTGATCTGGAACTCGCCCTCGCTGCCCGTGGTCGCATCGCTGTGCGGCGCGCGCGGCTTGCCGTCGATCCACGCGAACGCCGATACGCGCCCCTTTTGCACCGGCGTGCCCTCGAAGTCGACCACGGTGCCGACGACGCGCGCGA
Organism: Planctomycetota bacterium; assembly: GCA_947444055.1. Classification (GTDB taxonomy): domain Bacteria; phylum Planctomycetota; class UBA1135; order UBA1135; family UBA2386; genus UBA2386. The sequence continues at coordinate 1,983 of CANEYR010000220.1, forward strand.
CCGGCTGCACCGGGATCTCGTACGGTTGCTCGGCGTGGCGGCTCAGCACGAAACTCGCCGCGATGTCGACGTTCGCGTAGTTCGGATCGTCGGCGACGAGCCGCGCTGCGAACTGGTCCCCGCCCGAAGGTGCTGCGATCGTGAACGCACCGTGTGCGTCGGGCTGCGCGAACACCGGGTCGGGCGCGGGTCCGGCGCCGGGGAAGCGCACCTCGAACGGCGTCGTCCACGCGGCGTTGCCATGCAGACCGACGAGCTGGCAACGCACGACCGGTTGCACCGCCGCTTGCCGTGCGTCCACCGCGACCCGTTGCACGCCCCCATCCGCCGGCGGTGACGCGTTCGCGACGGATGCAGTCGCGTCCCGTGCACTCGTTGCGTCACCAGTCGCCAAGTCCGACTTCGCCGTCGGGACTTCAGACGGCCACAGGGCCCACGAGGCGAGTGCTAGGACCGCCGCTGCAGCGAGGAGTTTGGTCTTGATGCCGATGGCCATGGTTGCACTGACGAGGAGCCACGGAAGGGAGGAGGAATGCGACAGCAGCAGCGCGCCGAACGCGCGGCGCGCCGGACCGTCCTGACTCTGCAACCGCTGCCGCAGCGTGTCGCGCGCGCGGCGCAGGTGCGCGCGCACGGCGTCGGCCGTGATGCGGTGCCGTTTCGCCAGATCGGCGACGGCGTGGCCTTCGAAGTAGTGCAGCAGCACGAGTGCCTTCTGCGGCTCGGGCAGCGCCAGCACTTCGCGGACGACGAACTGCTGCAGCTCGGCGCGCGCGCACGCGTCGGCCGCCGACTCGGTGAGGTCACAGCTGCGCGCGGCCGCGCGTTCACGGCGTTGCACCCGCTGGTCGGCCCGGCCGCGCATGCGCACGACGTTGCCGAGCACGGTGGCAAGGAAGCCGCGCGCGCTGCCGCGCGCATCGGGCCGGCGCCGCAACGTCTGCAGCCACGCCTCCTGCGCCGCATCCGCCGCCGCGTGCTGGTCGCGGCAGAGCTGCAGGCTGAGCCGCTGCACCCAGTCGGCGTGGGCCAGCAGTTCGTCCAGGTCGCGGGGCGCAGTTCCGGTCACACCGCAAGAATGCCGCTCGCACTGGCGCCGGTCGAAATCCACCTCGCGTTGTTGCGCCACGCCAAGCACGCGGCCTTCCCGCCACCCCCAGGGCTTAGGGGTCGGCGGCATCGTGAACGCGCATTCGCAACACGATACGCCGTCCCTCGTCGGGTCACAGCCAACCGCCGAGCGTCGTGCGAATCGCGTTGGTGACCGTCCAGTCAAACGCGTTGGCCGGCGGGTCGTAGACCGCATACTGCGTGTAGAGCTGCATCCCGATCAGGGATGGGCTGGTGCCGAACGTCACCGGCGTCGTCTTCGCACCCGTGAACACCGACGTCACCCCAGCTTCGTAGATCACCGGGTTGATGCGCAGGAGGCATCCTGGCGCGCCGACGATCGACAAGTTGACCGGCAGCGGCAACCCGTTCCACGTCACGGTGTCGAAGCCGAACATCGCCAAGCACAGCGCGTTGGTCGGCGCATTGGTCAGGGTGTAGTTCACCGTCTCACCCACTTCTGGAGTGCCCGTCGC
>CANEYR010000221.1 GCA_947444055.1 Planctomycetota bacterium
GTGGGCGGGAAGTGGGCTGCGAACGGGCGCGCAATGGGCGCGATCGGGCGCGAGTGACCGGCTGGACGAGGGTGCGCAGGTGCGGCAGACTGGCGGAATGGGTTCCGGGTGGTCCGGGACCGCTGCTTGAAACGCCTATCCGCTCACGGCTCACGGCACGAGACCGATGATCAGGCGCGTGTAGGCGGAGGCCGTGACGCCGCCGGGCTGCGTCGGATCGAGCACGTACCACTGGCCATAGATCTTCAGCCCGTCGAAGGCGGCCGTATTGGGCAGCGCGATCGAGTGCGATGCGAAGCCGGTGACGTCCGTCAGGTAGAAGACGGTCGAGACGATGCTGGTCCAGGTGTAGCAGTTGGTGAACCCGGACGGCGTCAGGCTCTGGCCGAACGTTCCGCCGTTGTCGAAGCCGAGCGCGGTGATCGCGGCGCTGAGTGGCGCAGCACCATGCTGGTGGTAGGAGAACGTCGTGCCGCGCGCGCCGCTGCCGACGTGGTCGACGTAGCCAGGGCCGCAGGCCGTGCCGTACTCGCTGCCGTTGGCGCAGTGGAAGCTGAGGCGGATGCGCTGCCCGGAATTGTCGTCGACCGTGGCGGTGGCGGGCACCGCGCCGAAGCCGAATCCGTTGGCGCTGACCCGCGGGATCGTGCCGTCGCCGCGGTTGAAGCCCGCGTTGGCGGTGTTGTGGTTGCCGCGGGCGAAGATCTCGATGACCAGATCCGAGGTGCCGTTGTAGGCGAACGAGTTCGTGAGGCCGATCTCGTGCCATTGGTCGGCGGTCACGTGCCACGTGTAGTCCCACTTGTTCAGCACCGTGACCGGGGTCGGCAGGTTCGCGGCGAACGTGGTCGACAGGTTCGCGTCAGCGGCGACGTGCGACATGCGGATGCGCAGCTCGCGGTTCCAGTGCCGGCCGGTGGAGTCCGGCGAGAAGGCGAGCCCCGTGATCGCGCCAGCGCCGGCGATCTGTCCGCGGCGCAAGACGGTCTGGTAGAGCTGGTTGGTCCAGATGCTCGTGTCGGTCCGGTACTGCAGTGTCATGTTCGCCACGCGCGGCGTGATGCCACTGCCCGTGAACGGCACGTTGGTGGCCGAACCGGTGGCCACGGCGAGCGAGGCGTTGCCGTAGTTCTGGTTGCCGCCGGTGCCGTTGGTGTAGCGATGCGCGAAGTTGCGGGCGACGATCGCCACGCCGTAGGTCGTCACGCCCAGCAGGATCGGCTCGTTGAGGTCGACGTGGCTGGCGAGGTTCTGGCCCGCGGCAACGCCGTGCCCGGCGGTGCGCGCCGTCCAGCCGGCCGGGCTCGATTCATTGCCGGCGTAGGTGCCGCTGCGCGTGTAGACGTCGACCGTGAGGTCCGTGCCGACCGCGGCGCTGGTGTTGACGTCGAGCCCGGTCAAGAACAGGTTCTCCGTCGGCGTGACGTCGAAGTAGACCGCGCCGCCAACGGAGCCGCCGTTGTTCGAAGCGAGCAGCGTCGGCAGGGTGCTCGGCGCCGAAGTGCCGAACGGGATCGTGTTGATCGTGCCGGTCGTGCCGCTGTCCGGGACGTAGCGCGCGCAGGAAGTGCTCGTCAGCACGACGTCGAGGGTCACCGGCGTGTCGTAGCTGGCGACGTTCGCCGCAATCGTCTGGCTGGTGTGCCCCGGTGCGGCGAACGTCACGTTCCAGTTGCCGAGCGGCAGCCACAGGCCGTAGCGACCGTCGCGCGCGCGGCTCTTCGTCACCTCGCCGTGGCTCATCTGGTTAGGGGTGTAGGTGATCGTCGCCTCGAGCGGCGCGTTGCCCTGGCTGCTGCGCACGTGGCCACGCCGGGCCGGCCGCCACGCGGTCAGCGCGCGCTGCACACCGGGCCAGACGCGCACTTCTTCGGCTGCGGTCACGGCGAAGGCCGGTTGGAACGACGTGCCGACCTCGATCAGGAACGACAGCGTGCCGCCCGTCGACCAGTGATCTTCCGGGGCCTCGCCGGACGCCGACGGGTCCCGCTTGCCGTAGGTCATCGGCGCGCGCAGGTCGTCGACGTAGCGCTCGATCAAGGTGTCCATCGTCGCGCTGGTGGTCGCACACGGCGCGTAGGTGCGCAGCACCTGCTGGCCGGAGCTGTGGAAGTCGATGTAGACCTCGGGGCGCAGGCGCGCGACCAGGTTGCGCATCACGACGGTCTCCGGCTCGCTGCCCGCGGACGGGCCCTGGTAGGTGTCCGAGCTGGTCACGGTGGAGGCGCCGCACAGGCCCCACAGGAACGGGTAGTTGCGGTTGAGGTCGACGCCGAAGACGCCGCCGCCGTTGGCGCGGCGGTTCTTGCGCCACATGTCGTCGACGGTCCAGACGTGGTTGACACCGTCCGGGTTGACCATCGGCACGAAGTAGACCTCGCAGCTGTCGACCACCGCGGTCAGCGGCGCGTTGACCCCGTAGGCGGCGAGCACGCGCTGCATCGCGCCGATCACCATCACCGGGGCGTTGAGTTCGCGCGCGTGGTGCTGGCCGATGATGACGATCGCAGGCTCGTCCTCGTCGGTGGCGACGTTGTCGCTCACCTTGAGCGCGTAGATCGACCGCCCGTCGTGGGTCAAGACCCCGCCGGGCAGCGTGCTCAGGTTGACCTTGCGCGCGCGCGTCGGGTGCAGCGCGACTTGCGCGTCGATCGCGGCCTCGATCTCGGCGACCGTGAAGTAACCGGGGTCGGGCACGTCCAGGCCGGCGGCGATGGCCCGTTCCAGTTCCACGTCGTGGAACGGCCGGCCGAAGTCGACGAACTGGGCGCCCGGCGCGATCGCCAGCAGCGCCCTCACCTGGTTGCCCTGCACGACCACTTCCAACGGGCCGGTCGCGTTGGCGCCGCCGCCGCAGCAATTGCCGAGCACGTCGAAGTGCTGCTGCAGCATCAGGCGCTCGCCCGGGGTCGGGTTCTTGATCGCGTAGAGCAAGGACGTGGCCTGGTCTTGGGCCAGCAGGAGAGAGCCGGCGACCACCAGGCTGCCGACGAAGGAGGTGACGAAATGCATGGGAATCCGGGAGAGGGGGTGCGGGAGAGAGGCGCGTGCGACTTCGGCGCGGGCTGGGAACTGTAGCAGCGACCTGAGGGAGCCGGAACGCACGCCGAAACCTACCGAAAAGGAAGCGGGCCCGGCGGATCGTCGATCCACCAAGCCCGCTGTCGATCAGCTGTCGATCAGTCGTCGATCAGTTGTCGATCAAGGACGCTCGCTGCCGAGGGGCCCCGTTCTGCGGCTCACGGGTCGATCCCGATCATGTTGGTGATGTAGTTCGACACCGTGATGCCGCCCGGCTGGGTGGCGTCGAGGGCGAACCACTGGCCGTGGATGCGCAGTAGGCGTCGTCATTGCGCCGCTTCTTGTTCGCCGTGTAGTGGGGGCGCGGTGGAAGCGGGAGAACGAACGGTGCCGCGCTTCTGCCGACGCGAGGTCGAAGCGTTCCTACGCTGCGGCGTGCTCGCGCATGGGCTGCTGCGGGTGCACTGCGATGACTGCGGCAAGGACGACGTGGTGGCGTTCTCGTGCA
>CANEYR010000222.1 GCA_947444055.1 Planctomycetota bacterium
CTGCACTTCCTGGTCGAAGCTGCCGACCGCACGACCCTGTCGCGCGGTCTACAGGGCCTCGCGATCCGCATCGCCAAGGCCTTGAACCGGCTTTGGCGCCGGGCCGGCACCGTGTTCGCCGACCGTTACCACGACCGCATCCTGAAGACGCCGCGCGAGGTGCGCAACGCGCTGCGGTATGTGCTGGGGAACGGCAAGAAGCACGCGGCCGCAGGCCGCGAGGTGAAGGTTCCCCAGGCAATCGACACGTTCACGTCAGCCCCTTGGTTCGACGGGTTTCGTGAAACCGTGACAGTGCTGGGCATCGAAGCGATGCCCCGTCCCGTCACGGCGGCGCGAACCTGGATGCTGACGATCGGCTGGCGACGACTCGGCCTGCTCTCGGTCCATGACCTGCCAGCGACTGGCTGACGGCGCGACCGGCAGGCAATTCTTGGGCGGCCTTGTCGAGCCACTCCACGGCGACGATTAGCCGCTCACGCACCCTGCAGCGCGCGGGTCGCGCGGCCGCGCACGGCCTCGTCGGGATCCTGACTGGCCGTCATCTGCAGTGCTGTGCGCGCCGCGGGTTCACTGCGGTGGGACAGGGCCAGCACCGCTTCCTGGCGCACCATCGCGTCGCTGTCGCAAAGGCCCCGTTCGATCAGGGCCTGCAGTGCGGCCGGCTCGGGCTGGCCGCGCAAGGCGACGCAGGCAGCGCCCCGCACGGCAGCGAGCGCATGGCCGAGCAAGCGCTGCGCGATCGGCAGCGCCGCCGGCGCGCCGGTGTTGGCGACGGCGAGCAGCCAGGTGCCGAGTTCGCCGCGCGCCTCAGCATCGCCTTCCATCGCCAGCAGCGCCTGCAGCGGCGTGCGGCCGTCGGCGAGCGGCTGCTCGGCGCGGCCGGCGAGGGCGCCGGCGACCAGCAGCGAACCGGTGCGCTGCGGCGAGTCGGTGCTGGCGGCAGTGAACATGCCATCGACGAGTGCGGCCGACGGCTTCTGCAGCTGCAGCGACGACAGGCTCGCCGCTTCGCGTACCGCGGCGGGCTGGTTCTGGTCGAAGCACAGGTTCGCCAGCGCTTGCTGGGCGCGATCGGTGCCGGCGGCGCCGAACGCACTGACCGCCGCGCGCATCGCGTCACCGCCGACGCGCGCGTTGGCGACGTGCTGCTCGAGTTCGGCGGCGACCTGGTCGTCGAGCTTGACCAGCCATTGCAGCTGCTGGAACGCGTCATCGACGGCCTTGGCATCCGCGGGCTGCACGGCCAGCAGGCGCTGCAGTTCGGCCAGCAGCTGGTCGGTGCTGATGCCGTGCAGCCGCTGCTGCCACTGCTGCCGTTCGCTCGCCGCGGCCTGGCCGCCGAGCACCTCGCCGACGCTGCTGACCGGCGCATCGGCGGCCGCCCACAGCGCCGCAACGTCGTCGCGCACGTCGATGGTCGTGGCGGCGAGCAGTTGCAGCGAGGCCTTGCGCGCGGTGATCGCCTGCAGATCGAGCATGCCCAGGGCCATCGTCATGCCTTCGTCGAGTTGCAGCGACGCCAGCCAGCCGATCGGCAGCGCGAAGTGCACGGTCATGGCACCGCGCAGCGTGTGCTCCGGCACGGCGGCGTGGCCGACCATGCGCGTGTAGTGGTCGCGGGTGCGGGTGACGACGAGTTCCTCGGCGCTGTCGGCGGCGAGCACTGCGTAGCGGGCGGTGAAGGCGCCCGTGGTGTCCTCGCCGGTGCTGGTCCACGTGCTCGCGTCACTGGCCGGGGCCTCGCAGGCGAACAGGCCGAGCATGCCGCGCAGGAAGTTGCGCTGGTCGCCGTCGAGGCCGTCGGCGAAGAGGTAGCCGCGCAGCTGGCCGTCGCGCGCGATGCGGGCGTGCACTGGCGTCGCTGCGGCGGCGAGCCAGCGCGTCTGGATCGCATCGACCGGCAATTCGCGACCGTCGCTGCCGAGACAGCGCAGGCCCGACAGCTGGTGGCGCACCAGTGCTTCGTCAACACGCCGCGCCAGCACGGTGGTGACGACCTCGGCTTCCGCGTGCAGGGAACCACCGGGTTGCGTGCCGCCCTCGGCGCTGCGCAGCGTCACGTCGATGTGGTCGACCAGGCGGAAGCGCAGCTCGCTGCCGACCGGTGCATCCCAGCAGCCGAGCTGTGCGGCCGCCGCGGCGCGTTCAGTGCGTCCGCTCGCCGTCGGCAACGTCGCTGCCGGCGGCTGCGCCGGGCTCGCGGTTGCGCCGCTGGTCAGTGCGGCCGGGGCTGCGTTCCCGGTGACGAGCAGCAGGCAGAGGCTGGCGATCGCGACCATGCCGATGCCGGCGAAGGCGGCGCGAGCGAAGCGGGAGGAGCGGCAGGTCGAGTGGGCCATGCCAGTCGAGCGACGCGGGGCGAGCCGCTGTTCGCGTTCCTTGCCGAAAAAGCGTCCGGCGGCAACAACAACCGGCGCGCGGCCTCCAGGGCCGCGCGCCGGTGTCGAGGGTCCGCGTTGCCGCGGGTCAGATCAGGTTGAAGGTCAGCAGGCCCGACGACCAGCTGCACAGGTTCGTGGTCCAGGTGTAGAGCGCGGTCGCCCACGCATACAGGTGCAGCGAGATCGCCTGGATCGTGTAGGTGGCGTGGCCGGACAGGCCCCAGACGGCGTTGGCGTTCAGCCCGGTGGTCAGCGTCTGTTCCAGCACGCGGCCCTGGATGCCGACCCCGACGTTGAAGCCGGGGATGCCGAAGCTGACCGAGGCACTGGCGAACGCGTAGGCGTTGGCGCTGGCGTTGATGCCGACGCTCGCCGTCGCGGCCGGCAGCAGCCAGTTGGCCGAGCGGCCAAAGCCGCAGCCGGCGTTGCCGCGCAGCGTGACGCTGACCGGACCGACCGGCACCGACACCGACACCGACGACGGCAGCAGGTTGTAGACGCTGTTCTGCGCCGCGAAGGTGCTGTTGCTGGTGAAGGAACCGTTGGTGACGGTGAAGCCCAGCACTTCGACGCGATACATGCCGCTGCGGTTCTGCACGCCGGCGTTCATCACGTTGCTGGCGTTGCCGACGATCTCGGCGACTTCGGCGCTGTGGTTCAGCACCGAGGCCGTGCCGCGGAACTCGGCCGCCGCGAAGCCGAGCTCGTAGGTGCCGCTCTTCTGGCGCACCATGTTGGCGTAGGCGTGCACGCTGCCGCCGAGCCAGCTGTTGCCGATCGTGCGGTCGTAGCTGTTGTAGCTGCTCTGCACCGACGGCAGCACTGGCGGGGTCGAGCCGCCGGTCGACATCGAGCCGCCGCCGCCGTAGATGGTGCCGCCGCCGAGCCAGCCCTGGGCGGGGGTGACGAGGGTCAGGCACAGCGTGGCGGCGATGAGGGGGAAGGACTTCGTGATGGTCGGAAACATGGTTCGATCTCGCTTCTGGTTGTGTTGGTTGTTGTTCGTTCTGGCCCGCTTGTCGCGGGCCACCGGCGCGTTCGCGTCGGTGCCAGTCGAGCGACGCCGGCTGGCCCGCTGTTCGCCCGCGCGACGGAA
>CANEYR010000223.1 GCA_947444055.1 Planctomycetota bacterium
CAGCGTCGCGTCGACGGCGTCAACCAAGCCGGCGTCGGGCTCACCGACAAATGTCATCCGGCCCGCGGCATCGAGCACCGTGACGTACCAGGGCCATTCCCCGTCGGCAAACCACGCCGTCGTCACGGCCAGGTCCGCATCGACGACGACCCGACAGCCAGCCCAGCGCTCGATCGCGGTTGGGTTGGCCGTCGGCACGACGGCAACCACCACCAGGCCGCGGTCGCCGAAGCGCTTCTGCAAATCCCCCAAGTAGTCGGCGTCGCCCGCAAAGGCCGGCATGTGTGCGGGGGTGGTGAAGAACGCATACAGCGTGCACTTGGGCGCCTTGTCGTCCCCGACACTGACTGGCTCGCCCCGTTCCCAAGCCAACCACTTGGGAGCGACGACCACCTCGCCGAGGTTGGCTTGGGCCGAGGCCACGACAGCCAGCACAACGCCAACGAACAGATGACCCAGGAACGCAATCACACGCATGCCATCGACCTCTCAGCCTAAGTTTGTGAACCGCTTTCGCATGCTAGCAGGCGGCGGCAGAGGAGTTTCGTTTCAGGCCGCTGCGAACGCGAACAGCAGCCCACAAGACCTCACTTTGCCGGGACTGCCGTCGCCGCCGCCGCCTTGGCCCGTGCGATGGCGAACAAGTTTTGGCCGCGCATGCGCGCCACGACCTCGGCCACGACCTGCGACAGCCCCCGCGACAGCGCCGCCACCGCCGCTTCGTCACTGGCGTTCGCCAGCACTTCCCGCGCTTGGAACTCGTCGTGCAGCAGCACGAGTGAGCCCGCTTCGAGCCACAACTCGATGGCGACGCGAGTCTCCGGGCCAGCCGCACCAGCCACCTCGACGAAGTCGATGATGCGACCGCGCAGCGACCACGTCTCGTCGCCGGGATCGGCGCCGCCCTTCACCAAGTCGCAAACTCGCGCCCGCGACAAGCCGAGCACCAAGGCATCGGTCACCAAGCGATCGAGCGGTGCAACCCATCGCGCCAGCGGACGCGCCTGCAACTGCACGCCGTCAAGACGCTGCAAACAATCCGAGTCAACGGCTCGCTGCAATTGCAGGTCATGCACGCGCAGCACACCGGCACGCTGCGGATCGACGACCGCCGCCGTCGGCACCTCAAGGCGATAGAACCGCTCGCGCGGCACCACCACAGCACTGCACCCAAGCAACAGCAACCAGCACAACCAAACGAACGAACGAAGCATCAGCGTTCTCCTCCCGCCGGCGCGGCCGGTCGCACACCGAACAGCAAACTGTCGGGCGCCAGTTTCAGTTGGCGCGCGAGCCCACGCATCTCGTCGAGCGACGTGCGCAACGAAGCCAGTGCCGTTTGCACCGGACCACGCAGTCCGGAAGCCAACGCCGACGCCTCGTGCAGGAAGCCGCGCAAGTCCCCTTCGAGCCGAGCGAGAGCGGCGAGCGTCTCCTGCGCGGAAGTGGCCACACCCTTGGCCTGGCTGACCGCCGCGGTCGACTGCGCCAGCAAGGCGGTGACGCCGGGCACCGTGCGTTCCGCCAATTCGGCGGCGGCGTGCTCGGCGTGTGCCAACATCGCTTCGACATGCGCTTGGTTGGTGGCGCCGAGCATCGTCTCGGCGTGGCCGAGCACACGATCGAGTCGAGCCAACACCGATGCCGCCTGGTCGACGACCTCCGGCAAACTCGCCGTCAGCGCATGCAAAGGATCTTCCTTGGGCTCGATGAAGGCGCCCGCCGTGAGCGACTTGCCCGCCGCCCCATAGCCCTCGAGTTCCACCGTCACTTGGCCGGTGACCAACAATCGATCCATGCGAGCGCGCGTGACGTCTTGCACGTTGGCGCGCGACGGATCGACGCGCAGCTCCACCAACGTCTTGCCATCCTGAAAGCGCATGTCGGCGACGACGCCGATCGGCACGCCTTGGAAGTTGACCTTCGATCCGATCACCATGCCCTTCACGTTCTCATGGAACAGGATGAAGTAGGTCATGCGGGCGCGGCTCAAGCTGTTCTGCAGGATGAACGCGAGCAAGCCGACGAACAGGGCCCCCGTGCCTAGCACGAACAACCCGAGCCGGAATCGCCTGCCGCGGTTTTGCATACTCACACCTCGAGATGGCGAATGACATCCATGCCACGGCTGTCTTCGGCACGCAGGCGCCGTTCGATGAAGTCGCGCAGTGCGGGATTGGGGTCGTGCCACACCTGATCGCGCTCGCCCATGGCGGCGACCTTGCCATCCAGCAGCACCAGAATGCGATCGGCGATGGCGTGCGCCGAGGGCAGATCGTGGGTGACCACCACCATCGTGATGCCGAACACCTTGTTGAGCTTCTGGATGACGTTGTCGACTTCGGCAGCGGTGATGGGATCGAGGCCGGCCGACGGCTCGTCGAAGTAGACGATGTCGGGGTCAAGGGCGATGGCGCGCGCAATCGCCGCCCGCTTGCGCATGCCGCCCGATAACGAACTCGGCAGCAAGTGAGCGGCGTGCAGCAGGCCCACCATGTCGAGCTTCATGCGCGCCGTCTCCAAGATCACGGCCGCCGGCAAGTCGGTGTTCTCGCGCAGCGGCAGCGCCACGTTCTCGAGCACCGTCAGGCTGCCCAACAAGGCACCGCCTTGGAACGACATGCCCGTGCTAAGTCGCAAGTGGTGCAACAGCTCCGGCGACGCCGAATAGAGGTCGTGGCCCGCGACGCTCACCGAACCCATCGTCGGCGGCAGCAGGCCGCAGAGATGGCGCAGCAGAGTCGTCTTGCCGCAGCCTGACGGCCCCATCACCACGAAGACCTCGCCGCGCCGGATCGCCACATCGACGCCGTCGAGCACCATGCGATCGCCGAACTGCGTCGACAGCGCCACGGCCCGCACTAGGTCGTCGGTGCGAGGTGCCGCGGACAGCTTGGCAACGCCGGCGTTCATGTCAGGCGAGCAACCGTTGGCAGGTGACGAAGATGGCATCGACGACGATCACCAGGAAGATGCTCAGCACGACGGCGTTCGTGGTCGCGCGCCCAACCCCTTCACTGCCGTCTTGCACGCGCAAGCCCAAGGCGCAACCAACGACGCCGACGGCCGTGCCAAACGTCGCCGACTTCACCAGCGCGACCACGAAGTCCGACAGCGACAGCGCATTGCGCAGTTGCTCGGCGAACGCGTCGAGTTCGATGCCAGCGACGCCGAGTGCGAACAACGCACCACCACCCATGGCGACGACATCGAAGACGACGCCCAACGCCACCGCCGCGAACGCACAGGCGACGATCTTCGGCAGCACCAAGAACGCCAGCGGGCGGATGCCCATCTGTTCGAGCGCCTGGATCTCTTCACTGACGACCATGGCCCCGAGCTGTGCGGCGTTGCGCGACCCTGAGCGCGCGGCCAGCACGATCGCCGTCATCAACGGCCCGATCTCCGCCAACACCGACACCCCGACCATGTCGGCGATGTAGATCTCGGCACCCCACACGCGCAATTGCACCCA
>CANEYR010000224.1 GCA_947444055.1 Planctomycetota bacterium
CGCGAGCGTCAACACGACGTCGTGGCTGTCGTCACCACGACGCAGACGCGCCGACAGTTTGGTGGCGGTGGTCGGCGCCTGGTGCAAAGCCCACTGCACATCACTGAGCGTGCGCACGGTGTGTTGCTCCGCCAGCGACGCCAGCTCATCGCCAACCTTCACGCCGGCCTTTGCTGCCGCCGAGTTCTCCATCACCGCGATCACGCGCGTTTGCTGTCGGCGATCCAGGGTGAACCCGACACGCTCGGGATCGGGAAACACAAACGCCTGATCCCGCTGCCACATTCCCTTGGCCACCGCGTGATGAAACTCGGCGTCGTGGATCGTGTGACAATGCACGCAATCGATCTTCTGGCCCTCGGCCAGACGTTGCTGCAACACCGGCAGCTCGATCACCGGCCGCGGCGGCCGTTGGCTCGCTGGCTTTGGCGCGCGGTCGTAGCTGCGGTGTTCGACCACCGTGTCGCGCAACAACTGCGACAACGAATCGAGCCCCAGATACGCATGAGCATCCGCTGCCCCCGTGCGGCTGCCGTACCGGTGATAGATCGTGCCATCGGCATGCATCAGCACGGCCGCAAAGGTCAGGTCGAAGTCGAAGCGAATGCGCTCGAGGTCGACCGCGCGCATGTCGGTGACACGAACCGCGACATACGGTTGTGCCGCTGCGTTCAGTTCCTGCGAGCCACGGCCCAACTGGCCGTAGAAGTCACCGCAGTCCTTTCAACGCTCGCAACGGAACACCACCAGCAAGGGGGCGTGGCGGGCGGCCGCAAGCTCGGTAGCAGCGACCAAATCGTTGTGCCAGACGATCGGCTCGCGTTGCGCGCCCGCAACAACGGCCAATCCCAACGCGACCAGGAACGTGAGAGGTCTCGGCATGGCGCCAGGATGCCTCTCGCCGCGGACGACTGCGAAGCAATCTTCGAGAAGGGCGAGACGACAGGCTCTCGCTATTCTGTTTGCCCCGTGAGCTCTCCCGATCACCCTCCCATCGACCCGACTCGCCGCGCCCAGATCGCCCTGCAGTTCTTCGAAGACGTGCTCGCCGACCGCGGCCTCTTGGTGCCGCTCGACGACGCGCTTCGCACCCGCTTGCTCGAAGTCGCTGGGCGAGTGGCGCGCCCAGATCCCTGGCAAAAGCGAGAGTTCCTGCGCGAAGCACACCGACAGCACAAGCAACAGAAGCGAGCCGAAGACGAACGCAAGCTATCGTCCACGGGCATTCGCAAGCGGCGCCGCGAGGCTGTGTTTGTGACTCCCCCGGCGTTGCCAGCCCCGGTTGCTCCCGGTGTCGACATGGATCAAGCCATGGCGACATCCAACCCACCCGATCCGGTCAAGGTTGATCCGGGCAGGGTCGTGCGCGACGAACGCAATTGCTACATCTGCAAGGCGTCGTTCACCGAGTTGCACCACTTCTATGATTCGATGTGTCGCCGCTGCGGCGACCTCAACTACGGGAAGCGCACCCAGACGGCCGATCTGCGCGGGCGCGTTGCGGTCATCACGGGAGCCAGGGTCAAGATCGGCTACCAGACGAGCATCCTCCTGTTGCGCGCCGGCTGCCGCGTCATCGCCACGACGCGCTTCCCGCATGACGCGGCCCTGCGTTATGCGCGCGAAAGCGACTTCGCAGCATGGAGTGATCGCCTGCAAGTGCACGGGTTGGATCTGCGACACACACCAAGTGTCGAGGCGTTCACTCGCCACCTCAACCACACGTACGAGCGGCTTGATTTCCTCATCAACAACGCGTGCCAAACCGTGCGCCGACCCTCGGGGTTCTACAGCCACTTGATGACGAGCGAACGACAGCCGTTGGCTGCTCTGCCAGCGGGGGCACAAGGCCTGCTGCAATCACACGAACGGCTGCGCTGCGATGCCGGTGAGCTGGCCAACCGCTCGCTGCTACTGGCCGGTCAACCATCCCTGGCCAACCACAACGCCCCCGAACTCTCCCAGCGGGCGCTGCTGGCCGACGACCTGGTGCGCAACGAACAGATCTTCCCCGGCGGCCGCCTCGACGCCGACTTGCAACAGGTCGACCTGCGTGACCACAACAGTTGGCGCATGCCGCTGGCCGACGTCACGACCATCGAGTTGCTAGAAGTGCAATTGGTCAACGCGATTGCCCCGTTCGTCCTCAATGCCAGGTTGAAACCACTGATGTTGCGGGTGGCCAGCCGCGACAAACACATCGTCAACGTGTCAGCAATGGAAGGGCAGTTCTACCGCTCGTTCAAGACCGACAAACACCCGCACACCAACATGGCCAAGGCGGCGCTCAACATGATGACGCGCACTTCCGCCAAGGATTACGTGCAGGACGGCATCCACATGAACAGCGTCGATACGGGCTGGGTGACCGATGAGGATCCCGCCGACATCGCCGCCCGCAAGACCGAGGAGCATGGCTTCCATCCACCGCTCGACATCGTGGATGGCGCTGCGCGCATCGTTGATCCAATTTTTGCAGGCGTTAACACGGGTGTGCACACGTGGGGACAGTTCTTGAAGGACTACGAACCTACGCACTGGTGAGCGTTGCAGCCCGCGGCGGCAGTTGCGACTCGAGCTTGGCGCAAGAATAGGTGTGTATTCTTGGAGAGAGTGGTGAGAGGATGCGGGCCATGGCAAATACCACTGCAAAGCCCGCCGGTAAGCGCGGTCGTCAACCTGACGCCTCTTCAAAGTCTGGTCAGATCCGCGAACTGCTCAAGACCGGCATGAGTGCTGGCGACATCGCCAAGAAGCTCGGCTGCACGCCAGCCCTCGTCTACAACGTCAAGGCACGCGCCGCCGCCGGCGGCCAGAAGCGCGGCCCCGGCCGCCCACCGAAGGCAGCGGCCGCTGCCAGCTCGAGCGCCAGCATCGGTAGCTCGGACGGACTCGCCGGCATCGTCGCCGCCGTTCGCCAAGCCGACCAAGACCGCACCAAGCTGCGCGCCACCCTGGAGAAGATCCAGGCGTTGGTCACCGACGCGCTGGGCTAGTTCGAGTCTGGCACGTCTCCGGTCGTGTCGACCGGTCGTGTCGAGCGGGATAGCCCGCTCCGCCGGAACCGACGGCGCTGCGGCGCCCCTGAGCATCCTGTAGGGTTCCCGCGTGACTTCGATCGCAGACCTTGCTGGCCAGATCCGCAGCGGTGATCGCGCCGCACTCGCGCGCGGCATCACCTTGGTCGAGAGCCGTCGCCTTGCCGACACCATCTCGGCGGAAGCGTTGCTGTGCGACCTGCTGCCTCACACCGGCAATTCCATGAGGGTCGGCATCACCGGCGCACCAGGCGTGGGCAAGAGCACCCTCATCGAGGCTCTCGGCCTGCGTTTGTGCGCTGCCAATCGGCGCGTCGCCGTGCTCGCCGTCGACCCCAGCTCGGTACGCACCGGCGGCAGCATCCTCGGCGACAAGACG
>CANEYR010000225.1 GCA_947444055.1 Planctomycetota bacterium
AGTCGTTGTGGCCGTGCAAGCGGGCGGCGGCAGCTGGCGACCCGCCCTTCCACGGAGGCTCGCCCACCTGACATGCGGCCGTCACCACCGAGAACGCGCACAGCAAGGCAGCACGGTGCATCGCCAAGACAGTAGCCCCGGCAGGTCGTCGGAAGAAACCGGCGCACGCTTCGTCCCATCGCGCCAGATACCCATGAAGACCACCTCACTCGTGTTCTCGCTGTTCGCGTTCGCCACCGCCACCACGGCCCAACAACCAGCGGCGGCAGCGCCCAAGGAACCGTTCGTGGTCGAAGCGGGCGAAGTCACCCTGACCAACCTGATCGATCGCTGCGCTGCCTACCTCGATTGCAACATCCTCGCCCCCGCGCAGGAGTTGGCAGGCTCTGTCCAGCCACCAGTGCGCCTGCAGAAGGCGGTCTCGCTGGATCGCAATGGCTGCGAAGAGTTCCTCGCCAGCATGCTGTATCGCAGCGGACTCGCGCTGACCCGCGCCGACGGCAAAGGCACCCTCGAAGTACTCAACATGCAAGGCCCGCGCGGCCGTGACGTGACGAGCCGGGCGGAGACGCTGACACTCGAGCAGGTGCTCGCTCGGCCAGATCGCAAGATGCCGGTGTCGACGGTCGTGAAACTGCAGCACGTCAATGCTACCATCGCCACCAACGCCCTGCGGCCCTTCTTCGCCAGCACCGGCGGCCCCACCAGCAGCCTGACGCTGGGCAACGTCGGCAACAACTCAGGCATGGTGCTCTGCGGTATGCAGGACCAAGTCGTGCAAGCGATTCGCATGCTGCGCGAGGTCGACCTGCCTGCCACAGCGGAAGAAGTCGCGCGCCAAAAGAGCAGCGCGAGCCGCATCGAAGCTCTCGAGCAGCGCATCAAGACGCTTGAAGAGAAGGTCGAACAACTCAGCAAGCCAGCGAAGTGAGGCACCCATGCGTGCCCACGCTTGCGCCCTTGTTGTCGCCACCGCACTCGCCTCGGTCCACGGCCAACAGGTCGTGGTGCCGAGCAACCTGACGCGCAATGCGGTGCTCGCGACCAAGGATGGTCTGACGCTGCCGGCTGGCGACTTCACGGTTGCCGACTTGCTCGACGCCACCGCCGGCTACCTGTGCCGCAACTATCTCTACGACCTCGAGACCATCGAGCAGGTGGCTGGCTTCACGCTGCAGCGCAGCCTCGCCCTCGATGCGCTCGGCAGCGAGGAGATGCTCTACGCACTGCTGGCGGCGCGCGGATTGGTGGCGCTTCCCATCGATGAATTGCGCGGTGTGTTCCAGATCGTGTCGCTGGCGCCGAGTGCGCGCGCGCTGCCGATCGTGAACGTGCCGTGGCGCACGCCCGACGAAATCTTGCGGCGGCCGCGACTGCGCGAATTGGTGCTGACGGCGATCACCGTGCAACACGCCGATGCCGTGCAATTGACGAACGCGCTGCGGGCGCAGTTCTCACTGCAAGGCATGTGGCAACCCGGCATGCCGACAGCCTCGGCGTCGGGCTCGGGGACCTTGTTGCTGCATGGCTATCGCGACCAGATCGCGCCATTGCTGCTGCTCGTGCAACAAGTCGACAGGCTGTCGGCGCCGGCGAGCGCGCCACCGACGCCGAACGACGCCGTGCTAAAACGACTCGAAGCATTGGAACGTGAGGTCGCCGCCCTGCGCGCCGCGCCACCAGGATCGTCGGCGACGCCCGCGCGCCGCTGACCCTCAACGCGCTAGCAGATTGACCAGCAACCGGGCCGCCCCGGCGTGGCCAAAACGCAGTTGGCGATAGAGCGCCAGGGAGCAGTAGATGAAGTCACCGCGGCCGTACTGCGTGTGCAGCAGCGCGCCTTCATGCGGCTTCTCATCGCCCGTGTCGTGCATCGACAGCACCGCGGTCCACGCCGGATCCCACGTCTTTGGGAAGTTGAGGCCGCGCTCCTGCACCCAACCCGCGAAGTCCGCCTCGGTCAGCGCGTGCGGGGTCTGCAGCAACGCGTGCGCCGGCTGCAAGAACTTCACCGCGACATTCTCGTCGGTGACGCGTTCGTCGCCGATGACCATCGGGAACGGCGCCAGCAGCGGCCGCGTCGCGCGATCGTTCCATTCGCCAGGCTTGTGGTACATCGCAACCACGCGCCCACCGCCCCGACAGTACTGCAACAGACGATCGCGCATCTCCGCCAATTCTGGGCGGTGATGGTAGGCGCGAATGTCGAGCAGGATCGCCGTGTAGTCCTCAAGGCGCGCACCAGTGAGACCATCGCGGTCGAGCGCCGTGAACGGCACGCCGAGATCGGCAAGGGTGCGCTCGGTGGAGTCGTCGGGGCCACGCACCAGCAGGACGCGCATGCCATCGGGCACCGTGACGTCGATGACGCGAATCGGCAACCGCACTTGGTCCTTGCGGAACCCAAACGTCAGGCCGGCATCGGGCATCAACTCGTTCGCATCGATCGTGGCCCGCACGAGCACGCGCGCTTCGGCATGTTCCTTGGACAAGCCAAGGCGAGTCGGGGTCGCGGTCGCGATCACGCCCGGCCCCATCGACAACCGCAGCGCCGTGTTGGCCTCGTAGTCGCGATGGCTTTGCACGCTGACTGTGAGTACCCGTTCGACGGTCTTGCCGCGCGGCACGATCAACACGTCCCGATCCCAGTGCAACTCGATCGCCGGTGTGGGTGTGTACGGCAGCGACGTCAGCCGTGCGAACGGCAGGCCATCGAGTTCGAACTCCACCATCACGTCGGCAAAGCTCGGCTCTGGACTTGCAGGCACTTCGTCATCGGCTGGTTCGCCACACGCAAACGCCACCGAGAAGCGCCCCGGCATCGGTTCAGGCGGTGCAGGCGGCACCGACGCTGCGGCCTCGGGAACCGTCGGCGCGCCCACGGTCGGTGTCGACGCGCCGTCGAACGCCGTCGGCCGCACCGCGACCTGCACCGGTTCGCCGACCGCAGCCCCGCAGCGCACCGCCAGCTTCTGCACGCGCTCATGGCCGTGCATCACGACGAACGCCTTGCCGATGCCGCCGAAGGGCACGATCTCGTTGTCGAGCCACACTTCCGCCCGCACGTTCGCCAGCGTCAACAGCACCTGTTCCGTCGCTTGGCAACGACGACGCAGCACGCTAGCGCGCCGCACCGCCCCCGCTGCACCAAGGTCCGCGACCACTTCCTTCAGTTCCATGCGCAACGCCACCAGACGGTCGCGCGCGATCCGCGCCAGCTCACTGCGCTGCAGCATTGCCGCCATGGCCGGCAAGCCCGCGCCGCGCCGCTCTTCGCGATTCCAGTCATGCACGTCCGCCCAGCGCGTCGCGTCCGTCGTCTCCGGGAAGGCGATGAGCCAGAAGTCCTTGCCCACCTGCAGTGGGTTGTGCGGCCCCCACGGCCCCTGCGTCACATGCTGGGTCCACGCCCGGTG
>CANEYR010000226.1 GCA_947444055.1 Planctomycetota bacterium
CCGTGATCGACACCCACACATAGTTGACGTTGCCAGATGCGAGGTCGAACTGGAATTGCCACCGACTCGGGTTCACCGTCGCGGTCGGATAGCTCTCGACGTTGTCCCACGTGACATAGACGACGCCGGCCACTTCCTCCATGCGGATCAACCCGCTGCCAACCGCGGCCGGGTTGTAGTCATGCCAACTCCACCACGCAGTGGCGTTGGCGTTGAGGCAACCAGCCACGTTCGCTCGGTACGCATTCGGCGTCAGCACGGCGTTGGACGCGGTCGAAACAATGCCATTGGTGTGCACGAACAAACTCGTCGGACCACCAGGACCAAACGGCGTCGCCGACGGCCATGCATAGTTGAGTTCGCCATCATCGACGGCAAATGCTGAGGCCGTCCCGCTTGGCGGTACGAAGGCTACACCCGGCGCGTTGTTCAGCACGGTGTAGCCAGGATTGGTGTTGAGCAGCGAGAGGGAACGTCCCGAGAGCGCCAGTGAGGCTTCGGCTGACGTCGAGAACATCTGGAAGAACGAAGTCTGCTGTTGGTAGCAGCCGGGGCCGTAGTTCGTGTTGATAGCGCAGGCGTGGGCGACGGCGCCGACGGCGTAGTGCAGGCTGCCATTCCACACGCGCGGCTGCGTGGGCGCATTCCACGGCACGCCCTGCACCGCGCCTGCGAGCAACGTCAGCTGCGGCGTGCTGAATGTCTGATTGGTGGTCGGTGCACCGCCGCCTGGCTGCGTCGTGCCATTGCCCACGGAGTACCACGGCTGGCATTCGATGTGGCGCAGCACGACGCCGATCGTGCCCGGCTGCAGCACCAGACCGGAAGTCAGGCACACGTACGAAGGTTGGTTGGCGCCAGCGGCTTTGACCGTGCCGGAGGCGACGGGGAACGGGCTCCACTGGCTGGGGCTTGTTTCGTTGCCGAAGTACGTCGTGACACTCGGAATCGTCGTGTAGATCTCGATCGTGCCATTGACGCCAGGAGCGGTACTGAGGTTGACGTCGAGCGCGCGGATCGTCACGGTCGTCGTGACGGCAAGGTCAAAGAACACCTGCCCTCCTGGCGCCGTCTGGTTGGTACCCGCGAAGAGCGTCGTGAGCGGCGACTGCGCCGTGACGGCAGCCGTGGTGCCGACCAAGAAGACGATGGATGCGAGTGGGTTCATGGTGATTGCGAGGCAGTGGAACTCGGGCCGGTGCCGGGAAACCCGGGCCGCGTCACCACCATGTGGGAGGCGGAGGAGAGCGGTCAAGGGCCACACCTGCACCGTGACGAAGATGGCGCGATTGGAAGCGGCCGCCCTCAATCCTCTCACCCCACGTCGGTCGTCGGTGGCGTTGGCCGCTGCCGAGCTCCCAGCGACGCCAGCACCGCCCACTTCGCGTCATCGCGCAGCGTCCACCACTCGGCGATCTCCTGGCGAGTGCGCCCGCAACCCGTACAGAAGCGATCGACGGCATCCATCACGCAGATTTTGATGCACGGCGACATCGGGGTGCCGCCGCGCTTTCGCGAGTCGCCGTTCATCGCAGGCTCGGCCGCGCCGCATCCGTGTGCGGGTAGGCGCCACCCTTCTGCAACAAGGCGATCAAAACATCCTGGTCCGTCTGCCGCGCGAGATCCACTTCCGCATCCGTCGCCCCCACGAGGTGAAACAGATCGACGCGGCCCGAAGCGACATCGAACGCCCCCGGGTAGTGCTTTGGCTGCTCAACCAAGAGCCAGCGAATGGCACTCGCAAAGCTCGGCGTGATGGAAGCGTTGAGCGGCACCCGATTGCCGTACTCAAGCAAGTCCGCATCCTCGTAGCTGCCGATCGCGACCAGCAGCTCGTACGCCATCAGGTTGTGCAGCAGCGGCACCGCCCAGTCAGCCGCCGCCACCGTTTCGATGACAAGCTCAAAGCCGAGACCAGAGAAGCCCGATGGGTCGCGCCCGATCTGGTCGAGGTTCCAGGGATTGCTGAGGCCTGACGTGACATAGAGCCACGACGCCCGCTGGGCATTCGGCGGGCAGGCGAAGACGCCGTGGTTGAGCCAGCCGGGGTGAGGTTCCTTCTGGAAGCGCTCGTAGACCGCTGCGGTCGCCGCGAACACGCCCTTGCCAAGGTCGCCAAACAGCGCGCGGTAGACCCGCTCCTCGCGATCGGCCCAGACCGACTCAAACCACTGCGCAAACGCCGAATCACTCATGGTTGGGCGCACGCTACCCGCAACCCCTGCAGAGTCGAGACCTGGCGCTGGCGACGGTTCTCGGGCCTGGCGACAGGCAGGGCTTTCCCGTAATTGCCCCTTTGCGTGAGGCGGGGACGCCGCGGTCGCTACCGTCCGCACGATGCGAAAGACCATCACGACGGAGAATCTCCAGAAACTGCGCAAGGGCCATGAAGGCTTCGTCCTGATCGACGTCGTCGACAAGGCGGGCTTCGACAAGGACCACATCCCTGGCGCCCGCAATGTGCCGTTCAGTGGCAAGGACTTCGCGCGGGCCGTCACCGTCAAGGCGTCCGGGAGCAAGACGCGCAAGGTCGTCCTCTACTGTGCAGGATCCCACTGCGACGCTTCGACGAAGGCGCTGGACGTGCTGATCGCGGACGGCTTCACCAACGTCTTTGCGTATCACGGCGGTTTGGCGGCCTGGAACGAAACCAAGCGCCTGCGCCTCGCCAAAGCGAAGTGAAGGGAAGTGAAGTGAACGAAGTGCGGTGCCCCGTTGGCTTGGCGGTGCCCCGCTGGCTTGGCGGTGCCCCGCTGGCTTGGCGCGGCACCTGACTAGAGAGTCGCCGTTGATGAAGCGCGCCGAACGAGCAGTCAGGATTCAGGCCATCCTCGACGAGCACTTCCCGCAGCCGCCGATCCCACTGCAGCACGACGATCCATTCACGCTGCTGGTCGCGGTGGTGCTATCGGCGCAATGCACCGATGCGCGGGTCAACGAAGTGACGCCGGGCTTGTTCGCAGCGGCGAGCACGCCGGCGGCGATGGCGGCGATGGCGGTGCCGACGGTGCGCGCGCTGATCCGACCGTGCGGCCTGTCGCCGCAGAAGGCGAAGGCGATCGTGGGCTTGTCACAACAGCTCATGCGCGACCACGGTGGCCACGTGCCGTCGGATCTCGCCGCCCTCGAGCAACTGCCCGGCGTTGGCCACAAAACCGCGAGCGTGGTGATGGCGCAAGCGTTTGGCGTGCCCGCCTTCCCGGTCGACACGCACATCCATCGCTTGGCTTGGCGATGGGGTTTGAGTTCTGGCCGCAGCGTCGAGCAGACCGAACGCGACCTCGTGCGCACGTTCCCGCGCGACCGTTGGAACATCATGCATCTGCAACTGATCCACTTCGGAAGGCGGTTCTGTCCGGCGGTGAAGCACGTGGTGGCGGCTTGTCCGGTTTGTGTGTGGGCGATGAGCAAGG
>CANEYR010000227.1 GCA_947444055.1 Planctomycetota bacterium
CGAGCCGGAACCACTTCACGCGCTGCGCCGACGTGCCGTGCGTGAACTTCTCGGGCACGACGCGGCCGGTCGACCGCCTCTGCAGCGTGTCGTCGCCGATCCACCGTGGCCGGCGTCCTGCTCGGCCTTTTCTTCATCGCCGTTGGCTTGATGGTGCTGCTCGGCCTCGGTCCGGCCCCGGTGCCACCGCCAGAGGGCACGCCACCGGCCCACTTCTTCGCCGCGTTCGGGCCCACGGGCTACATGTCGTTCGTGAAGGTCTGCGAGGTGGTCGGCGGCCTGCTCGTTGCCATCCCGCGCACGCGCTGCCTCGGTCTGCTGCTGCTCGGCCCGGTCATCGTGAACATCGTCGCCTTCCACGTCTTCGTCTCTGGCGATGGCGTCAAGGATCCAATGGTCATCGCCGTGTGCGCACTGCTGGGGTTTCTGGTCCTAGTCGAGCACCGGGCGTGGCTTGGGCTCCTGAAGCGTCCGCTGCCGGGCGGGGTGTAGGACGTTCTCCGGGCACGACGTCGTGCCGATGCCCTTCGACCACCGTGGCCACTGCCTTTGCGATTGCTCAGCCTCTGGCACTCCTCACCGCGCCACCCGCGGCACGCCCGAGTCGCGCTGCCAGCACGCCGAGCAATCCGTAGACCGCGTAGAGCCCGAACTCGATAGGCAGCAGACTGTGTCCGCCGTGCCACAGGAGATCGATCGTTGCCTCGATCGGGAAGCCCGCCAAGGCGGTGAACCCAAGCACGAAGGCAGATGTCGTTCGCATTGCGCCGACTGCGAAGGCCACCACGCAGCCGAGCCCGAGCAGCAAGGCTGGATGGTCGCCCGGCGCGCCAAACCTAGCGTGGCAAGCGAAGGCGGCCAGCGTGCTGAAGAGAGCCAGCAGCCAAGGTACGACGACTGCTCCGCGTGGGATCGGTGGCGGCGGCGCGGTGGAGTCGGGAGCGTGCATCGCGAGGTCCGGGCTGGTTAGGTGGGGGGGGGCGGCAGGGTGATGCACCGGGTCGCTCGACCTTGCGAAGTCTACGCCTCTTCACCCGCGGCGCGCCCTGTCACCGCCGCTTGCCGACGTCCAGGAGGTGTGTGCAGCCGCTACGACCGCGGCTCGGTCATCGCTTGGCACCGGCCTTCTCCAGCATGGCGGCAATCTCGCGGCGTTCCTTGGCCCGCGCCAACTGCAGCGGGGTCTCACCGTCGCGTTCAAACTTGAAGCCGATGGCCTCGACATCCGCACCCTTTTCGATCAGCCAGGCGGCAAGGTCGCGCTGGTCGTCCTTGGCGCACCAGTGCAAGGCCGTCATGCCGAGGCTCTCCTGGTCCGGCGCCACGCCGTAGCGATGCAGCAGCTCGGCCGTTTCCACCCCACCATCACCGAGTGGCACATACCACATGACGGGGAAGTCGTGGGCGCCGCGCTCGTGGACCAGCAGCGGGTCGCGGTCGAGCAGGAAGCGGATCGTGTCGAGGTCGCCGAGTGCTGTGGCGGTCGGCAGTGACACCAAACCTCGTTGACGGGCCGCCGCGGGTCCGACATGCGTAGGCGGCGACCACTGCTTCCTCATTGAGGACTTGCCAAGCAGAGTGGCAGCCCACCCGATCCGTGGCTAGCCTGCCCGGCCACATGGTGCACGTCGTCTTCGCCATTCCGTTCGCAATGGAGAACACGCTGCGCTTTGCCCGCGCGGCGGCGTCCCTGCCGGGCGTTCAACTGAGCGTCGTCTCGCAGGAAGCGCCCGCGAAGTTCCCCGCTGACTTCCGCGCCCTGTTGGCCGGCTTTCACCAGGTGAAAGACGCCATGATCGCCGCCGATCTCGCCGCTGGCGTGGTCGCGCTCGGCAAGCAACTGGGGCCGGTCGAACGCCTGCTCGGCATCTTGGAACCGCTGCAAGAACCGCTCGCCGTGGTGCGCGAACAACTGCGCATCCGCGGCATGGACGCCGAGACGGCGCGCAACTTTCGCGACAAGGGGCGCATGAAGGATCTGTTCCTGGCGCACGACCTGCCGTGTGCGCGCCATCGCTTGTGCGGGTCGTTGGCCGAGGCGCAGACGTTCGCGCAGGAGATCGGCTTTCCCCTGGTGTGCAAACCGCCGGCGGGGGCTGGCGCCAAATCGACGTCGCGCTGCGACACCATGGAAGAGCTGACGGCGTTGCTGCGGCGGTCGTTGCCGACGCCTGGAAGCGAAGTGCTGATCGAAGAGTTTGTGCTGGGCCGGGAGTTCTCGTTCGACAGCGTCACCCTGCACGGCCAGCACGTCTTCCACAACATCTGCTGCTATGCGCCCACACCGCTGGAGGTCATGGAGAACCCATGGATCCAGTGGTGCGTGGTCTTGCCGAAGGAACTTTCGGGGCCGGAGTTCGCCGACATCCACCGCATTGGCCCGCGCGCGTTGAGCGTGCTCGGCATGTGGACAGGCATGTCGCACCTGGAATGGTTTCGGCGGCCGGATGGCAGCATCGCGATTGGTGAAGTGGCGGCGCGGCCACCGGGCGCGCAGTTCATGTCGTTGATGAGTCTCGTCACCGCCACCGATCTGTATCGCGCCTTTGCCGAGTTGATGGTGTTCGAAACGTTCACCGCGCCAACGCGGCGGTTCGCCGCCGGCGCTGCCTACTTGCGTGGCCAGGGCACGGCGCAGAACGCCGTCGTGCGCGCCGTGCATGGCATCGAACGCGTGCGTGCCGACCTCGGCGACCTGATCGTGGAAGCGCGGGTGCCCACGATCGGCAAGGCGGCCAGCACCAGCTATGAAGGCGACGGGTTCGTGCTCGTTCGCCACGCGGATACCGAAGTTGTCACGAAGGCCGTGCAGCACATTGTCAGCACCGTGCGCATCGATCTCGCCTGATCGCAGTCCTCTCGCTCCTCTGCCCATGCACGTCATCTACCTGAGTCCTGGTTTTCCCGCCGAGATGCCGTTGTTCGTGCGCGGCCTCGCCAAAGTCGGCGCCAAGGTGTTGGGCGTCGGCGACCAACCCAAGGGTGCCTTGCCGGCGGACGCTCGCGAAGGGCTGCACGACTACTTGCAGGTGTCGTCGTTTAGTGACGAAGCGAAGGTCGTCGAGGAAGTGCGCGCGTGGCTGCGCGGCCGTTCGATCGATCGGGTCGAGTGCTTGTGGGAACGATTGATGTACTTGGCGGCGCGGCTGCGCGAGTCGTTCGGCTTGCCGGGCATGTCGCGCGCGCAGACGGCGGTGTTCCGCGACAAGGAAGCCATGAAGCAGGCGGTCGAGAAGGCCGGGCTGCGTGTGCCGCGGCATGCGCGCGCGCGCACGACCCAAGAAGCCTGGGCTGGCGTCGAAGGCTGCGGCTATCCGGCGATCGTCAAGCCGATCGATGGCGCGGGCAGCAAGGACACCTACCGCTGCAACGACAAGACCGAGTTCGCCGAGGCGTTGGCGAAGGTGC
>CANEYR010000228.1 GCA_947444055.1 Planctomycetota bacterium
GGGCGAGCGTGAACAGAGTCGACAGTGCGACCGGCAGTGGCGAGTGCCTGAGCATGCGCGCCGCAGGTTGCGCGAGTTGGCCGACGTCTGCAAGCACGACGTCGCGCCGGTGCAGTCCCGCACCGCCAAGGGCTTCACGAAACGCAGCCTCTCGCTATGGTGTCGCGGCCTGTCCACCCTGCGTCATCCCTTAGGCAGTCCTTCGTAGGCACTCTCGCCAACATGAAACGAATCGCGTTGCTTTCCTTCGCGGCGGCTCTCGCCAGCGATCTCGTCGCTCAGTCCAACACGGTCGTCGGCCTCGACGGCCGCATCTCCGTCATCGACGACCTCTTCTACTGGGGGCGCCGCGGTGCGGCCTACCCCAACGGAGAAGTCGGCGTCTCGATGCTCAATGAGATGTGCAACCCGGGCACGGTGAACATCCCGTGGCAGGTCGCCATGTCGTCGAACCACCCGAAGTTCGGCTTTCTGATCGTGCGCGTCAACGGCGGCAAGATCGAGCAGATCAACGACTGGAGCTACTGCAAGCACGCCTTCACCTCGACCAACTTCAACGGCGCCTGCGGTGCCTGCCAGGATCCGGGCACCGGCCAGCTGATGGGCGTGCACTGCTCGGACACCTATGGCTCGGGCAACAATGGCGATCGCTATTGGCTCGGCCCGCCAGCTGAGATCGATCCGTGGCTCGGCACGTGGGCGCCGGTTGGCAGCTACTTCGACCGCGGCGATCCCGCCGTGGTCGGCGCCGCCGCCATCGACGGCAATCGCAGCCTCAGCAATGCGATGGTGAACGCGTTCGATGCGGTGAAGAACCGCGTCACAGTGAAGGAGCAGGATCTGCTGACGCCGGGGGCTAGCTACTTCTATGGCATCCAACTGATCCACCAGGGTGAAGTCAGCACCAACCGCGGTGACAACCTGGCGTCACGCGGCTTCTCGCCGAATGGTCCGGGCGGCAACTGGTCGTTCGGCAACAACGCTGCGACGCAGAGCTACGGCTCGATCCTGACGCGGTGGCCGGGCGCGCAAGTCGACGCTGGCCAGAACGGCAACGACGATGGCCGCTTCTTCGTCGGCTGCGTGGTGACGCCGCTCGGTGGTGGCAACTACCACTACGAGTACGCGGTGCACAACGTCGACAACAACCGCGGCGGGGCGACGTTCCGCCTGCCGATCGACGCCGGCGCTACGGCGTCGAACTTCACCTTCGGCGACATCGACAGCAATCCGCTCAACGATTGGCTCGGCGCGCGCGTCGGCAACGAGGTCGTGTTCACGGCTTCGCCAACCAACCCGCTCAACTGGAACACCATCTACAACTTTGGCTTCGACGCCAACTTCGCCCCGGGCGCCGGCCTGTCGACGTTGGATGAAGCGCGCGTTGGCCCCGGTGCACTGACCGTCAGTGTGCCGACCAAGGTGCCGAGTGGTTCGACCTTCGCGCAGTGGAACGCCACCGGCACCGGCTGCGGCGGCAGCAATTGCCAATCGTCGTTCTACGAGTTCTTCGGGCCTTCTGGCTTCGACCTCGCCAACAGCCAATGGGCGCTGACCTACAGCGGCGGCAACTACACGCTCGGTGCTGGCACCGGCACCTATGTTGCACCCGCTGGCAGCTCGCCGGTGATGTCGGATGACACCGAAGTGTCAGTCGCCATCCCCTTCAGCTTGCCGTACCCCGGCGGCACCACGTCGACGTTGTGGATCTGCTCCAACGGCTTCGTCTCGCCGACATCCAACGGCGCTGCCTATGACCCGTCAGCTTCGTCATTCCTCAGTGGTGCTTCGCGTTGGGCCGCGCTCTGGCACGACCTGAACCCAGCCACTGGCCAAGTGCGCGTTGATGCTTCGGCCGCCGTCGTGCGCATCAGCTTCGTCGGCGTGCCCAACTACTCGGGCGGCGGCACGGCGACGTTCCAGTTCCAGTTCTTCCCGAACGGCAACGTCAACGTCATTTACCAAGCGGTGACTTCGGCCGGCAACGACTACCTGACGGGTTACACCCGCGGTGGTGGCGTCTCCGATCCGGGCAGCTGGGACATCTCTGCCAACCTTGCCGGTGGCTTGGCCCTGTGCGCGGGCCCGACGCCGGACCTGGCGTTGACGCTGTCGGCGCGGCCGGTGATGGGCACGACGATCAACTTCAACACGAGCAACATCCCGGCGGGCTCGGCCCTCGGCATCTCGATCTTGTCGTTGACGCAATACACGCCAGGCATCGACCTGACGGCGCTCGGCATGCCGACCTGCACGCTCTACGCTGGCTTGGACGCGCTCTACACGTTCGCGACGCCGGGGGCATCGGCGTCGTTCCCATGGCTGGTGCCGAACGTGCCCGGCGCTTCGGGCACCGTCATCATGAACCAGTCGGCGGTGCTGAAGGTCGGCATCAACCCGTTCGGGTTCATCACCTCGAACGCGGCTCAGATGGTCCTCGGCGTGCTGTGATCGCGCCGTCAGGTTGCTAGCAAGATGGCGGCCCCAACCAGGGCCGCCGTCTCTGTACGCAGGGTGTGCTGACCAAAGCTGCGCGCCGCGAACCCTGCCGCGGCGATGGCTTGCATCTCGGCATCGTCAAAGCCGCCTTCGGGTCCGACCAACAACACCACCTCGCCGCGGCGGGCGCCGTCGCTTTGCAGGCCCGGGGCTCCCGCCGCCGCCAAGACGCGCGCCGTTGGTAGCGTGGTGTCGGCGAGCATCGCCGTGAGTTCGCGTCCAGCCAACACGGTCGGCAGCCAAGCGCGATCACACTGGCCGGCGGCCGCGGTCACGATGCGCTGCCACCGATCGAGCCGTTCGCCGACGGGGCGTGTGCGCGTCGTCCACAGCGGCGCGAACGTCGTCACGCCGACCTCCGTGCCGTGCTCAAGCAGCCATTCGACGCGCTGCAGTTTGGGCACTGCAAAGGCCAGGGTCACGCGCAGCGGGGCTGGGTCGGCAGCCAACGTGGATTCGATGACACAGCCAATGCGGCTGCGGTCGACGGTTTGCACCACGGCAAGGGCAGTGCCGCCGCGGCCGTCGCCGAGCACGACGCCGTCGCCACCGCGCACCCGCAGCACCCGACCCAAATGGTGGGCCAGATCGCCCGCCAGTGTGCAGGGCCCCAACGTTGGCAGGGTGGGGAGGAAGTAGCGATTGGCCATTGGCCGTTCGTTGTAACCACCGCCGCCCATCGCGCGAATGACGCATCGCCAGACGCCTCGCGGCGCCCCTTCGGCGGTCGATTGCACAACTCCTCGCTTCAACCGCTTGCGGCATCGGGCAATGCCGGTAGCTTGTGGGTGTCGCCCGACAGTGTTTGCGTCCCGACTGTCGCGCGCCATTCCGGACTGTTTGTTCCAACTGGTCTGCCCCGCCCAGTTGGA
>CANEYR010000229.1 GCA_947444055.1 Planctomycetota bacterium
CGCACCGCCCTGCGCGCCATGCTCGACTGGCACTTCGTGCAATGGGAAGCGATCCCCCCGACCGTGACCGGCGTCGCGTTCTTGCAGCTGGGTGTGCGGCGCGATCTGTTGGCGGCGCTGTGCGGCCTGACCATGCATGGCGATCGCACAGCGCGCGGCATCGAAGACTGCTTGGACTTCATCTTGGCGACTGAGGCCCGCGGCTCGACGGCGCGCGCCAAAGGCATCACCGCGAAGAGCTTCGCGGCAGTGCGTGCGAGCGTGGCGCCACCGAACGGTGCCCTGCTGGTCTATCTGCCGGCGCTGTCCGCTTCGTTCGTGTTCGTCGTCACGGCGACTGACATGACCGGCGTTCGGCTCGGGCCTGATGTCCGGCTGCGGCGCGATGTACGCGCCCTGCGCGAGTTGATCGGCTCGCCGACGCTCGCGGCGCTGCCGGAGCTGCGTGCCGCCGCCAACGTCGTCGCCGACTGGTGCCTGCCACCACAAGTGCAGGCTGCGCTTGCCGACTGCAACGAGATCGCGATCGTCGGCCGCGAGCTGGCGACCGGATTGCCGTTCGAACTGATGCCCTGGCAAGACACGTGGTTTAGTTGCGCGAAAGCCATCTGGAACGTGCCCTCGATGACGCTGGAACACGCCGCCAGCTTGCGGGCGCCGACGACGCGGGCGCTGGATGTCGCCGTGCTCGCGGCGACGGCCCTCACCGCTGCGGATGCGGCGAAGTTCGCAGTCAGTGCGATCCCGAGCACCGGCGAGGAACTCACCGCCGTTGCCGCCGCCGTTGCCACTGAGCAAACCGCTGTGGTGCTTGCCGCAAGCCGTGCCGAGCTGCTGCTCGGGGCGGGAGCCAAGGCGAAGGTTGCCGTCGTGCTGGCCCATGGCATTACGGATCCTTCGCGACCGCGCCCCTTCGGCCTGCTGCTCGCCGCGACGCCGCAAGAAGCGTCCGGCGCCCTGTTCGCAGACGACATCACGAACGCGGCCGACGTGCTGCTGCTCGGTTCGTGCCAACTCGGCCGCGGCAGCGCGCGCCGCGGCGAAGACGGCGGGCATCGCATCGGCGGCGCTTTCCTGCAAGCCGGGGCACGTGCGGTGGTACTGGGCGATGGCGATCTCGGGCTGGCGCCAACTCTCGTCATCGCGAGAGCATTTGTGCGCGAGCTGGCGGGCGGCGCGAGCACCGCCGTGGCCTTGCAACGGGCGCGGCGCGAGACCGCGGCGACGCCTGGGTTTGAGCACCCTTGGTTCCATTGCCAACTGCGCCTGGAAGGTGCGGGGCAATGGCGGGTTGCTTTGGCGTCGGCGGCGCCGCCATCACCACCAAGACCATGGTGGCCATGGTTCTTGGCGGGAGCGCTCGTTGTCGGTGCGACCGTCGCGCGTGCCTTCACGGCGCGACGCAGGCTTGCGAACTAACCGCCCGTTGGCGGCTTCGGCGGCTCGTCGTCGTCGCCATCCGGTCCAGCTGGCGGCTGCACGACGTCGCCGGTGATGCCGGGCATGTACCAGGGGTGGTGTATGAGCACTTGTCCCGAGAATCCAGCCAGGATGACGTCGAGCAAAATTCCGTCGAAAGACACGATCGCGGTGCGCAATGGCCAACGCCTGACCACGACGCCCGCGGCGTTTCTTTCCACAAAGCGGAGAGACAGCATCCACGCCAACGCCGAGGTATACCCCTCCGTAGGGTCGACGTACCAACCCGTTTGCGAGTTGGTCAGCAGCGACAACTCACGTCTCCCCGTCAGGCTGGGCATGGTGATGCCGGTCACTCCGAGAGTGAGCCGCCAAGACGTGATTTCCACGTGCGTCGGGCGTGAGTCGGGCGGAGCGGCAACCCCAAATCTGGAATTGTGGCCCACCGCCGTGACGAAGCGGCTGTCCCAATTCATCGTGTTCTGAATGACGATCTTCGCCTCACCAGTCGACGGGTAAATCAAGCGAGGAACACAACGCAGCGCCACCTCGGATTCGGCTGGATCGCCGTGCCAATCCGCGAGCAGACACATGGCACGGTTGTCGGTCATGGCGACCGACCCGATGTCGATGTTGCGGATGTCGCCTAGGCCTAGACTGCCCGTTTGGGCAACCGCCACGGGGTTGCTGGCCGTGCGAAACGTCAACAACACCTCCTCCGAAGCCGTCCTCCACTTGCCGGTCGTGATCGCACCCACTTCCTGCGTCAGCGCGAGGTTTGCCCGCTGCACCAAGCCGCCATTGACCGCTTCGTAGGAGCGCAGAGAGCTCACCCCACCCGCGCTGAGTGCGAAGACCACGCCGGTCACGGTCGCGGCGCGCAGTGGCGCGCACACGCCGCTGTCGTGCGGCAACCGATACTGCATCAACGCCGTGGAGTTGCCGGGCGCAAACACCCGCAGACCGCCCACGAACGCCGGGCTGATGACTGGACCGATCGCCGCGACGATCTCCGGTGCGCCGCCCGCCACCATGTCGGCGACGACGAAATCGCGCACGTTCGCATTGGCGGTGATCACCCACGTGGCGCCGACAACATCTCGCTGCAAGCAGCGGATGGACAGTTCGTCCGACATGATGCCGAGCACGTCATCGATGCCGTCGTTATTGACGTCAGCAACCCGCAAGCGCTTGGCCCCAGCCCACACCGACGTGCCCAGCGGGTTCAGGCTCACGGCCCACTGGAGCCCTGGCGATCCGCCCGGCGGCGTCACCGTCACTTTGGTCATGTGCCACGTCCACAGGCCCGTGCCAGTGACCATGACGAGCGCATCGCGCCCTTCCTCACCACCACCGCGCAGGATGGCGATGTCGCGCACGTCGTTTGCGACGTAACCCGCTGGCGGCAGCGACGGCAGCGGCAATGGCAGAGCCGAACGATGCAAGCCTGGCGCCGTCACCAGAATGGGTGTGCCGGAAGCGAGCAGCACCGCATCGTTGAGCCGATATCCCTGCAAGTGACCAGCCACCGATGTCGTGAAAACTGGCGCGCCGACACCTTGAACTGGCAGGTAATAGAGCTCTCCAACCTGAATCGGGATGGCCCCCTGGGCCTGGGCCACGGCTTGGCCAGCCAGGACCAGCAACGCCACGGGGAGAAGCCAACGCGAGATGTGATTCATGAAGGCAGACTCAGTTGGTCGAGAGGGAGCGAGTTTCGGCGGCGACCGTCTGTAAGAGTTCGCGGGCGGGCAAGAGTTGCAGAAAACTGGTGAAGCCACCCACTGTAGCTCCGCGGATAGGCGTTTCAAGCAGCGGTCCCGGACCACCCGGAACCCATTCCGCCAGTCTGCCGCACCTGCGCACCCTCGTCCAGCCGGTCACTCGCGCCCGATCGCGCCCATTGCGCGCCCGTTCGCAGCCCACTTCCCGCCCACC
>CANEYR010000230.1 GCA_947444055.1 Planctomycetota bacterium
CAGCTTCATGGTGACGTGGGCGGGGAATCGTGACGCGAGCACCGGGCGCTCGCGATGGCCAACGCCGGCCTTGCCGTTCTTGGGCTTGCGGCCAGCACCCTTGCGGCTGCCGCCATGCTGGCGGAAGGGCAGCAGTTTCTGGGTCGTTGGGCGTCGCTGGCGTGCCATCTTGAATGCGCAGTAATGTGCTGACGATCGCCAGGAGTCTAGTGCCGTCTGAGGGTGCAGACCGGATACCTTGTTCACAGTCTGGACCGGACACCCTGTATCCATGATTCGTGGCAGACCGGGGACCTGTCATCTACCCGGGGCCGTTCGCGTGGGATCCCTTCCTGCTCACCGACGTGCAGCGAATGAATTTGCTGCAGCGCTGCGCGATCCACACCGTGGGCATTGGCGAGGCCAACTTCACCTTCCTGAAAGAACTCAGCGCCGTCGGACACGGTGCCACGGTTCAGATCGGCAAGCAGTGAGGTAGCCTGATGGGCTCCTCACCCAGAACCCAGAGCAACCATGACCATGAGTCGACGGCGACTTCTGCAAGGGGCTGGCACCGCGGCCGCCGCAATGGCGGGATCCTGCGCTGCCTTGGCCATCGACGACCCGGCCTTCAAGATCACGAAGAACCGCGTCAAACAGTCCATCATGGGCTGGACCTTCGACCCGATGCCGACGCCAGAGTTGGCGAAGCACTGCCAAGCACTCGGCATGCACGCCATGGAGGGCGTCGACGAGAAGCACTACCCGCTGATCCGCGAACTGGGACTCGCGATTTCGCTGACCGCGAGCCACGAGTTTCACAAGGGCCCGTGCGATCCGGCCAACTTTGACTACTGCGTGCAGAAGCTGCGCGCTGGCATCGATCTCGCCGTCAAGTGGCAGGCGCCGGCCGTCATCACGTTCACCGGCATGCGCGTGCCGGGCCTCAGCGATGCGCAGATGACAAAGAACTGCGTCGCGGCTTGGCAGGAAGTTGCGGGCTATGCCGAGGAGAAGCAGATCAATCTCTGTTTCGAGCATCTCAATTCGCGCGATGCCTCGCATCCGATGAAGGGACACCCCGGCTACTTCGGCGACGACGTTGACCACTGCGTCGACATGATCAAGGCGGTGGGTTCACCGCGCATGAAGCTGCTGTTCGACATCTACCACGTGCAGGTCATGAACGGCGACGTCATCCGCCGCATCCGGCAATACCAGGACGTCATCGGTCACTACCACACGGCGGGCGCGCCGGGCCGCGGCGAGCTCGACGAGACGCAGGAGCTCAATTATCCGGCGATCGTGAAGGCGATCGTCGAGACCGGCTTCCAGGGTTACCTCGCCCAAGAGTTCATCCCCACCTGGCCCGACAAGGTCAAAGCCCTGCGCCACGCCGTTCGCCTCTGCGATGTCTAGGTCGAACGTCACAGCTGCGACCACGGAATCGCGGTGACGCGCTCGGTCAGCTGCTGCGGTCGTTCACATCGGCACACGACGAGACCGCGTTTGGCCCGGTTGCCGAAGCGGTCGAGGAACAGCTCGAGGTGCCGTGCATCCTCTGGCCGCGGGCGATCGGTCCACTTGACCTCGATTGGCAGGTCGGCGCGTGGCCCTTCGAACACGAAGTCCACTTCGACACCATCGACCGTGCGCCAGAACGTGACGCGATGCCCGCGTCCGAGTTGGTCGGCGCGCGCGAGCAGTTCCTGCGCGACCCAGTGCTCGAGCAGTGGCGCGCCCTGGCTCTGCAGCAATTCGCGTGTCGGCGGCAACTGAGCGGCGGCGTTCCGCACGCCGAGATCAAACCAGTAGAACCGCGGCGTCGTCAGCACGCGCTTCCGCGATGGATGGCCGTACGCAGGCATCCAGTGGCCGAGGAACGTGTCGACGAGTACCTGGTAGTGGTTCTTCAGTGTGCTGGCTGGCACGCCGCTCTCTTGCGACAGCTTGGCGAGGTTCACGACCTGTCCGGACTCGAGGGCCGCGAGGCGCAGGAACACCTGGAACGGACCCAGATCGCGCACCAGCGCTTCGCGCCGCACTTCCTCTTCGACATAGGTGGCGACATAGGCGTCCAACGTGGCGGTTGCCGAGGCACCGGACTCCGTTCGCACACCCGGCAGGCTGCCGAACAACAAATGGCGTGACAGGCTCTGCTCCAGAAACGGTGGCGGCAGCTTGGCGCGCGGCACCGCCTTCGTAGGCTCCGCAATCGCGAGATCTTCGCCGCTCTCTTCCCAACGCGTGATCGGATGGATGCGGAACAGGTGGCTGCGACCAGGCAGCAGGTTGGCGGCACCCGCGCGCAGGCGGCGCGCCGAGCTGCCGGTCAAGTAGAAGCGCCAGCGGGTTGGCGCCGAGTCGTACAGCGCTTGCACCTCTTCGAGCAACGCGGGCACCTTCTGGATTTCGTCGACGACGATCACCTGCTTCTGCTTCGGCAACGCGCGCACTTCGCGACCGAAC
The DNA here is from genome assembly GCA_947444055.1 of Planctomycetota bacterium. Lineage (GTDB taxonomy): Bacteria > Planctomycetota > UBA1135 > UBA1135 > UBA2386 > UBA2386. Next base: position 2,449 of record CANEYR010000230.1, read on the forward strand.
CGGGCCGGATCGCTCTCAAGCTGGCGTCGCAGCGCGGTGTCCTGCAGGTCGAACAACTGGGCTGGCGCCGATCGCTGCAGCACCTGGCGCAGCAGCGCGGTCTTGCCGGTCTGGCGCGCACCGAACAGCAGATTGACCTTCTCGCGCGAAGTCGGTCCGAGCAGCGGGGTCAGTAGGCTTCGACGAAAGAACATGTAGTTGTGGATTATACCAGAGAATCCACATCGACATGTGGATTCTACGGTCACCACCGGGGCCCCGTCCGTTGGCAGGGTTCACCACAACGCGGTTGGCGGAACTCGCCGATGGCGCGCGAGGGCGCGCGCACAACGGCTCGCGGCGCGTCAGCGGCCGCTCAGTCCTCGTACTTGAACGACAGCGTGACGCGCGCCCGATAGGCGATGACCTTGCCGTTCTCGATCTTCACGTCGAGCTTGCTGACTTCGGCGACGCGCAGGTCGCGCAACGATTTCGCCGCCGTCTCGATGGCGGTGCGGGCCGCGTCCTCCCACGAAACGTCACTGGTGCCGATGATCTCCGTCACGCGATAGACGCCGCCGCCTGCTTTCTTCTTTGCCATGTTCGTCAGATGCTTTTGGGTTGTGAGGGAAGGGCAAACGCCTTGCTCCTCGGGGAACCCAGCATAGGTCGGCTGGCAGCAGATGGAACGCGGCAGCGCAACCGCTCTGCCCGATGTGCAAAGGGTGGTGTTACGTGGCCTGATTTGCCTCACGCGCCACCGGGACTCGGTGTGAGCGACTCGGTGGCCTTGGCAGGTAGAACACGAAGTTGTGAAGCACATCCCCACCGTGGCCGGCGTCCTGCTCGGCCTTTTCTTCATCGCCGTCGGCTTGATGGTGCTGCTCGGCCTCGGTCCTGCC
>CANEYR010000231.1 GCA_947444055.1 Planctomycetota bacterium
CCCTTGTGGACCCCCTGCGGGTCCATCAATCGTTACTCGCGCTCGCAATGATCGCAAATCGCGCGAGAGCCAACGGCGCCACCCAAGCCTTCGCCTATGCCAAACTGGGAATGGCGCGTGGCTCGCTACCCGTGGCCCAGACTCCTAGGATCGGCGCCGGGCCCACAGTGTCGCCTGCCATCACCGCGTCGATCGCGCTGGGCAGGACCGCCAGCAGGTCGAACGTCTTGTTTGCCAGCGGTAGGGGAGCCTGCACGTCGATCTCCGCCAGGTGCAGCAGCTGGTCGATCATGCCATCGAGGTGGCGGGCGTAGGTGCCGATTGTCGCGACGAACTCGGCGCGCACTTCCCGAGGCTCGTCGTCGGCGAACTGCTCGAGGATCTCGGCGGTCGAGCAGATCACGGTCAGCGGTGTGCGCAGTTCGTGACTGACCGTGGCCAGGAAGTCGCTCTTCGCACGGCTCGCTTCCTCGGCCGCCGCGGCGCGGCGCATGGCACTCACCATCCGCCGCTGTTCGAGCCCCGCCGTGAGGAACCGATCGAGATCGTCGCCGGTGACCGGCTTCGAGATGAAGCGGAACACGTTGCCGTCGTTGACAGCGGCGATCGCGGTGCCGAGATCGGTGTTGCCCGTCAGCATCATCCGCACGGTGTCCGGCGAACGCTGCTGCACGCAGGCGAGGAAGGTGGCGCCGTCCATGCCTGGCATGTTCATGTCGGCGACGACGACGGCGAACGGCGGGCGCTCGGTCAGCAGCTGGAGCCCGCGCACGGGCCCCACCGCGGTCTCGATTGCGAATCGACCGCGCAGGCGGCGCCGGATGCCGTCGAGCAGACGTGCATCGTCGTCAACGAACAGGATCCGGTCGACGACCGGCATGGTACCTGGCAATTGCAAGTTCGTGGCGGTCAAGGTGAGCGGCGGTCTCGGCCGGTTCTTCGGCTCGTCAATGCGTTCCACGCGAGTCGCAGCGGCTCCCCCCGATGACACGGCTGCTGGCGCGGCATTCGCACCAGCACCGCCGCCTGTCTGCAACGCGAGCAGTTGGTGCTGGTCTGGGTGGGTGGCAAACGCCCGCACCGCAGCCCCACAAGCCCGTGTGCTACGCAACGAAGTTACGGGCCGAGGACGGGCCGAGGACGACCGATCGGCATCCTTCTGCCAATCAAGTGCCTGGCCCGAGCGACACCAAGGAAGTCGGCGTCATCAGAACGACCGCGTGCAATCGGTTCGGAACTTCCTGTTCCCGTGCGCCCAACATTCGGCGATCGCGATTTCGCCGCCGGTCCTCTCCCGATCCAGCGGACTCACTCGCTTGTTGTCGCCCTAGTCGTCTTCGTCGTCGTCATACGGACTGCTGTTGCACGGCAGCCCACCACTCGACTTGACGCCCGCATCCTTCGCATGCACGTAGGTCGGATCGCCGCGGCGCGGCGGCCGCCCGTTCGCCCCACCGCGCCGCGCGTCGAGCGCGATCTTCGGTGGACTGCTCGGAATCAGGCACTGTGGCCCATCGCCGACCAGATCCTTGCGGCCCGCCTCGAGCAACCCCTTGCGCACCGTGAACCAGTTCTCTGGTTTGAAGTACTGCATCAGCGCGCGCTGCACTTCGCGGTCCTTCAGCTTCTTCACCGTCTCGACGGGCTGCATCGTCATCGGATCGAGGCCGGTCCAATACATGCACGTCGCGATGTCCATCGGTGCGGGGATGAAGTCCTGCACTTGCCGCGGCTTGTAACCGCGCGCTTTCAAGAACACCGCCAACTCGATCATCTCGTGCACGCCCGAGCCTGGGTGCGAGGCGATGAAGTAGGGGATCAGGTACTGCTCCTTGCCGGCGCGTTCGCTCGCCTTGCTGAACTTGCGCGCGAACTCATCGAAGCTCGATGTCGCCGGCTTCTTCATCAGCCCCAGCACCTTCTCACTGGTGTGCTCGGGCGCCACTTTGAGTTGGCCGCCGACGTGGTGGCGCGCCATCTCTTCGAGGTACTCATCGTCAAAGCGCGCCAGGTCCATGCGAATGCCGCTCGCCACGCGCACGGTCTTGATGCCGGGCACCTCGCGCACCTTCTTGAGCAGTTGCTTGGTGGGGCCGTGGTCGACGCCGAGCAGCTTGCAGACGGTCGGATGAATGCACGACAGGCGGCGGCACTTCGCTTCGATCTCGGGGCGCGAACACCGCATCTGGTACATGTTCGCGGTCGGCCCGCCGACGTCGCTGATGTGGCCTTTAAACTCGGGGTCCTTCGCCATCGTCTGCACTTCGCGCACGATCGAACCTTGGCTGCGGCTCTGGATCGCGCGCCCCTGGTGCATCGTGATCGAGCAGAACGTGCAGCCGCCAAAGCAGCCGCGCATCGTCGTCACCGAGTCCTTGATCATCGTGTGCGCGGGGATCGGCTCGCGATAACTCGGGTGCGGCTTGCGCGTGTAGGGCAGGTCGTAGATGCGGTCCATGCCCTTCTCGTCGAGCGCCAACGCGGGCGGGTTGACGACGAGCAGGCGGTCGCCGTGCTTTTGCGTCAGGCGGCGGCCGTTCTTTGGATTGGTCTCGTGGTGCAAGAGGCGCGTGGCGGTGGCGAAGGCGACCTTGTCGGCGGTGATCTGCTCGAAGCTCGGCAGCTCGACGGTCTTGTTGTCGCACGCGGCGTCGTGCCATTCGTGCGCGGGCAACGTCTCCTTGCTGCCGAGCAGGTACGCGATGCCGCGCAGATCGCGGCAGTCGCTGATCTTCTTGCCATCGGCGAGGCGCTTGCACACTTCGACGAGAACGCGTTCGCCCATGCCAAAGCCCACGAGGTCGGCCTTGCAGGTGGCGAGGATGGTTGGCTTCACCGTCTCCGACCAGTAGTCGAAATGGGCGACGCGGCGCAGCGACGCTTCGACGCCGCCAGCGATGACGGGCACGCCGGGAAACGCTTCGCGGCAACGCTGCGCATAGACGTTGGTAGCGCGGTCGGGGCGCAGTTCGATCTTGCCACCAGGCGAGTAGGCGTCGTCATTGCGCCGCTTCTTGTTCGCCGTGTAGTGGTTGATCATCGAGTCCATGTTGCCGGCGCTGACGGCGAAGCAGAGGCGCGGGCGACCGAACTGGCGGAACGCGTCGGCGGTGTTCCACGCGGGCTGGGCGAGAATGGCGACCTTGAAACCGGCGGCGGTGAGCACGCGGCCGAGCAGGGCGGCGGCGAAGGATGGGTGGTCGATGTAGGCGTCACCGCTGACGAAGACGACGTCGACTTCGTTCCAGCCGCGGGCTTTGCACTC
>CANEYR010000232.1 GCA_947444055.1 Planctomycetota bacterium
CCGTCGCTCGATGCCGAGCCGCTGTCGGCCCGCCCGATCCTCGCGGGTCTAGGCGAACTCGGCGACGGGCCGTTGCCGTTGCCACTGGTGCTCGCGAGTGAGCAGACGATCCCCGGTCTTGGGGACGCGCCGGTCACCGCGTTCTTGTTGGTGATCGTGCTGTTCGCGCTGGTGGCAGGGCCGATCAATTTCATCCTGCTGTGGCGTTGGCGGCGGCCGATGTTGGCGCTCGTCACGGTGCCCGCACTCGGCTTTGGCACCACGGCCGTGATCCTCGTCTACGGCTTTTTGCACGACGGCTTTGTGGTGCGCGGTGTGGTGACGAGTTGGACCTTGCTCGATCAAGGGCGCCATGAAGCGGTGACCATTGCGGCGCGTACGCTGTTTGCTGGACGAGCGCCTGGGACCTTGTCGATGGGCGCGGACAGCTTGGTGTTGTCGCCGCGATCGACGCAAAGGCCCGAGGGCGCCGCCGATCGCTGGCACTACGACGCCGAGCACCAACGCCTCGACGGCGGGGTGTTGCCGTCGCGCACGGCGACACCGCTGTGCTCCCTGCAGCAGGGGGTCATCCGCGAGCGACTGACCGTGCAGCGGCAGGCTGGGTCCCTTCGGGTGTTGACCGATGGCGGCATGCAGCCGATCGGCCCGATGGTGCTGCGCGATTTAGAGGGCGCCTATTGGCTCGGCGAAGCGAACGGCCTGCGCCAGGTCAGCGACGGCGAGGCGGGCAATGCCATCGCCTCGATGGAAGCAATCGTCGACGTGCTAGAGGTTGAGGTCGAAGTGGAGAGGCACCCGTGGCAACGTCACCAGCCGCCGACGCGTGAAGCGAAGAGGGTGCAGGTCGGCGACTTGGTGGAACGAATGTTCGCTCGCGACGCCATGCCCAAAGGCAGCTTCCTCGCGCAGGTGACCAAGGCGCCTTGGCTCGACACGCACGGCCTCGACGTTCACTACGACGCGGAGCGCCACTTCGTGCATGGGCGGCTGCAGGCGGAGGACTTTGTGCAATGAGCACTCCTTTGCTGCAAGTGCAGAACCTGTCGCGTTCGTACCCGCGCGTGCAAGCGGTGCGCGATTTGTCGTTCGCGATGGAGCGTGGCCAGATCACCGGCTTCGTCGGGCCGAACGGGGCGGGCAAGACGACGACCATGCGCATCGCCGCGACGCTCGATGTGCCCGATAGCGGCGACGTGCTGGTCGATGGCGTCTCGGTGTTGGTCGAGCCGCGGGCGGCGCGCGCGCGCATCGGCTACATGTCGGATCAGTTTCATCCGTACCCCAACCTCGACGTGCTTGAGTACCTCGACTTCTTCGCGCGCGCGCAGGGGTTGGTGGGGCGGCATCGCTTGCAGACGGTGCGCGGCGTCGCCTCGTTTTGCGGGCTGCTCGAGTTTGCGCAGCGACCGGCGACCGGCTTGTCGAAGGGCATGGGCCAGCGTCTGCACCTGGCGAAGACGCTGCTGCACGATCCGCTGCTGTTGATCCTCGATGAACCTGCCTCTGGGCTCGATCCGCGCGCGCGCATCGAGTTCCGCGCGCTGCTGAAAGAACTGGCGGCCGCCGGCAAGGGCATCTTGATCAGCTCGCACATCCTGCCCGAGCTCGGCGAGATGTGCGATTCGGTGGTGGTGCTCGAGAAGGGACTGCGCGTCGTCGCTGGCACCATCGCTGAGATCCAGCAATCGGTCGCGCACGAACAAGTGGTCGCGATGCGCGTGCTTGGCGATGGCGAGCTGGCGCTGCGCTTCCTGCTGACGCAGCCGTTCGTCGGCGAGGCGGTGCGCGATGGGCAGCGCTTGCACTTCCAGTTTGCCGGCGATGAAGAAGCCCTCGGCGAACTGCTGGCGCGAGCGATTGCAGCGGGTGTGCGGCCGGTGGAGTTCGCTCGCACCGAAGCCAACCTCGAAGACATTTTCTTGAAGACGACGAAGGGGACTCTGCAATGACCTCGCTCTCCGATTCGACCTTGCCGAAGGATGAGCGCCCAGTGGGCCTGGCGACCCGTTGGTCCGATCGCTTGAACCCGATCCTGGTGCGCGAAGTGCAACAGGCGATCAAGGGCCGAGTGTTCGTGCTGACCGTGTTCGTGTCGTTGGCGATTACGGTGGCCATCGGCGCCATGGTGGTCGGTCGTTACGATCCGCGCGGTGGGGCTGGTCGCACCGCCTTCCACGCCGGCTTCGCCACGTTGATGCCGCTGTTGTTGTTCATCGTGCCGATGCAGGCCTACCAGTCGATGCGGCTTGAGCTGCGCGCTGGCATCGCCGAACAGTTGCTGCTGTCGCGGCTGCGGCCGATGGGCATCCTGCTCGGCAAGATCCAAGCCGCGATGGTGCAGTTCGTGCTCTATGTGGCGGTGCTGTCGCCCCTGCTGGCGACGAGTTACTTGCTGCGCGGCGTCGATCTGCCGACGGTCGCGGTCAGCTTGCTGTTGGCGGCGCTGCTGTGCGTCACGGCGACCGCGTTGGCGGTGTCGTCGGCGGCGCAGGCGGTGTTGCCCGGGTTGCAACCGATCGCCAACCTGGCGACCGCATTCGGCCTCGGCATGGCGGCGTTTGGCTTCGTCGGCTTCGTCGTCAGCGGCCAGTACACCAACGTCGTCGGCAGGCTGCTGCGCAGCGACCAGTGCACGATGGTGATGACGGCGATCGTGCTGTCGGCCTTGGCGGCCGGGACGTTGGCCTTGCTGATGGCGCGCAGCTTCTTGCTGCACGCGTTCGAGAACAAGTCGACCGCGTTCCGCGTGTTCTTGTTTGTGGTGCCGCTGGTCGCATTCGCGTGGACCGTCGCGTTCATCGACGCCGCCTACCTCGACGAAGCGGTGCCGGCGGCGACGATCGCGCTGTTGATCCTCGGCATCACGTTTGGCGTCTTCATGGTCACCGAGCAGCGCGAGCTGTCGCCGCGCTTGCGGGCGCATGCACCGACCGGGTTGCTGACCGGTGTGCTGGCCGCGCCGTTCTTGCCGGGACGCGACCGCGGCATGTTGTGCCTGATGGTCTATGCGACCGCACTCGCACTGGTGGCTTGGCTCGCGTGGCCAGCCGGTTCCTCGACCATGCGCGTGGACATGCGCGTCGAAGTGGCGAAGGTGGGATTGTTCACGCTGACCTACACGTTCGTCTACCTGGGGCTCGCGCGGTGGCTGCGCGGCCGCTTGCCGGCGGGACTGCCGGGCAATCACCTCGCTCGGTTCCTGCTGCCGGTGTCGGTGTTCCTGTTCATCTTGGTGCCGGTGTTGATCGACCTGTTCACGCGC
>CANEYR010000233.1 GCA_947444055.1 Planctomycetota bacterium
CGTCGGCAGCACGAACTCATCCCCTTCATTCCGTGCATAGGCCGCCGCAATCGCCGCCTGCGCCGTCGCCGCCGCGTGGCCGACGCCGAGCGTCAACGCGTCATACGCCTTCTGCACGCGTTCCCACCGCTTGTCGCGATCCATCGCGTAATAGCGCCCAATCACGGTGCCGATGCGACCGACACCAAACTCAGCGATCCACGCCTCGACCTTGGCGACGAACGCCTGCGCCGAGCGCGGCGCCGTGTCGCGGCCATCGAGGAACGCGTGCAGCACCACCTGTTCGCCGGTCAGGCCCGCGGCCTTCGCCATCTGCAACAAGGCGCGCAGGTGCTGATCGCTGCTGTGAACACCGCCGTCGGAGACGAGCCCGAACAGATGCAGCGTGCCGCGCTGCTTCACGGCTTGCGTCATCGCCGAGCGCAAGGCGACGTTTTGCGCAAAGCGCCCTTCGCGAATCTCCCGGTCGATGCGCGTGATCTCCTGATAGACGACGCGACCGGCGCCAATGTTGAGGTGGCCGACTTCGGAGTTGCCCATCAACCCACATGGCAAGCCGACGTCTTCCCCACTCGCTTGCAACAGCGACGTCGACCATTGCTGCCGCAGGCCCAGCAGGAAGCGCGGCTCGGCGAGGTGGATCGCATTGGCTGGGCCGGCGGCGGCCTCACCGAAACCATCGAGCACACACAAGAGCAACGGCGGACGTGACGAACTCATGTGAGCATCTTGTCCACGGACACGGCGATGGTCAGTTGTTGGCGACGGATCTCACTCAGCACCGTGTTGGCGCGATCGAGAGTGCGGTCGGCGAGGTCGCGATTGGTCAAGAATGCGGCGTTGATGCGTACGTTCAAATGGGCGCCCTCAGCCGCCGCCAGCAACAGCGACGCTCCCGACGCCAGATCGCTGACGATCGCCTTGCCGATGCAGCCGACCACTTGCTGCATGACGACGAACACGTCGCGCACCATGCACAGGGTTTCTTCGGGCACCACCATGGCGCCGACCATCGCTTCTTGAATGGCCTTCTCGCGCAGCGCCATGTTGGCAGGGCTGTCCTTCGGCATGCCATACGCCGCCGACACCAGGTCGAACGACTTGCAGTCCCGCTCCGCCATCGGCAACAACCGCTTGACGTGGCCCTCAAGCGAGGCTTCGACGCGCGTCAGGTCGGCCTCGCGATCGACGTTCGCTTTCTTGCCACGGGAGAAGCGGACAACCATCAGAAACAAGGCCGAGCCCATGCAACCAGCCATCGCAGCGGCCGCCCCGCCACCGGGAGTGGGCGTCTTGGCGGCCAGCGAATCGATGATCTGCTCAAACGATTGGTGAATCATGCGCAACCGCTGAGTCTCGGCCCCTGCGGTAGCGGATCAAGGACGGAGGCGTTTCCCTTGCGCCTTCGGCGCCGACTCGGACAGTGTCGCCATGCGCGCCAAGCCATCGGCTCTCGTCTCCTGCGTGGCGATTGCCCTAGCGGCATGCGCCAACTCGACCGCCAGCCGCCTGTCCCTCGCCAACCTCATGCGCGAGGCCCCGAACGACATGCCGCTGCGCCTCTTGCTAGCTGACGACACCATCACTGGCGTCGCCGTGCCACTTGGCCCTGGCACCCTGCCCGCCGCCGTGCGCACCACGTTTGATGCGATCGCGCCCGGCGGCAAGACGACGTTCGTGGGCCGCGAAGCGAGTGAACGCGGGGACGGGTTTCGGCTGGAGAAGTACTACGCCGACCAGGAGCTGACTTGTTCGGTGCTGGCCGCCGTCGATGGCTCGGTGCTCGAGCGCTGGCATTCGGTCGGACTGCGCAACGTGCCGCTCGATGTGATGGCAGCAGCCCTCACCACCGACCCGGTGATCGAGATGGCGTGCATCGTGTCCGGGCCCGCGCGCGAGGAGCATTGGCAACTGCTGGCGCGCGATCGCGGCCAGCGCACGTTCGTGCTGACCATCGGCCTGCGCGGTGAGAAGGTCGCCAGGCGTCGGCGGATGACGGCGCAGGTCGACAGCTGAGTGGCACTTAGAGCCTTCCGTCAAGCAAACTGGTCACTTCGCCTGATGGCCAGCAAACTGGTCGGCGCCAGTCCTGTTCGAATCGGCGGGCTCGGAACTCAGCATCCGGCGTGTCGCCGTGCGGCATCCGGGCGGCGACCGTGGCAAGCAACTTGAGTGCGCCACCTTCCGGTACAGGTGAGCCTCAAAGGCCCCGTTGAGCGGCGCGAACCGAACCGCGACGCCCTCTGTTGAGCCGACCACCGTCAGCCTACGCTGCCCGAATGCGAACACTTCGCCGCCGCCTCGCCCTTCTCGGCGCAGCCAGTCTCGCCGCTTGCGCCGCCGGTCCTCACCAACTGCGCCGCTCGATCGACGACTGGGATCACAAGACCTACGTCAACAGTCCGTGGTGGAGTGCGGCGCTGTGGGTGGTACCAGTGATGCCTGCCGCCTACGCGGGCGCCTTCGTCGGCGATTTCCTGATCACCGACCCGTGGGCGTTCTGGTGCGAAGACGCGTGGGACGGCAAGGGCACCGGGTTTGAGCACCTGAAGGTCGAATGGACCGACGGCCGCATGAACAGCTTGTGGAGTGAGCGCACGGGCTGGACACGCATCGAGAAGTGATCACGGTCCGGGACTGCGCAGGACCAACTCGACCAGCGAATCACCAACCAACTGCCGCACTTCCGTACCCAGGGTCGGCGCATACCAGATGACTTGCGAGCGCGCCAAGTAGTCATCGCCAGCGCCAACGAGCCGCACCGTGCGCACGATTCGCAGCGCCGGTGACGTGCCCGCTGGCACCGTGATGTGATCGAGGTCTTCGACCACGTAGTCGGCGCGCATCGGCATCGCCGCCCCACCGCGCGAGCGATCGACGAACTCACACGACCAACGCTTGCCGACCCAGAGCGGCCAGTGGTAGCGCGTGTCGGCAGGCGACAGCAGATGCAGCGCTTCGCCGTTCGCCGACCACTCACCGAGATTGCCCAGATCGCGGTCGCGGCGCAGCAGCACCCCAGAACCGGTGTCGAGTTCGTAGTGCGTGTCGGTCACGGCCGCGACCCGGAATTCACCCTTCACGAGCCCTCCACGCACCAGCACGAAGCGATCCCCAAGCCGCCACTCCGGTCGCTGCCACGTCGACGAACCACGCGGCGGCTCCGCATCGAACTGCACGACGCCACGGCCCTCACCATCAGGCATCGCAGGTGTCGGTGTCGCCGCGGAC
>CANEYR010000234.1 GCA_947444055.1 Planctomycetota bacterium
CGCTGGTGTAACACAGCACGACGAAGCCTTCCTTCACGAGCACCTTCGCGGCTTCCAGCGTGCCCACCGGATCTGGCAGCAGCGTCTGTGGATCGCCCAGCACCTCGAGCTTCACCAAGTCGCCGATGCCGAGTTCGCGCCCGAGCCGGGCGGTGCGAATCGCGTGCTCGGCATCGAAGCAGCCCGCTGTGTTGGGCAGCAGCACGTACTGGTCGCGCGGCAGGTAGTCGAGCAACGTCTTGCCCTGCGGCACGCCGAGTTGCAGCCGCCGCACCGCGACGGTGACGCATTGCGTTCCTGACATCGCGAGGGCTTCCACCATCGATTCCATCGACGGGTACTTGCCCGTGCCGAGGAACAGGCGCGACTGGAAGGTATGGGATCCGAGGACCAGCGGCGAATCGACGAGCGTCACGTGCACGATCGTGCGCCGACTGCGGGCGCGGCACAAGGGCAAGCTGATCGCACGACCGGACGCGCGGGCTAGCCGCCGCCAAAGAAGGTCACGACTTCGAGGCGATCGCCCTCCGCCAAGACAACCGTGGCGTGGTCGGCGCGCCGCACAATCTGCAGGTTGCGTTCCACCGCGACTTGCGTCGACAGCAAGCCCAACGCCGCCACCAAGTCCGCCACCGTGCTGCACAACGGCATGGCGCGCGTCTCGCCGTTCACGGTGATGTGCACGCCACCGCTCATTGCCTCTCGATTCATTGCCTCTCGATTCATTGCCCGTCGATGCGCTGCAACAACAGCACTTTCAGGTACTCCGACTCCGGGTGCGTGATGGCCACGGGGTGATCGGGGCCAGCCCCCAAGCGCTGTCGCAAGACCACGCGGAAGGGCAAGCCGGCCGCCGCTTGCCGCACGATCTCTTCGAAGCGCAGCAGGGACACATGGTGGCTGCAAGTGCAGGTCACCAAGAACCCGTTGCTCGCCAACAACCGCAGGGCTTGGCGATTGAGGTCGCGATACCCGCGCTCGGCGCCATCGAGTTCGCGCCGCGACTTCGCAAACGCCGGTGGGTCGAGCACGATCAAATCGAAGTTGGCGTTCTGCTCGCGCTGCGCGCGCAAGAAGTCGAACACGTTGCCTTGGTGCGTGGACAAGCCGGTGTGGCCATTCTGGGTCGCACTGGTCGAGGCCAGCGCCAACGCCTCCGCCGACTGGTCCACCGCCAGAGCCGACACCGCGCCGCCGGCGAGCGCATTCAGCGAGAACCCGCCCTGGTAGCAGAAGAGGTCGAGTACTCGCCGCCCCTTTGCCAGTTGCTGCACCAAGGTGCGCGCGGGCCGCTGGTCGAGATAGAAGCCAGTCTTGTGGCCCTCGAACGGCCGCACCGTGTGCTGCACGCCATGCTCACGGATTGCCACCGTTTCGGCTCGCCGTCCGTGCAGCAAGCGCACTTCCTCGGCGAGCCCTTCATGCTTGCGCGCGGCGACGTCATTGCGCGCCACCACGGTCTCGGCACCAAGCCGTTCGGCGAGGAAGGGCACGATGGCGTCGAGCGCATTCTCAACCACGACACTCGTTGCCTGCAGCACCAACACTGGGCCATAGCGATCGATGACAAGCCCAGGCAGCCAATCGCCTTCCCCGTGCACGAGGCGCACACCGTCCTGCGGACCGAGGTAGCCAGCGCGCGCCTCGATCGCCGCCCGCAGCCGCGCGTGGAAGAACGCTTCGCGTGTCGGCACTCCTTCGCCCGGCCACGGTCCGCACAGACGCAGCGCCAGCTTGCTGGTGCCGGTCATGCCAAGACCAAGATCTCGCCCTTCTTCGTCGCGCACGCGCACGAGCCGCGGTGGCAACACATTCCCGGCCAGCACGTCGTCGGCGTAAAACCACGGCTGGCCGCGGCGCGCAAAACCACTGGGGCGTGCATGCAGCAGCACGTCGGTCGGGGCAGCAGCTGGTGGTTGGACGGACATGGCGGGCGAACACCGTATGACGCGGCGGTCGCGTTTCAAAGGCAGCCGCGACGCCCTGGCCGAACGAGCCGTGCGCGCCGTGTATCGTTTGCGGATTTTCTGCACGAAGTTGGGCCCGGCATTCCACAGGGGGAGGAGGCAACTCTGAACACACCTCACGACACCCTGTTTCGCACCGTCTTCCGTCATCCCGCCCTGGCCGCCGCCTGGTTGCAATCGGTCCTACCAGCCGGCCTGCGCCACGCCATCGATTGGAGCACCCTCGCACCCGCCAGTGAACGCGCCGGTGGGCAGAGGCTGCGTACCCACGTCGCCGACGTGGTGTTCACCGCGCGCTGGCGCCACAACCGCCAGCTGGTGTTGATCATCATCGAGCACAAGGCCTACGCCGACCCTCGAATGCGTTCGCAGATTCTCCGCTACGTCGTGCACTTGCGGCGCGTGCATCGCGGTAGCGCCGAGGCCCCAGAGCCGCTGGTCTTGCCTTGCGTGCTCTATCACGACGTCAAACCGATGCCGGCCACGGACCTCGTGCATCCGCATGCCGCATGGCTCGACGCCGAGACCGCCACCGCCATCGCGGCGCTGCAGCCGCACGTGGCGTTTCTTTTGGACGACCTCGCCACGAGCACCGAAGCAACCCTGCGCGCCCGCGGGCTGCCAGCGCTGACCACGCTGACGCTGCTGTGCCTGGCCTTTCTGCGCCACTTCACCGATCGCGAAGTGCTCGCCGCCATCGACCGTTGGGGCGACCTGCTGCGAGCCATCGAGCAGGTCGACGAACCGCTGCCCGCGACGGAAGCGCTCGAAGCAATCAGCTGGTATCTTCTCGCCGTCACCGAAGTCGTTCCGGAAGACCTTGAGATGGCGCTGACCAACAACCTCAACGACCCACGCCCTCTGATCATGAGCACCCTCGACAAGGCACGCCAAGAAGGCATCTCTCGCGGCCGCATGGAAGGCAGAACTGAAGGCCGCACCGAAGGCAGAAGCGAAGGCCGCACCGAAGGTCGAACCGAAGGTCGCGCCCACACACTCCTGCGTTTGCTCTCTCGTCGATTCGGCGAACTGCCCCTCGAGCTGAGGCACCGAGTGGAACGGGCGACCGCTACAGAACTCGATGCTTGGACCGATCGCGTTCTCGACGTCGCTTCGTTAGCCGCACTGTTCGCGGACTGAACCGACCGCCTTCAGCGCGACG
>CANEYR010000235.1 GCA_947444055.1 Planctomycetota bacterium
CCCGGTGGGCGGGAAGTGGGCTGCGAACGGGCGCGCAATGGGCGCGATCGGGCGCGAGTGACCGGCTGGACGAGGGTGCGCAGGTGCGGCAGACTGGCGGAATGGGTTCCGGGTGGTCCGGGACCGCTGCTTGAAACGCCTATCCGCCTCCTTGAGGCTCCCTCGGCGCGAACTGCGTGAATTCCGCGTGCGCCGCGCCAGTTCCGGTCCTGATCAGGTTCCCATGCGCCACCTCCTCACCGCCGTGTTGCTCCTCCCCCTGCTGGTTGCTCAGGATCCGTTGCCGCCGCCCGGCGGCTTTCCGGTGGGGACCAGGGACTACGCGCTGGCGACCCCGCTCGGCGCCATCACCTGGGTCGACGGCGTCATGACCGCGCTCGATGTCTACTACCCGATTGCGCCGACGCCAGCGGGCGGCTGGCCGTGCGTGCTGCTGATCCACGGCGGCAGTGGGTCGCGCAACATCCCGCCCCTCATCGCCCGCGGCAACCTGCTCGCGCGCGCCGGCTATGTGTGCTTCGCCTACGACGTGCGCGGCGAAGGCGTCACGACGAACTACAACGCGCCGGGTTTCGATGCGTCGGAAGAAGTGCGACTGCGCGACATGGCCGAACTGTTCGCGCGCGCGAACGCGTTCCTGCCAGTCGGCATCACCGTCGACGGGGCGCGCCTGGCCGTGACCGGTGAGTCGATGGGTGGCCGCCACGCGTATCGCGCGGCAGGCTGGTCCGGCCAACCGCTGCCGGTGCCGATGGGCGCCTACACGCACATGCCGCTGATCGCGGCAGTGGCGCCACGCATCGCGCCACTCGACGTGCCTGCCAACTCCGTGCGCGGCAACCTGCTGAACGCCGAAGTCGCAGTCGGCATCTACGAACGCGGCCCCGCGGATCCGTCCTATGCGTTCCTCGTCGCCGCGAACTACCCGCCGATCGGTGCGCTGCTGGCCGCCGATCCGCTGCGCAACTACCTGCCGCGCCTGCTGACGACGACGGTGCCGATCCTGCTGACCAACTGCTGGGACGATGCCAAGCACGAACTGGCGGACACGATCGCCGCGCTGGGGCTGTTGCCGGCGAACACGCCGGTCCGCACGTACTGGACCACCAATGGCCACAGCACGCAGGACAACCAGATCGAGCAGTTCGCCAACGACGAGTCGATCCGCCGCTGGTTCGACCACTACCTGAAGGGCCGCGCCAACGGCGTACCGTTGGAGCCGCGCCACGAATCCGGCTACGCGCCGGCAAGCAGTGTGACCCATCTCGATTCGACTTCGGCTTGGGCGCACGCCCTGGAGGCAAGCTGGCCGCCGAGCGGGATCGCGACCACGACGCTGTATCTGCACTCGAGCGGCGCCAACAAGTCGATCACGGCGCTGCCGCCGACCGCGGTGGAGCCGCCGGTGGTGGTCAGCAACGTGCTCAGCAACCCGGCGTACGACGTGCTCGCGTTCTGCGCCGACAACCGCAGTCCCACTGCGCTCGCGGCCAACGTGGTGATGGACAGCGAAGGGTTCACCAGTCAGGTGCTCAGCGCCGAAATGGAACTGCTCGGCCGCGCGCGGGTCACCGCGACGGTCGCGGCCACCGTCGGCGACTTCTACGTGACGGCGGCGCTCTACGCGGTGGCGCCGAATGGGCAGAAGAAGCTGATCAGTGCCGGCACGGCCGGCGTGCGCAATGGCGCCGCCGGCGTGCATGCGCTGGCGATCGATTGTGATCACACGGCGATGTTGGTGCCCGCGGGCTACCGCCTGCGGCTCGAACTGCGCAACCTGCCGATCTACGACTTCGCCGGCAACTCGTTCGTGCGGTGGGTGCCGTGCTTCACGCCCGGTGCGACGTCGGTCGCCATCGCGCCGGCGACTCCGGCGCAGCTGCAGCTGCCGACGCGCAGCAGTCCGCATGCGTTCGTGACGCCGCGCCTGCACACCGAGAGCGCGGCTGCGGGCGTCGTGCACACGATGAACATCTACGGCGGCGCGTCGCGCGCGGGGCAGACCTACCTGACGCTGCTGTCGGCTTCGGGCTTCGGGCCGGGTTCGACGTTCGGGACGGCGTGGCTGCCGATCAACCTGGATGCGTTCACCTACCTCGTCGCAGGTGCGCCGGTGGCGCCATTCTTCCCCGGGTTCGCGGGCGTGCTGGACGCCAACGGCAACACGAACTCGACCGTCGATCTGAGCCTGATCGTGGTGCCCCCGTTCTTGCAGGGCATCCGGTTCACGGTCGCGGTGCTCGGTATCGACGGGCTCGGCAACTACTGGGGCGGTGGCCCGTCGGAGTTCGAGATCCTGCCGTGACCTTGCCTGGCGGCGGTGCGCGGTGCCGCCGCGCACCGTGGCCGCGAGCATCGCTTGGCTTGCTCGCTTCTGGCGCCGCACCGATACCGTCCCGGCGCTCATGGCCACCCTGCATCGCATCGTCACCCATCCCGGCGGTGCTCACAAAGACGACCTGCTCGCCTGCTGCGTGCTGGCTGCACTGCACGGCTGCGTGATCGAGCGCCGGGACCCGCGGTCTGACGAACTCGCCGACCCGGGCGTGGCAACCGTCGACGTCGGCGGCTCGCACGACGCCGTGCTGCACAACTTCGATCACCACCACTTCCCGCGCGAGCATCCGCCGACCTGCGCGCTGAGCCTCGTGTTGCAGGCGCTGGGCCTCTACGACGACGCCAAAACCTTCTGCGACTGGCTGGAACCGGCCGAATGGTTCGATTCGCGCGGCCCCAACCAGACGGCGGAATGGCTCGGCGTGCCGCGCCGCGCGATCTCTCGGCTGGGTTCGCCGATCGACGCGACGCTGCTGCGGCGGTTCGCGGCGGCGGCGGTCCATCGACCGGGGGAGACTCTGTACGAGTACATGCGGCTCGTCGGCCAGGACCTGCTCGACTTCCTGCGTCTGGTGCGCGACGACCTTGCGTTCGTCGCCCGCCGGTCGCCATGGGCGGTATGAGCCGTTCGTGAAGGGGCCGCTGTGCGCGGAGGTGGAAGGGTTCTCGCTGCACGCGGGCGCGTGGGTGGCTGCGCGCGATCGCGAAGGGCTGGAGAAGCTGTGCCGCTA
>CANEYR010000236.1 GCA_947444055.1 Planctomycetota bacterium
AACGTCTGCGTCGTCGGCAAGGGGCTGACCTTCGACACCGGCGGCATCAGCATCAAGCCGGCCGCCAAGATGGACGAGATGCGCTACGACATGTGCGGGGCCGGGGCGGTGCTCGGTCTCTTCCATGCGTTGCAGCACGGCGGGCTCGCGGGTGCGGCACCGAAGGCCAACATCATTGGCCTCATCGCCACAACCGAGAATGCGATCGGGCCGGACGCGACCAAGCCTGGTGATGTGGTCACCGCGATGGATGGGCACACCATCGAAGTGCTCAACACCGACGCCGAAGGACGGCTGGTGCTCGCCGATGCGATCAGCTACGGCAAGAAGTTCTATCAGCCGCGGCAGATCGTCGACTTGGCGACGTTGACGGGCGCCGTCGTGACCGCACTCGGCCACGAAGTCGCGGGCATCATGGGCAACGACCAGAAACTCTGCGATGCCGTCGTGGCGGCTGGCAAGGCGGCCGACGAACCGCTGTGGCAATTGCCGTTGTGGGAATGCCACCGCGAACAGATGAAGAGCAAGTTCGCCGACCTCGGCAACATCAATGGACCGCAGTACGGCAACGGCTCGACGGCCGGCGGTGCCTTCTTGTCGTTCTTCGCTGGCGACACGCCGTGGGTGCACCTCGACATCGCCGGCACTGCCTACGGCGGCCTCGCCAAGGACTACTACAAGAGCGGTGCGGCGGGCACCGCGGTGCGCACGCTGCTGCAGTGGGTGCGGTCCCTGTGAACTGAGTCGAGCATCTCACCATGGCCGATCGCATCGTCGCTCCCAAGTCGGATATCGCGCGCGTCTCCCACGTCAGTTCGTTCGCGCAGTACGAACGGCTCTACCAGGCAGCTCTGACCGATCCGGCGCAGTTCTGGAGTGAGTGTGCGCAGCGGGTGACCTGGTTTCATCCGTTCGATTGCGTGACCTCGCAGAACTTCGCGAAGGCCGAGGTCGCGTGGTTTCTCGGCGGCAAGTTGAACGCCAGCTTCAACTGCGTCGATCGGCACCTGGCCACGCGCGGTGACCAGACCGCGGTGCTGTGGGTCGGCGATGAACCCGGCACCTACCGCCACATCAGCTACCGCGAACTGCACGAACAGGTGTGCCGTCTCGCCAACGTGCTGCGGGCCTATGGCGTCAACAAGGGCGACCGCGTGTGCATCTACCTGCCGATGATCCCCGACGCGGTCTACGCCATGCTCGCCTGCGCCCGCATCGGCGCTGTGCACAGTGTGGTGTTCGCTGGCTTCTCGGCGCAATCGCTGCGCGATCGCATCGTCGATGCCGATTGCCGCGTCGTGTTGACCGCCAACGAAGGCATGCGCGGTGGCAAGACGATTCCGCTCAAGCAGACCGTCGACGAAGCGATCGCCAACTTGCCTGTGCACACAGTGCTGGTGAGCCAGCGCACCGAGGCCATGGTGCCGATGCGCGTCGGCCGCGACCGCTGGCTCGCTGACGAAATGCCAAAGCAGCGCGCCTATTGCCCAGTGGAGTGGATGGACAGCGAAGATGCGCTGTTCGTGCTCTACACGTCAGGGTCGACCGGCAAGCCCAAAGGCCAGCTGCACACGACCGGCGGCTACCTGGTCTATGCGGCCTACACGCACGAGTTGGTGTTCGACTGGCGGCCGGGTGACATTCACTTCTGTGCCGCCGATGTCGGCTGGGTCACGGGCCACAGCTACATCGTCTATGGACCGCTGTGCAACGGCGCGACGACGGTGTTGTTCGAATCGACGCCGCTCTACCCCGATGCGAGCCGCTACTGGCAAGTCATCGACGACATCCAGGCGACGATCTTCTACACGGCACCGACGGCCCTGCGCGCGTTGTTGCGGTTTGGCGACGAGCCGGTGAAGAAGTACCAGCGCACCAGCTTGCGCGTGCTCGGGTCGGTGGGCGAACCGATCAACCCCGAAGTGTGGCAGTGGTACCACGACGTCGTCGGCGACAAGCGCTGTGCCGTGGTCGACACCTGGTGGCAGACGGAGACCGGCGGCATCCTGATTTCGGCGCTGCCCGGGGCGACGCCCTGCAAGCCAGGCTCCGCGACCTTCCCGCTGCCGGGTGTGCAGCCGGTGTTGGTCGATGAACAAGGCAAGGAACTGCTCGGCAACGGGGTCTCGGGCAATCTCTGCTTGGCTAGCAGTTGGCCGGGGCAAGCGCGCACGATCCTCAACGACCACGCGCGCTTTCAGCAGACGTACTTCGCGATGTACCCGGGGCTCTACTTCACTGGTGATGGCTGTCGTCGCGACGAAGACGGCTACTACTGGATCACCGGTCGAGTCGACGACGTGTTGAACGTGGCTGGCCATCGCTTGGGCACCGCCGAAATCGAGAGCGCGCTGGTGTCGCACGCGTACTGCGCGGAAGCGGCGGTCGTGGGGTTCCCGCACGAACTCAAGGGCCAAGGCATCTATGCCTACGTCATTGCGGGCAAGTCGGCGGATGGCGTCAGCACGGCGGACATCGTGGCGGCGTTGAAGCAAGCCGTGCGCAAAGTCATCAGCCCGATTGCGACGCCCGATCGCATCCAAGTGGTGGCTGGCCTGCCAAAGACACGCAGCGGCAAGATCATGCGCCGCATCCTGCGCAAGATCGCCGAAGGCAACTACGGCGAGCTGGGCGACATCACGACGCTCGCGGAGCCCGCGGTCGTCGAACAAATCGTGCAGGGACACCAGGCTGCAAAGTGGCCGACGGGCTGATGCGGCTCAGGCCTTGCGCCACTCGATCGCGACCGGTTCCTGTACGTAGTCGTTGCCCACCGACTTGAGCACTCGGAAGTACGGCTGGTTGCCGTGTTCGTCGTCGGCAAACCAAAGGTGCAGAACGTTGTCGAAGCCGACGAGATACGACGACGGATCAAAATCGGCGCGGCCGTGGCTGGCGCCGGGCGGAATCATGTCGACGAAGAGCGGCGTGACGCCTTCGTAGCGCAGCATGTCGAGCATGGCGGCGATCAAGAAACGCTGCTCGGTGATCAGCGGGAAGCGATCCTGCAGGCGGAAGATGTTGTCGAACGCCAGTCGCGCCACCGGTCGCGGTTC
>CANEYR010000237.1 GCA_947444055.1 Planctomycetota bacterium
CGGAACGCCGCGTCCTCGCCGTTCGCCGCCACCGGCGCAGGCGCAGCCGAGGCACCGCCATCCGTTCCGACGCGCAGCCGGGCAAGGCGACCTACAACGCGATCATCGCCGGCTGCATCCACTGCCACTCGCAGTCGTGCGGCGGCCCGCTCGACTTCATCGACGGCATGAAGTGGCAGTGACGTGACGCGGCCGCGAACCGGCGGTCACTTGTCCCACTCGGCCGGCAGGCGCAGCTCGACGTTCGTCGTCTGATTCGCGGCGACCGTCGCCGTGCCGAGCACGAACAGGCGGCCGGCGAACGGGTCGCTGTTGCGCGTCGCGAGCGCCTTCTGCCGCAGCTGTTCTTGCGCCTCGAGCGACTGCAGGCTCTTCGGCAGGACGCGGAACGTCAGCGTCTGCGCGAGCAGTTCCTTCGTGCACGTGCCGTGCTCGCCTGTCTTCAGCTGCGGGATTCCGCGAGCCGGCGGCTCGGCGCTCACCAGCACGTTGACGCCGGGCACCGCGTCACCGTTGGCATCGCGCACGGTCATCGTCAGATGCCCCGTCCAGAGGTCGAACGTCTGCTCGGTGGTCTGGCCGACGACGACGGTCGCCGTCTCGGCGGTGGCCCACTGCGACTCGTTGCCTTGCTGCGAAGGGATGACGACGTGGTACGAGCCGGGCGCGATCGGCGTCGTGAAGGCGCCGTTGCCGTCGGTCGTGATCGAGATGGCATCGCGTTCCCCTTGCACGTGCATCGGCGTGTTCACCATCGGCGCGCCGTTCTTGCGCACGAGGCCCGTCAACGTTCCGGGCAGCATCTGGCGCACGTCGGGATCGAACTGCGTCGTCTCGCCGTCGCGCAGCACGACTTCGCCCGCCGGTGCTTGCCTCCCGGAGCTCGACGACCAGTAGTGGACCGCGACCTGCCACTTGCCCGGCGGCAAGCCGTCGATGTCGAAGCTGCCGTCGTCGCCGACTGCGAAGCGTTGGTCGGCGCGTTGGCTCGGCAAGTGCACCCACGGCTGGCCCTTCCCACCCTGCAGGAGGCCGATGCTCGTCTTCCTACCGCTGATGTTTCGCGACCCGATGCCGCCGAGGCGCAGCATCTCGGCCACTGCCTCCGGCGGACCGACCCGCCCGCGCAGCCGCGCGCCGCGACTCACGCGCACGAGCAGCTCGCCAGGGTCGTCGATACGAACGTCACCAAGGCGAACCGGAACATGGCCCGGCCCCGACACGCAGACTCCGACGGCGCGACCGCGTGGACCGGTGAGCACCAGCGTGCCATCCGCCGCCGTCGGCGCTTCGCTCAGCACGAGCGCTCGGTCGTTCGACGACGTGTTGAACCAGCTGTCCATCGCCAGCATCGCGGACTCGTCCGTCAGCTTGCCATCGAGCGGCAAACACACCTGTACGACTGTGCCGGCGACTGGTTGATCGGCGCCGTCGACGACACGCAGCGTGCGTTGCGCATTGGCGGCAGCGCGCACGTCGACCCGTGTCGTTGCCGACGTCGTCGTCACTTCGATCGGCGTGAACACCGGCGCCATCGCGAGCTTGCTCGGGAACTCGACGACGACCGTCCACTTGCCGCGCGCGACCCCTGGCACCCTCGCGAAGCCGGCTTCGAACGGGCCCCGCGCGCGAATCTTGCCAGCTTCGGAACCGGCTCGTAGGTCGCGCACCACGCGCACGAGGAAGTCGGTCACCACCGCGTTGCTGTCGTCGTGCACGTGCACCGTGAGCCCGCCGCCGCGCACCATCGTCAGCACGACGTCCTTGCTGCCCCACGCGATCGGCTTCGCGAGCTTCGTCTCTTCGAACTGTTCGTGCTGCACCGCGAGCGTCACGTCCCCGCCGGTTGCCTTGTCCCGCGCCTTCAGAGTGAACGCACCGTCCTTTTCCGAGTAGCCCGTCCACCAGCCGATGGGGTTGCCGCGGGCCTCGACGTTGGCTCGGTCGATCGGTTGCCCGCTCTCGTCGACGACACGCCCGCTGATGGTCGGCACGTCAGCGGTGTTCTTCACCACGACGGTGAGTTCCTCGATCGGTCGTTCGAGCACGAGCGTGCCGGTGATCGGCTTCGCGAGCTGGTGGTCGCTGGTGACGACCACGAGGAACAGTCCCGGTGTCAGGCGGTGCGCGCAGCGAAACGAGCCGTCGGCACTGCTCCGTCCTTGTGTGAACGACGAAGGTGTGACTTGTCCGACCTTGTCGGGGCCGGACAACGCGGCAGTCGGAAGCACCATGACACGGACCTTCGCGACCGGCGTGCCCGCTTCGTCGACGACGCGGCCCTGGACGAGCACACCAGGCACCATCGTGACGTCGCCGAGGTCGATGGCGTCGTCCAGGGCGATCGTGTTCCAGAGCCCGCTCATCGCGGCGAGGTCATCGCGATGCAGATCGACGAAGAACACGAACGGCGGCGGCGGCGTGAACGTGAACGTGAACCTGCCGTCGGCACCAGTCGTCAGCGGCTCCGGGTTCTGCCACACCGGCGGCAGGTGTTCGCGCAGCCACTGCTCCATACGTTCGCGGTCACCGGCACCACGCAACTGCACCGTGCACCCGGCGAGCGGCTGGCGCTGCGCGTCGACGCAGCGGCCGCGGATCGTCGCCTTCTGCCAGGCAAAGTTGGCCGCGGGAACAGCAGCGGCGGTGCGTTCCTCGGCAGTCTTCGGCGCAGCCGCGGCGCCTTCGATCGGCGCGGTGACCGACGCCCCTTCGGCGGCGGCTGGCGCGATCGGAACGACGGTGGGGTCGCCGCTTGGCTGCGGCGTCACTTCGCTGTTCGCGAACACGGCCCACGCGGCGAGGCCGAGTCCGAGCAGCAAGACGACGGCAAACACGAGGCTGCGAGGGTTCATGCGGCGAGCCTCCAATGGCGGCGGATAGGCGTTTCAAGCAGCGGTCCCGGACCACCCGGAACCCATTCCGCCAGTCTGCCGCACCTGCGCACCCTCGTCCAGCCGGTCACTCGCGCCCGATCGCGCCCATTGCGCGCCCGTTCGCAGCCCACTTCCCGCCCACC